>JAAYAR010000010.1 GCA_012719235.1 Clostridiales bacterium
ACGCCTGGTTTACTGTTATATCGAAATCTCTCCGATAAAAATCATCGGGGAGATTTTGTCTGTCAAAAAGCAGTATATTGGCCTTGGTCATTTCGCATCGCGGCGAATCTTCAATAATCGTGTTGCGTGTATATGACCGGTTTTTGATATAAAAGAATACCAAGTCATTCGGCTACATGTGCGTCGAATGACTTCCCTTTCGAGCCGCCGCAGCGGCGAGGTCTTCCCCCATTCGTTTTAAAGAACAAGTGTTCTTTGAAACGCTCAATCTCCCCGATAAAGAATTATCGGGGAGATCTTTTCTTCTCAGCCCTGTCTCAGGTCTTTACATCTGCGTCATTCCGATGGAATCTATTTGAACTCCAAATTTCTCTTTGAGAGATATGAGCGTGTTGGGGTCTGCAAGTCGCTCCGGAAACAGTTTGCGGATGGATTGATAATCCTGAAGGAAAGAGAACCAGTGCGTCTGGGCATGGACCTCATACACCTCGGATTTCTCGAGTGCGACAAGACTGTGCGGTGCAAGCCTCGGTACGTTAACAATGCAGGCCTTCCCCGCGATATATTCCTTACCGCAGATCGTGAACTTCACCTTGCCGTTGCGCACGTAAAACAGTTCGCGATATTCGGGGTACTTCACCCAATTGACCGTGAAACCGGGCTCCATCTCGGCGCAGATACATTCGCAAACGCCCCCGTCTTCCCAGCGCGGAACGATCACTTTCACAGTCGCGCCTTCAAACTCGTAGGACGCTATCGGGCGCTTCGGGTTTTTTATGGCGTTAACTTTTTCTGTGGGAACGTCTATGTAATACGGCCTTTCGCGCTTTATGTGGTCCTTACCCATTGCACGGGCGCGAAAATCCGGATCGTTAGCCGCTTCGGGATACATTTTCACAAGTTCCAGATTTTTAATACCGTTTGCGAAAGCATCAAGATCGTGGAAGAATCCGCGGAACTTGACGTCTTCCAGTGAGGCCATCGCGTGCTGCTGACCGGGCTGCAGCTGCAGAATATCGCCGGTCTCAACCAGGACGCGTACTCCGTCGATATAAACGTACATGCGCCCGCTGTCGACAAAAAACGTTTCATAGCCGTATTGATGCGCGTGGGACATATCCGAGGCTTCATCAAAGGTCTTGTCAGACGGCACCTTGTTCATCACCGTATCAGTGACGTTGTAGAGCATATGCGCTCCCTCACCGTCCTGAACCGAACTCATCTCCTCTTCAATCTCTCCGTTTTTGCTGTATCTGTACTTTGTAACTATGCCGCTGCCCTCATGGTCATCAAGGTCGATTACGAATCTGTAGCTCACTGTTTTTCCTCCCGTTCCTTTACTGTGCTTCCGTGAATATTCCGCTTAACCGTACGAAATAACACGGCGTGATTCCTAACACATTATAACACGTGAAAAGGGCGCAATGGAAGTATTTTCTGACCGTCATACAAAAAGGAGAGGGCCTGACGGCTCTCTCCCCGAACGGCACTATATTTAGCGGTCACGGAGATATACCCCGTTTTGATTCGGACTTAATTATATCATGTGTACGTATCAGCCATGCTACGGCCTGTTCGGTCGTCGCAAAGTCCTTCGGCTTCAGCATACCTTCTCCCATACCGGTGAAAACACCGGACTTGATCAGAAATGCCATGGCATCGCGAGCTTCGGGACTTATCATATCTGCGTCTTTGAACCTGCGCAGGACTTCGTCGGTATCGACAGTCATTGTGAGCCGGCCGGAAAGATCGACCGTGTTCACGATAATAACGGCGGCTTCCTCTCTTGTAATTACTTTATCATCCGTTTTACCGTCTGTGAGGCCCGACAACAGCGGGATCTCCGAGAGCTCGGGACATACCGTTCCGAGAAGCTCGGCGTTCATATTGCAGAACGTCAGGCGCGTGATAGGATCCGAGTAACTCTTGATATACGACGTATTTATGACCTTGCTTTCAGCCGCCCTGTTGACCGGATCCGCAGCCCAATCGCTGACGACGGATATAGCTTCATGTTCAACCGATAGATCCCAGATACCGAACAGTTCTCCCCTGACCTTATCGGCGTTCGTTCCGGTCAGCGTGTAGACGTAATAATTAGATGAGGGCCAGGCTATCTGGCGTGCCACAGCGGCTTTTCCGTTATAGCGCCAGTTCTGCTCGATCAAAGTAATAACACCGTCTGTGTATTCCTTAACGATAGCAACATGCCCGTAATTGACCCGGCGCAAATAAGACGGCCAGTATACAACGTCACCGGGTCTCGGGGTCTCCGCAATCTCGAAAGCCCCCTCGCCCTGTATTACGTAGGCTGAAGTGTTGTTCACGCTGATGCTCGTACCGAAAATCTCTTTATAGTAGCGTTTTATGTATTCCAGGCACTGCCAGTATCTATCATACTGATTATAATATGCCGGAACCCCTGTCATCTCGTCGACAATGTGGTTGTTTCCTACTATCTGAACGTATTCCGTCGAGACAAAGTCGTCCTTTTCTGCAGCCAGTGCCGACACAGCAGCAGCAAAAATGACAAAAAACAAAAATAGTGAAACTAACTTTTTTAGGATTGGTTTCATAATTCATCCTCCAGCACCGGTTCATTGTAACCGGTTGTTACCGGATTGTCAAGCATTTTTGTTACTTTCTGTTACGATTAACAATTCCATCTATTTACAGCAAATAAATCGCACAAATAAATGTCGAAACATAAGAGGATCCGCCGCTTTTTTTTACGGCGGATCCTATGAGCGCGGGGCTGCAGCATTTTCATTTTGCTGCAGCCCCATATTTCGTCCCAAGCTTTATTTTTATAAGTAACGGCATTAGCGGCCGAATGGATATCCCGCGCTCCTACAGATCAAGCTTAAGATCCCCTTCCTTTATCCAGCCAACTTTCCGGAAAGGCCACGCGACAAGAGGAGTCAATATTGCGGGCAATACCACACAAACGAGTACGAGCCCGATCCAGTCCATAGCTCCTCCGAAATTCTCCGCTGCAATGACACCGATCGGGCCGACAAGACCGCACGTCCCCATTCCGGAGGCGACGGCCTCACCGTTCTCCATGCGAAATACGCAGGTCGCGATCGGTCCTGTTATAGCCGAGACGATCGTCGGCGGCAGCCATATCCGGATGTTTTTCATTATATTACCCATCTGTAGCATTGACGTGCCAAGCCCCTGGGCGACAATGCCGCCCCACCTGTTCTCTTTAAAGCTCATCACGGCAAAACCGACCATCTGCGCGCAGCAGCCCGCTGTGGCTGCGCCGCCTGCAAGGCCAACAAGGCCGAGAGCTGCGCATATAGCCGCGGATGAGATAGGAAGCGTCAGCAATATCCCGACGACCACGGACACTACGATCCCCATAAAAAACGGCCTCAATTCGGTAGCGGTCATGATCAGATCCCCGAATCGGTCCATCAGATATTGCACTCCCGGGCCTATCAGCAGAGATACCGCTGTTCCGACCGCTATCGTCACCGCGGGAGTCACGAGTATATCGACTTTTGTCTCCTTTGATACCGCTTTTCCGAATTCGGCCGCAAATATCACGGCAAACAATGTGCCCAGCGGCCCCCCGAGCTCATTTGCGCCGTAACCCACAGCGCAAAGGGAGAAAAGAACGAGTGAAGGTACGTTGAGCGCGAAGCCGATCGCGACCGCCATTGCCGGCCCTGTGGCCGCTTTCGCGTATGACGACAACGTATAAAAAAACTCTACTCCGGTCTTATCGGCCAGAGTTTTAAATATCGTTCCGACAAGCAGCGAAGCGAAAAGGCCGAACGCCATTGAGCTCATGGCTTTGATGCCATATGCGTTAAACGTAATATGTATTCCTTTTCTGTCAAGAAAACTCTTTATAGCGCTTCCTTTCCCCCGATTGTCCTTTTTCATAGACTCACTCTCTTTCACCCATGTTTCTGACGGTATGCATTATACAGTATATTTTCTTCAGTGTACATATATATTCATCGCTCTCGCACGCCCTTTTCACGTACAGCGGTAAGCGCCGCGCTTGAATTATAGTCACTATTTTGTATAATGGAGGTAAACACATATTTTTATATATGCCGCGTCTTGCGGCGGAACGGAAGGTATTATGTATTTTTTTCATCCCAGCGGCACAGTATTGACCGACGTGATGCTCGGCAGATGTTCACTCCCGGAAGGATCGAAATTCCTTGACCTGGGATGCGGGACCGGAGATACCGCCTTTTATGTCTCCGAGAAATACGGTCTTGACGTTACGGGCGCGGATCTGTCCGACGCAATGCTCGAGCGTGCCAGGAGATCCCATCCTGAGCTCAGTTTTGTAAAATGCGACGGGCAGGCTCTTGATTTCGCCTCCTGCACGTTCGACGGGGCTTTAATGGAGTGTGCATTCTCCCTTATGCCGAGGCAGGAAGAACTGCTGCATGAGCTGTATTGCGTGCTCAAGCCCGGAGCTCCGCTCGCCATATCCGACCTCTACATCCTTGAGCCCGATATGGAAAGAGCTCGAAAAAACTGCATAGAGGCCCAGAAACTCATCTACCATCAGCGCGTCGATGCCGAGTGCACACAGGATCAGGCATACCCCTCCCCTTTCTGTCTTGACGGGATGTTCGTAAAAGACCTCCTGCTCGCCCTGCTGGATGACACCGGATTTGACCTGGAGATATGGGAGGACCATACAAAGGAGCTGCGGGACTATGCCGCGCAGCTTTTGATGGATCACGGTTCTCTTGAAAACGCATGCAGGAGATTGCTGCCCGAGGGCGAACCCGGCCGCACTTTCTGTGACGCGAAGATCGGGAGGAACACCGGCTACTTTATACTTGTTGCGCGCAAACGCAAAACGGCAAAATAAAACGATGCCCCCTCCCGCAAAAAACGGAGCCCGTACTCCGGAACCGGGCATTTCCCGTTTTACGCACGGCACAATCCGGTCGGTCAACGGAACACGATCCTTGAAAGGGCGGTGATCTGATGCGAGCTGCTGCAATAATATTGTCTGCCGGTTACTCCTCCCGGATGGGCGCTTTTAAACCGCTGCTGCCGATAAACGGTATACCGGCTGTTGCGATGGCCGCTCAGGCCGCCGCCGCCGCGGGAGCGCAGGTTTTTGTTTTAACCGGTCACAACCGCAGCGCCCTGTCGCGGCTCATCGAAGAAAAGCGATACACGGAGGTCTTCAACGGCTTCTATGACAGAGGAATGTTCTCTTCGATACAGGCAGGAATTGCGGAGGCAGCGAGACACGGAGGATTTACAGGCGCGCTTTTGTGGCCCTGCGATTGTCCGATCATCCCGTCCCGGGTGGCAAAAAGCATCCTTGATGAAGCTGAGCGCCATCCGGGCATGCTCGTCGTACCGTGCTGCGCCGGAAAGAACGGCCATCCTCTGTACATCCCGTCAGAGATGTTTCGGGGGATACTTGACTATAACGAACCCGGCGGCATGAAATCATTTCTGAAATGTCATAAACACATGCTTCACGCACTTGAAACTGACTGTGACGCCGTGCTGCTTGATATGGATACCAAACAGGGTTATGAAAGAATACTCCGCTGCGCCGCGGAACCTTCCGACGATGTGGGTGAACTCATGAGAAGCAGGCGCATCTGGCTTTTAAGGCACGGAGAAACGCAGAGGCAGCCTGACAGGATATTTCTGGGCCAGACGGATATTGCTCTGTCCGCACGGGGGCGCAAACAGGCCGGGAACGCTGCCCTGGAACTCATACGGGCCGGGTGCCGGGTCAAGACGATCTATACAAGCCCCCTGAAGCGATCATATGAGACCGCTTGTATTGCCGCCGGATACATGGGCGCGGATGTAATCGCGGTCGACGGCTTCCGTGAGATGTCCCTCGGCTCGTGGGACGGCGAACCGGTTGAAAAGATCCGCCTTGAGCAGCGCGAGGCCTACGAGCGCAGAGGCAGAGAAATTCTGACATACCTGATAGACGAGAACAGCGAGAACTTCTACGACCTCAGACGGCGGGTCAAGTCGGCTGTGATCGAAGTCCTCAATTCGGATACAGGCAGCGAGTTGCTCTTTGTTACACATTCTGGTGTTATCCGTGCTCTGTGGAGCCTTGCACTGGGCGAGACAATGGCAGCCGCCCATTCCCGATGTAATCCGGAAACAGGCGGCTGGATGCTCCTCGGCAGCGAAAACCTATCGGTCTGACGCGCGGTGCTTGATCATCTCGGCTGCGATACTCACAGCGATCTCGGCCGGTGTCTGCGCGCCGATCTCAAGCCCTATCGGCGTATTCACTTTTAAGAACTCCTCTTCCGATATGCCTATAGCGGCAAGCTTCTCTTTTACCGCGGCGACTTTTTTGCGGCTTCCGATACAACCAATATAACGCGCGGGTGTCCGGATGGTCTGGGCAAGCAGCTCAAAATCCATCTGATGCCCGCGCGTCATTATAACTACATAGTCATACTGGGTAATGCTGATTTTCTTTTCAATCTCCGAAAAGCTCCCCAGAATTATCTCTTCAGCCGCGGGGAACAGAGTCTTCGTGGCAAACTGCTCTCTGTCCTCATAAAGTACCACACGAAACCCCAGATGCGCCAACAGAGGGACAACCTCCTGAGCCACGTGTCCCCCTCCGAAAACATAGACCCTGCCCTCAAGTGTGAGCGGTTCGATGTAATAACCTGGTTCGCCCTGCAGCAGTACGGTGTTCCAGCCGAGATACGGCTTCAATTCGTCTTCCGTTATACAGTCGGTAAAATGGAGCCCGCTCTTATCATAAACTCCCATGCCCGTGACCTGTTCGGCTTCGATCCTCCGCACTAGCCACGCGTTTTCATTCCGCCCGAGGGCATAAACGATATAATCGAGCAGTTCGAGCGCCTTTTCGTCGGCGGGATCGAGAAAATGAAAATATACGGTGACGTTACCGCCACAGACCATCCCGAGGTTTGCCACATCGGACTTGTTAAGTACATATCCGACGCTCTCGGAGCGGGCCAGCTTAAGCAGTTCGGCCGCCCTTTTCTGCGCCGCAAATTCCACCGCGCCGCCGCCTATTGTCCCCAGACTGACGCCGTCACGCCTGACGATCATCATGGCGCCGGCGCCGCGCGGCGTGGAGCCGCTGCTCGCAATCACCGTTACCCATATCACAGGTTCTCTCTCGCGCAGACTCTGCAGCGCCGCAACAAAAAGCTTTTTTATGTCTTCCATTGTCTTCAGTCTTTTCCTCCAATAACCGCTATACCGACGTTTCGGTGAGCCGGAATACATAGCGGGTAATGATCATCATTCAGCGGCTTCAGGCGCTTTTCCACCTCTTCTTTTTCCGGAGCCCGTTCCGCTCGGGAATAGTGTGTAAGGAACCGCACTGCCTCATCAAACGAACGGACCGGTTGGCTGAAATCAAGATCCAGCTTCTCAAGCGAATACTTTATGCCGCGCCTGTCAAGCGAATCCAGCAGACTAATAAAGCAGCGCTTCCGGATCCCCTCCAGTGAGAAGTTGTGTTTATCGGTTACGGAGCCTATAGCTATCACCTTGCCGCATTTTCCGCCGAGCGCAGCGTCAATGATCTCATTTTCTCCGCCGTAGTAGCAGTATACGGCCGCATCATAACACCTGTCGTACCTGAGGCCGAAAGCATCGGCGCAGATCACAGTCACGTTTTTCAGCCCCAGATGCCGCAGCTCCGCAGCGGCCCGCTCGTCATTGTCGACGGCCGTTATATGACCGGCAAACTCAGCGAGCTCACGGGTAAAAAAACCCGGTCCGCAGCCCGGTTCCAGCAGCACGGGACTCACCGGCAGGACTTCTCTAACGCGGCGCGCCAGGATCTTATAGAATTTTGTGTACCTCGCAGCGGCGTCAAGCCACGCTATCGTCTCATCGTTCCACAAATACAATTTTATTCCTCATATTTCCCTATCGGAAGCTCCATAAGGCTGCAGCCGATCAGGGCCTCATAAACGGATTCCATAGTCACGCAGTTTTTAACAACGTTCTCGATCTCCCTGTGGACCTCGGGCAGATGCTCGGTCATGCGCAGTGCAGGCGCATAGCGCTCAGAAACCGTTGTCCTGTGGTGTTCCTGCGTTATCTTGTCTGCAAGGAATACGACTTCTCTTTCGGAAACGGCATTATAATCGATCCCCAGCCCCATATGGTGTTCAACGATGTCCGCTTCATCATTCATTCCCAGTTCACGCAGAAGATCCGCACCGGCATGCTCGTGGTTTTTTTTCAGGCGCTCAATATCGTGCAGCAGACCCCCGCGTACACAAAGCCTCACGTCAAGGCTGAAGCCGTTTTTGTTGAGCGCTTCCGCCATGGCGCCGGAAGTGTCGGCCACAGCCTGGCAATGAAGTATCACATTTTCCGGTAACCCGCGGCTGAGGAGCAGCTTCAAAGCGTCCGTTTCACCGGTAAAATAGTGTTTCATCGTGTCCCCCCAGAAAACGTTCCGAACATATACATCATATACATTATGTAAACGAATCAATAAAGTGCCGCGGTTATTAATATACACAACTCCCCGCGCAAATGCAACTGCCGCATTTGCAGCTGACCGTGCCGCCCCTCTCGGTCACCCTGAAGAGACCGGATACAGACGCGGCAGATCTTTCCCCCTTTGTTTTGGTTTGACAATCCTCCATCAATCATGTAATATAAATATTAACTTTAAGTTGTTGCCCCAATACATATTTTTTCGGAAGGGTTGCCTCTATGAACAAGCGTTCGCTCCCTGCTCCCGTGATTCGCCGTCTGCCGAGATATTTTCGCTATCTTGAGCAGCTCAAAAGCGAAGGCGTCGAACGAATCTCATCAGGCAAACTTGCAGAGTTGATGTCTTCAACCGCCTCCCAGGTACGTCAGGACTTCAGCTGTTTCGGAAAGCTCGGTCAGCAAGGCTACGGCTACAACGTCGCGAAACTGGCGGCAGAGTTCGGTGATATTCTGGGTGTTAATGAAAAACGCTCGATAATCCTTATCGGCGCTGGTCATTTGGGCAGAGCTATCGCCACCAACTTCGACTTTTCTCACTACGGCTTCTATTTGAGCGCCGCATTTGACGTCAAACCCGAACTTTTTGAAACATATATTGTTGACGGTGTCGCTATTCACGATATAGCGCATCTTGAATCGTATATTGAACTGTATAAACCTCAAGCTGCTGTCCTGACTTTGACTCAAACCGCGGCACAGGAATGCGCCGAGCGCCTGGTTGCGTGCGGGGTCAAGTACTTGTGGAATTTTGCAAATATCGAACTTAAGCTGCAAGGACCGGATATTGTCGTCGAGGACGTGCGCTTCAGCGACAGTATCCTTGTTATGAGTTATTACATGGTTGAGCGCTGAGGGGATTTCACACCGCTAAAATACTGCAGGAGAGTTCATTCCCGTGAAAAAACGTATTTTTTCTGCCATATTGTTATGTCTGCTGACTTCCGGCCTCTGCGGCGGGCTCGCCGCCGGAGGTACGAGCGCCGATCCGGTGGTATCGCTCTCGTATATAAACAGTGATTACATACCGGCCTTTTACGAGCGTGCGGACAAGAGGATAGAGACCGCGCTTCGTTCGGTGTACAACGAAGCCTTTAAAGACCTCGCCGAGGAAGCCGGTGCCCGCAACGCAGCCGACGCTGTGGGAGAGACCTCGCTCGGTGTCCTCTCCGGCGAAGCGAAGTTTAAGTCAGGCGACAGGATCTCAGGCGCCCCGGGCCTCCTGATGACGCTTAATACGGGAACAGCATCACTTATTACCGAAGGCGGCTCTTTAACTGCCGCTTCCTCGGGAGCCGCCGTGACCGGCGGTGCGAAAGCGGTGCCGGGCCAAACGTATCTCGTAAACAGCTACGGTGCGGGTTTTCTGATCACGTCGGACACCGCGACGGTCACCTTGAACGGCGATGTCACTCTCTATTACAGCCCGTCCGTTGATTACAATTCAATGGCTGACGCACTTTACTCGATGGGCCTTTTTAAAGGCCGGACCGATGGGTACGCTCTCAACTCGGGAGCGACCAGGGCCGAAGGGATCGTCATGTTTCTCAGACTTATCGGCGAGGAGGACGATGCTCTCAGTTTTACAGGCACGCACCCCTTTACCGACGCCGGTTGGGCCGACCGTTACGTCGCTTACGCGTATTCCAAGGGTTACACAAAGGGCGTCTCATCGACAAAATTCGGCACAAATGATCCGCTGACCGCGGCGCATTACGTGACTTTCATACTGCGCGCTATCGGCTACTCCGAGGACACCGATTATGCGTGGAAAACCGTTTTATCGGACGTAGTTAAATTGAACGTCCTGTCAAATGCGGAGGTAACAGCTCTTCAGAGATCATTCACACGCGCTCATGTAGTCTATCTGTCCTATTGGTCATTATTTCAGACACTAAAAGACCGCGGCGACAGCGTACTCACTTCTTTGATCGCATCCGCAAGCGTGAATGAAGCGACCGCCATAAGAGCGGTATCGACAGCGCGCGCGATCAGGATCAGTTGACTTTAATAATCAGGAAGCAGCGTCCGGCAAAGTCCGGACGCTGCTTTTTTCTGCCGTATCGCACAATGTGCTGAAACCCGGGCTGCTATGAGCGGCCTGAAACGGCGGCCGCCCGACTTTCATTGCAGCGGCTGGGATCACTCGAGCGGGTTTAAAAGGCTCCCCGACCGCGGGATCCTGCCGGCCGGGGAGCTTCTGCTCGGTTCATTCCTGCGGTTCGGAAGTCTCAAACAGGTAGGTTTCCAGACCAAGTATCGGCTGAACGATGTACTGTTCTACCAGATAGCACCTGTTTGTATCGTTCGATGTGGCATAATAGTACACGTCCTCAAGTGAGCCGATCGTAAACGTTTTTGACATGTCGTATACTACGGTTTCCATGATCGCGCTGCCGTCTTCATTGAACTCTCCGCTCGATACGTTGGCCGTCTCGCGGTAAAAGAACTCAACAACGCAAGTCGGGGAGTCAAGGCCGTAGTCGGAGTACTCCTTCTCTCTGAGATCCACGTCGGTGCACTCGAACCAGACAATGTTGTTTATGAAATTCTCAAGGGCTTTTTGCATCACCGCGACTTTGTCTGCCGAGATATCCTCTTCGATGCTGCCGCCTCTGCCGTCAACCTTCCGTACCCACTTCATATCCGCTTTGCCGTCCGCCGAGATGGCGCTGTTGACGGCAACGCTTTCAACACAGATGGACTTGCTGCCGACGTCGATCCGGAAGCCGTATACTTCTTCCGGTTTCGTTATCTCTTCGATCTGTACCATCTGCAGCGGAGTCTTCGCGAACGCATTGCGCAGCGCTTCGCTCACCATATATACTTTTGGGTCGCCCTCGATGAGCACGTAGCATTTCTTATTGGTTTCGTTTATATTGCCGATCCTGAGGTTAAGCGTGCCGCTTTTGCTCTTCAGGCTCAATTCGCATGCGCCGTCTCCGAGCCCGTATTGCTCCAGATCCGTCACGTTTTCCAGAGTGCGTGAGGATTTTATCTTTTTCACCGCGTCAGCCATAGCGTCGATCGCGGTCTTGTCAAAGGGGTAGCTCAGGTTTTCCGCAAAAATCCACGTTCCGGCGTTTACGGTGAAACTGTGTGTTTCGCCCGCAAACGTCCAAATGACTTTGCTGAGCGTATCGGAATCATCGAAGAGCACGATCTCCGCATCTTCGTTTTTTCCCGCGGAAGCCAGTCTGTCGGCCCGCTCGACAAGTTTTGTTACAATAAAGTACGCAGCGACCACGACTACGAGAACGGCAAGAAATATCAGAAACTTGACCGACCGCTTCACTACCTTCTCCTCCTTCTGGTAGTAACGACGACAGCAATGACCAGAGGTATTAAGGGCAGGATTATGACCATAAACAGGAACAACCTGTTTGTCTGAGTGCCGGTGAACGTCAGCGGCTTGATGTTCATATTCTTCGGGCGGATGGATATGTTGGTCTCACGGCTGCATACCCAGTCGACAGAGTTCAGGAATAAATCAAAATTCGCGCCGGATACCATCTCGTTAGCGGCTTCGGACAGCATAAACGTAGTCGTGAAGACGCATATGCGGGAGGTGTTTCCGTCTACTGTCTCGGTGACCGAACAGCCCACGGTGAAGGGGCCCATCGTGTCTTTTCCCTCTTCAAAGACATATGTGGAGCTTTTATACCCGTCGGCTTTTGCGTAACTATCTTCCGACGTCGTAAGGAATTTCCCGTAGTAGACCCCCTCGCGCACGTCGTCGAGGAAGTTTATCCCCTGGGCCGCAGGCAGCAGTACGGTATAATCGTTGTCCATCAGAGGTATCGTGATTACATGCGTATTCATGCGGGGAAGCAGATACAGCGGGCTCTGTGATTTGTAATAATAGTCGGCATTGTTCTCAACTATTATCCCGTCTACGATCTCAATTCCGTAGAAAGCCAGAAAACTGTCAAGATTCGGCGTATCGGCGTCGATAATGTCAATATTGATTATCATTCTGCCGCCGTTTTGCAGATACTGTTTTATCTTTTCGACTTCGTTTGAGGAAAGATCGCTCTTCGGAGTCGTAAGGATCAGACAGGCCGCGTCAGCGGGCACCGCCTCGAATTTGTTAAGGTTTATCGTCTGCAGCGTATAGTTCTGGTTCTTGATGCTGCCGACAAGTTTTTTGCTGTATTCAGAAAGCCCCTTCTCGCCATGGCCGGACAACTCATATAAGTTCAGGGTCGCTCCGCTGGTTATCTTGATAATCGCGCTCGTGATGGCGTCCTCGCCGTAGAAATCCAGAACAGTAAAACCGGCTGTCGGACTTGTATCCTTCACGTAAATATCACTGTTGTCTATATAGCTGCTCTTGTCACCGCACACAACGATAATACTGTTGTTTGTGACCGTTTCATCCGTATAGGCCGACGAGAAATTCGGGAAAATGATGTAGTCGACCTTTTCCGCTTTGAGCTTGTCGCTCACGTCCTCGTAACGATTCAGCAGCTGCTCGATATACGTGTCCTCCGTGCCGGTTTCTACGAGCCAGTACAGGGTCACTTCCTCGTCAAGATTGCCGATAAGTTGTTTTGACTGTTCAGAGAGCGTAAAATACGACTCCCTTGTAAGATCCAGCGACGTAAATCTGCTCGGCAGCTGATTAATTACAACGTTTATGACTACGACAATGGCGATCACTATCAGTGACACGAGAAAGCTGTAGCTTCCTGCGCGAAAAGCCCTTGTTCTGAAGGAGGACCTTACTGTCCCCTTCTGCCTTTTGTTCTGCTGCGGCGCGCTGCCGGGGTTATCATTGCCCGGTTTGTCAGGGCGCTTTTTATTTTCATCCATCAGCTCCACCTCCTTTTCTCCAGCAGCTGGACTGTGAAGAATAAAAATAAAAAGGCAATAGAGATATAGTAAAATATGGCTGCCAGATCAAATTCACTCATGATAAAAGCGTCATACCTGGAAAACATGGACAGCTGTTTTATAATGTCGGTAAACAGACCGCCGTATTTGATGGGGCGAATAGAGTAGTAGATCCAGTTCGCACCTTCGACAACGACCGCGAACATCCCGGCTGCCAGCGTGTTTTTTGTCAGATACCATACGACAAACGCAGCGGCCAGTATCACGACAGCGATAGAAATGAAAGAGGAAAGAGCCGACGTGGGTAAATAACCTACAAGCGTTGTAACAAAGTAGTTGACCAACATGACAAAGAAGCAAAGACCGGCCGCCATCATCTGATTGTCTGTAAGAGCTGAGATGAATATGCCTATCGATGCCAGCGCTATACCCAGGATGAAAAACGCAACAATACTTCCGTACGCCGAGGCGAGGTTCGTTTCGCCGAATCTCGAAAGGATCAAGGGGAATATACAGGATATGGCCACGGGGATGACCATAACAGTCATCATGGCAAAAGTTTTTCCCATAACGACCTGGTTCATATTAAACGGCAGGGCGTACAGGAGCTGATCCGTCTTCTGGTGTTTTTCCTCCGAGAAGACTCTCATCGTCAGTATGGGTATCGCGGCGATGTAGATGAAAGACATGTTCCCTATCGCGTACTCAAAAGAGGGATATCTGCCCTGCACATTCTGCATATAACAAAGTATCCCCATGAAGAGCAGGATGAAGAAAATATACACATAGCCCGTAAAGCCCTTGAAGTAGGCGCCCAGTTCGCGTTTGAGTATGGCTTTCATTTGTTTGATACCTCCGTCCCGGCGTCATCATGCGGCTCTTCGGTGCTGATATCGGCCTGTGACGTAAGTTCAAGGAACACGTCTTCAAGCGACACCTGATTCTCCGAAAGATGAATGATCGGCTTGTTCAGTCTTGCGAAGGCATAGAAAATCTTCTCGGGAAGTTTTTCTCTGAACGCCTCGTCTATATCGATCACCACTTCCGTCACGCCGCCGCCCAATTGGGTGAAGGTGAGACCCAGAATGCCGTCCATAACGGCAAGCTCGCGCCTTATGTCTATCTCGCCGGCTTTCACCCGAAGAATAATTGATACCTCGCCGGCATACATCCTTTCGAGGTTTTCAAGCGTGTCGTTCGCGACCATTTTGCCTTTCGAAATGATCATTGCGGCTGAGCAGACCGCTCTGACCTCGGAGAGGATGTGGCTGCTTATAACGACGGTATGGCTCTTGCCAAGCTGCTTGATCAGTTCGCGTATATCGATTATCTGCCTCGGGTCGAGGCCTACCGTCGGCTCGTCAAGTATCACTATCTGAGGCTCACCCAAAAGAGCCTGCGCGATGCCGACACGCTGTCTGTACCCTTTGGACAGGTACTTCGTCTGGCGCTTGAACATATCCTGAAGTTTTGTGATCTCCGTAGCATACCGGATCTGCCGCTTCGCATCGTTTTTCTTGACGCCTTTGGCCTCAGCGACAAATTTCAGGTATTCCTCGGTGGTCATGTCAGGATACAGAGGCGGCTGTTCAGGCAAGTAACCGATCAGTCTTTTAGCCTTTTCGGGCTCATCAAAAATGTCATACCCATCGATCGACACCTCGCCAGACGTAGCCGCAAGACACCCGGTGATGATATTCATCGTGGTCGTCTTCCCCGCACCGTTTGGTCCGAGGAAACCGTATACGTTGCCGGTTCCGATTTTGAAGGACAGGTCCGATACGGCAGTGTGATTGCCATACCGTTTTGTGAGATTCTTGACCTCTATCAATGTGTTACCCCCTGCTCAAATGGATTTATATGCCCATTCTCTGTATTGATTATACCTCGAATGATAAAACACTTGTTAAGGTTCTATGAATATTTCTTAAGGTTATATACCCGGACTCTGACAGTTCCGGCACTCGCGGAGAGAACGAACGGGAAAAGAACGTTACATATTATAAGCCGATATGTCGAATCAGTCAAAATGTTTATTCGTCCGCCGCCGGTTTTGCATCATTTATTGTTCCGCATGCGCTGTATATGTTTGCATTTTCGAAAAGGATTTTTTATACTTGGTATGCAGGATAAGACTCCGAGGTTTTACTTACGCCATACCGTGTCAACCTATCTTTACCATTCGCCGTTTTTCTCTTGTCATCAAAAGCAAACATCGGAGGCGTCACGGCCCGCCCGCTTGTATGCTGTTTTCAGGAGGCGCTGCAATGAATAAAACCGTTTTGAACGAAAAAAAACCGCGAAAGAAGAATTCATTGACTTTCCGGGTCTATATGTTCAGGATGTGTTTTCGTATCTTGCTTTTTTTATTTGTCGTTTACATCTACTTTCAGCGAAAACCGCTCCTTTCATCTTTTACGGAGATAGGATTCGTCGGTTTTTTCAGCACTTTCGGTCTTATGCAGCTCATATGGATCGTGTTGATGGCCGGGATGGTTTTGCAGCTTCTGCCGGTATCATCGATCACAATGAGCGGAAAAAAGTGTTTCGCAGCGCACTATCTGGAGCCCGAGGAGAAATATGACAAGGCGGAGCTGTACAGATTCGTTCAGATCATGAACATAAAAGCCTGGCAGGTGATGCTTATTTGGCTCCTCTTTAACTGCGTGTTCGGCTTTTTGTATCTTGTCGAAATAATAGGCAGTTCGGAGATGGTTCTGCTGACACTGTTTTATTACTGCGCCGACCTCATCTGCGTGATGATTTTTTGCCCGTTCCAAACGTTCGTTCTAAAAAACAGGTGCTGTGTCAACTGCAGGATATTCGACTGGGGTCATTTCATGATGTATACACCCATGCTGTTTATTAAGAGCTGGTTCAGCTGGAGCCTGTTTTTCACGTCATGCATTGTCCTGATCCGCTGGGAATTCCTGTTTGCAAGTCATCCGGAGCGGTTCTGGCACGGTTCTAATACCAACCTCAGGTGCGAAAACTGCAAAGACAGGCTCTGTAAGATAAAAACCCCTCTGAACGAGATATACCGCCATATTCAGGAGGATATAAGCGGCTATTTTCGTAAAAAGAAAAACTGACGACTCAGGGGCTGTACACCTCTGTGTGCGGATCTTTTGCGCGGGGCTTCACGCTCCTTTGCCGCTTTCGGTGCGGAGCTCGATTATCCTGTCGCGAAGCACCGCGGCATACTCGTATTCAAGCATTTTCGAAGCTTTTCGCATCTCTTTTTCCAGTTTGGCGATAGCCTCTTCACGCTCGCGCTTCGTCATCTTGACGCCATGCGCGTCCTCGGGCCTCAGGACGTCGCTCGAGATCTCGATCAGGCTGCGCACGCTCTTGATGATCGTTGTGGGCACTATGCCGTGTTCTTTATTGTAAGCGTCCTGCTTCTCCCTTCTGCGGTTTGTCTCCCGGATAGCCTCCTCCATAGAGGGGGTTATTTTTTCGGCGTACATGATCACGCGGCCCTCTGCGTTTCTGGCAGCGCGCCCGATCGTCTGTATGAGTGAAGTCACGCTGCGCAGAAAACCTTCCTTGTCCGCGTCGAGTATTGCCACCAGCGACACTTCCGGCAAGTCCAGCCCCTCTCTGAGCAGGTTTATGCCAACAAGCACGTCAAACTCCCCGAGACGCATATCGCGTATGATCTCCATGCGCTCCATAGCGTCGATACCGTGGTGCATGTAGCGGACACGTATACCGTTGCTCTGCAGATAGAGCGTCAGATCCTCCGCCATTTTCTTCGTCAGGGTAGTCACGAGTACTCTGTACCCCTTCTGTGCCTGAGCGTTTATCTCACCGATCAGGTCGTCTATCTGCCCCTCGACGGGACGAACTTCGACCAGGGGGTCGATCAGCCCCGTCGGCCTTATAACCTGCTCTACGATCTGTCCTGAGCGGGAGCGCTCATACTCTCCGGGTGTGGCGCTGACATAAATGACCTGATTGATCCGTTTCTGAAATTCGTCGAAGCGCAGCGGCCTGTTGTCAAACGCCGAAGGGAGCCTGAAACCGTATTCGACAAGCGATTCCTTTCGCGACCTGTCGCCCGAATACATGGCGCGAACCTGCGGCAGCGTGACGTGCGACTCGTCGATAAACATCAGATAGTCTTTCGGGAAGTAATCGAGCAGGGTCATAGGAGGGCTTCCCGGCGCTCTGCCCGTTATCACGCGGGAGTAGTTCTCTATGCCGCTGCAGAAGCCTATCTCCCGCATCATCTCGATGTCGTATTCCGTCCTCTGGCGTATACGCTGTGCCTCGAGGAGCCTATCGTTCTCCTGAAAATATGCGACGCGTTCCTCGAGTTCACGCTCTATCTCGGCAACAGCCCGCATCATCTTGTCTTTTGTCGTTACGTAATGGGAGGCGGGATATATGGCAACGTGGTTCAATATGCGGGTAGGAGTGCCTGTAACAACGCTTATCTCACTGATCCTCTCGACCTCGTCGCCGAAGAATTCCACCCTGACGGCCTTGTCGGCTGAGTAAGCAGGGAATATTTCCACACAGTCGCCGCGCACCCTTATCGTGTTGCGGGCAAATGCCATATCGTTGCGCTCGTACCTTATCTCAATGAGCTTCTTTATCAGCTCATCACGATCGCGCCGCTGACCGGGGCGGATCGAAACGACCATGTTCGCGTAGTCTATCGGATCGCCCAGACCGTAGATGCAGGATACGGAGCTGACCACTATGACGTCCCTGCGCTCAAAGAGCGAGGTTGTCGCCGAGTGGCGCAGCCTTTCGATCTCGTCATTGATGCTCGAGTCCTTTTCGATGTAGACGTCCGTGGATGCAATATAGGCTTCAGGCTGGTAATAGTCGTAGTAAGAGATGAAATACTCCACGGCGTTATCCGGAAAAAACTCGCGGAACTCGGAACAGAGCTGCGCAGCCAGTATCTTATTGTGCGCCAGCACAAGTGTCGGGCGCTGAACCTGCTCGATGATTTTCGCCATGGTAAATGTCTTGCCTGAACCGGTCACACCGAGGAGGGTCTGCTCCTCCAGGCCCGCATTCAGCCCCTGAACAAGCGCCGAGATAGCTTCCGGCTGGTCACCGGTCGCTTCATAAGGCGCTTTTAAAACAAATCTGTCCATGGGATCCCTCCTGTCGGACGTGCCGGGAAAATAAGTGCGTAGGTATCGCTTTCTGACATGGGTATTTATGCCTTTCGTTTACGTATTATTTTGCGTTTTTGAGCAAACCGCTCTCCCGCATGGAGATAAAGTCATCCTCGTCAAAAATCAGATGGTCACGCAGCACGATCCCTATCGCGCTCAACGCGGCTTCTATTGCCCGCGTCGCGGTAATATCCTCGTCCGACGGCAGCGCGAATCCGCCCGAATGATTGTGCGCAAGGACTACCGAAACCGCGTTGTCAGCAAGGGACCGCTCCGCTATCTTCCTTGCTGTGACCTGCGTCAGATTTACACTCCCCCGGAACAGCTGATGGCACCCGATGATCCTCGCCCTGCCGTCCAGGGTCAAAAGGTAGACGACCTCGTCGCGCTCGCCAAAAAAGTATGTGCTGAGGTAACGCCCCAGTTTCGTTGCTGTTTCGTATGAAGAACCGCGGTCTGCCCGGCTCCTGGTATACCGGGCGGAGATCTGCGGTATCATTTTCAGAAGAGTGGCTCCGTTTTTCCCGAGCCCCTCGATCTTCATCAGTTCCTCGGTCGTCGCTTCAAAGACGCCGGCCAGACTACCGAAGCAATTGAGCAGCCTGTGAGCTATCACGTTCGTGTCGCGCCTTGGAACGGCATAGTACAGCAGCAGCTCCAGAACGCCGTGATCGGCAAAACTCTCAAACCCGTTTTTCAGAAAACGTTCTTTCTGCCGCTCCCTGTGGCCGGTGTGGACCGACTTTTTTTCGCCGTCCATTTGCTCCACCTCACATATACGCTTTCGCATATTCCTCTTCTCTTGATTGGCAGGTAAAAAGGATAACCTGCCGCTCCTCCGCAATTTTTTTCAAAGTTTCCAATGCGAGGCCCATACGCTGGTCGTCAAACGTGCACAGCGCGTCGTCAAGTATCAGCGGCGGCAGGTTTTTCTCGTCTCCCAGGATACTGCTCATGGCGAGCCGCACAGCAAGATACATCTGCGCTACCGTTCCGGCACTTAGGCTGCGTCTATCCCTGCTGACAGTTCCGCCTGCCTCGGTAGCTCCCGCCGCAAAGCTTTTTTCAACGTAAAGCGATTTGTACCGCCCCGCTGTCAGCTCCTGAAAATACTTGCCCGCCCTGTCGTTCAGGATCGGTGAAAACCTCCTGCGAAGCTGCCCCTCGGCTTCGGTCAGGCATTCGGCTGCTGTTTCCAGCGCCTCACATTCAACGGCAGCCGCTTCAAGGCGCGATCTGAGGCGCGACAACCGGGCGCGCAGAATGTCGATGTCCCCCGCTGCGGCCAGTTCGCCTTCAAGCTGGCTCACGGCGCGCATCGCCCGGTCTTTATTATCCTGCGCCAAAATTAACGCCTGCTCCGCTTCCTGTTTCGTGCTGTTTACGCTGGGGATACTCTTCAGCTCATATTTGCCCGAATCGTCCTTTTGCGTGCGGGAAAGGCTCTCGACCAGCGCTTTCGCAGCTTCGTATTTCTGAGCGAGCTCCTCATTTTTTGTCACGGACTCCAAAGCAGACTGCAGTGCGGGCGTCAGTTCATCAAGTGTACCCTCGCCGCCGAGCACCCGTGAAGCTTCCGCAAGAAGGGCTCTCTCCGCCTCCAGTGCGCGCGCTCTTGCGCTCTCGTATCGTTCCACCGCCTCCGCGCATCTGCGCGCGCTTTCGGTCGCGCTGCTCTGTTCTTCCGCGTACTCGTTTGCAATCTGCATAAAATCAGCCGCGCCATACGCGTCAACAAGTCCCCGTGCGCCGGCCGCCGCTGCCGACGCCCTTTTTCTGCCCAGGAAGAATACGGCCACTACTGCTGCAAGGATCAGCGCTGCCGGCGCAAACAGGATCTCGCTCCGTAAAACCGCCGCCACACAGAACGCAGCAAACAAGGCAAGAAGGAACGCGGCGATAACAACGTACGTCTTTTTTTCCGCGGCCGCCTTCAGTGCAGCGCAGTCAGCCGTGTCTTTTAACGCTCGTCTTTGTGCTTCAGACGGTGTGAGACCGCGAAATACCGCCGGAACGTGTACTTCGACATTCTCGCATTCTGCCAGAAGCTCCGCTTTTTCCCTGCCGAGACGCTCCGCCTCCGCATGAAGCCCCCGCACCTCGATCTCCGAACGCTCGAGCGCGCGAAGATCAGCCCGGTCATACGGGCGGAAGCCGCACTTCTTTATATTGTTTTCGATCCTGTGGAGCTCCAAACGCGCCCGCGCCAGTTCCCGCGAGCGTTCATATTCTTCGATCAGGCGATGGTTCTCCAGCTCAACGCGAGCAGCAGCCAGTTCCTGCTCGCATGTATGCAATACGGCTCTCGCGTCTGCAAGCCGCTCTCCTTTTTTCTCAAGCTCGCCGATAATCCGTTCCTTTTCCGCGATCTCAGATTCAAGCCCGGGTATCTCCCCGCCCCTGCTGCTTTTCAGTGAGCGTTTCCAATCCTGCAGACGTTTCTGTGCGTCGGAATACGACAGCGAGCCGTCCTGTGCCGAGACGAGCGTTTGAAGCCTCTGCTCAAGTTCCGGAGCAGGGTCTACCGGCAAGCCGTCCTGGCGGATGAACGCGCTTCTTTCATATACCGCCCGAGGAAGCCCCGTAAGGACCTCTCCGGCGTTTTCGGAACTCAGCTCCTTAACGTTGTCGCCGCTATCACAATAGACCGCTTTGAAACCCCGCATCGCATCGCCGGATCCGCCTCTTTCGATCCGGATAATCCGTCCGCCGTACTCAAGTTCTGCCGAGCCGCTCATCTTGCCGCCTGCCCATGGGTTGAACCTGTTTTTGTCCGCAAGCCTGTCCTGCCTGTCCTTTTGTGACGTATCGACACCGTAAAGCATAGCCAAAATAAACGAGGACCAGGTGCTTTTACCGGCTTCGTTCGGCATCGTTATTATGTTCAGCCCATCGCTCAACTCAAGCGTCTCGTTATTCAGGTTTCCGAAATTAGCGGTCAGTTTCTTAATTTTCATTGCTCAGGCCTCCAGTCGGCGGTTCTCTCCCGTCAAGCGCAGCAAGGCCGTAGCGCGCGGCAAGCACAAGTTTTTGCTCGTCCGCAGGCGTCGGTGCGCCTCGCAAACGCTCCCTGAGTTCCCTGAGAAACAGGCCTCTGAGCGTATCCTCGTCCGCGCCGGCCCATATATCCTTTCGCAATACCGTTTTATCATATATCTCAACAGAGTAACACTCATCTTTGAGAGCAGCTTTCAGACCTTCGATGTCAATGCCTGTATCACCGCTCTCTCCGAGCAGGGTGATGCGGAAGATATCGTTTTTCGAACTGTCCGGCAATGCCGAGAGTATAGACTGCAAGGGATAGGCGCTGCCGCCCGCATCGATCTCTATATCAAAGTAGTGCCTTGAGGCTGTCGGTAAAAAACGGATGTTCGTATTTCCTTTTTCTATCTCTGCAATAATGACGCCTTTCTCCCCCGTCTCGTCAAATCCCCTTCCTTCGGGGCAGCCCGGCCATGCCCAGGCGGTACCGCCCCGGACGTGCGGCTCAGAGTACATATGTATATGCCCGAGCGCAATATAGTCGGCTCCGGACCGCTCGATATCAGCCGGCCGGACAGCGCCGTAACGCGACCGGCCCTGCGTCACCTCGCCGTGCAGCAGCACTATGTTCAGGCTCTTTTTGTCAACGACGCCGAATCCGTCAAGGGGATAGCCGTCATCAAACGGTCCGGTGAACGCCCGACCGTGAACGTAGCAGTCAAGGCTCTTCACGTACGTGCTGCTTATGACATTATCACGGAAGATAATGGCGTTTTTCGGCCAGTCTCCGGCGGCATACGGGGAGCGCTCATTATAAAAATCATGGTTCCCTGGTGAAATGAAAACCGGTATCCCGGCTTTTTCAATACAACGCTTTATGAACTCGACTGTCCCCAAATACGGGGACGTGCCGTCAAACAGATCCCCGGCGAGCAGGATCAAATCTACGTTTTCCTTGACTGCCATCTCAAATATCCGTTCAGCCGTCCGGCGCAGTTCCGCGCGCCTTACAGCCGGTTCCGGCCCCGCCGCTCCCAGAGGGCTGTCAAGATGGAAATCCGCGGCATGCAGCAGCTTAATCATCAATCCTCACCCTTTCGACCGACTCGCAAAGACTTGTCAGCGTATTGACGGTAAAAACTGCCCCCTCCACTTTACAGGGTCCCTCGGCGCTCTTATAGAACTCCGGAGGGTTTCCAAGGAAACGGGAGACAGACTGCGCGGGGTCCACACCCAGAACCGAATTCCGCGGGCCTGTCGTGCCTATATCGGTAATATAACCGGTCCCGCCGCTGAGAACGCACTCGTCAGACGTCTGAACGTGTGTGTGTGTACCCCACAGGGCGCTCACACGGCCGTCGAGATAATTAGCCATCGCCAGCTTTTCGCTTGTCGCCTCGGCATGAAAGTCAACCAGCCTGATGTCCGCGCCGGTCCGTTTCAGTATTCTGTCTATCTCGAAAAAAGGGTTGTCGGGCCCTACGTCCATAAAGACCCGGCCTATGAGCGACACCACAAGGACAGTCGGCCCGTCCAGGTTATAAACGCCGTATCCCCGCCCGGGGGCCTGGGGCGCATAGTTTGCCGGGCGGAGCAGTCTGTATTCTTCGTCAAGCATAGGTATGATATCGGCTTTCCTGAACGTGTGATTTCCGAGGGTCACAACGTCGGCGCCGGCTTCGAATATCTGTCTGATCTGTTGAGGCCTCGCGCCGATCACATCAGCGTTTTCGCCGTTTACAACGGTAAAATCGATATTCATATCCGCCTGCATGGATTTGAGGTGCTTTGCCAAAACACCGACTCCCGACTTTCCCGTCACGTCTCCTATTGCCAGAACCCGTATTCTCATTGGACACTCCCCTGCTGTCGTTCGGTAACAACACCCGTTACAACGCAATGCCGGACAGGGTCAGCCTGCCCGGCATACAAAAAAACAGTTATTTTGCGTACTCGATCACCTTTGTCTCGCGGAGCACATGCACCTTTACCTGACCCGGATACTCAAGTTCGTTCTCGATCTTCTTCGCTACGTTTCTCGCAAGCAGGACCATCTCGTCTTCGCTCACCTCTTCGGGCCGCACGATGATCCTGATCTCACGTCCCGCCTGTATGGCGTATGTCTTTTCAACACCGGGGAAAGCGCCGGTGAGCTCTTCCAGCTTCTCCAAACGCTTGATATAGCTCTCAAGGTTTTCCCTTCTGGCTCCGGGTCGCGCGGCAGAAATGGCGTCCGCCGCCTGCACGAGGCAGGCAATAACGGTTCTGGCCTCAACATCCCCGTGATGGGCTTCGATTGCGTGGATAACCTCGGGGTTTTCCTTGTATTTCTTTGCGATCTCAACTCCGATGCTGACGTGGGAACCCTCCATCTCGTGGTCGACCGCTTTTCCGAGGTCATGAAGCAGGCCCGCCCTCTTGGCGAGGGTCACGTCCGCTCCGAGTTCCGCCGCAAGCAGTCCGCAGATGTGCGCAACCTCTATTGAGTGATTCAGCACGTTCTGGCCGTAGCTGGTGCGGTAGCGCTGACGTCCGAGGATCTTAACAATTTCGGGATTCAGCCCGTGCAGCCCGGTTTCGAATGTCGCTCTCTCACCTTCGGACTTTATTGTTGCTTCGACTTCTTTGCGGGCTTTTTCAACCATCTCCTCGATCCGTGACGGATGAATACGGCCGTCTATAATGAGTTTTTCCAGTGCTATGCGGGCGATCTCGCGCCGGACAGGGTCAAAGCTTGATAGTGTTATTGCCTCCGGGGTATCGTCGATTATCAGATCCACACCGGTCAATGTTTCGAGGGTGCGAATATTCCGGCCTTCTCTTCCTATTATCCGACCCTTCATCTCGTCGTTCGGAAGGGGAACGGTCGACACCATCGCCTCGGAGGCGTGATCAGCGGCACAGCGCTGTATTGCTATTGACAGGATCTTTCTAGCTCTCATGTCGGCTTCTTCTTTTAGCCGATTCTCAATCTCCTTGATCTTCATTGCGGCCTCATGGGTCACTTCCGATTCAAGGTTCTTAATGAGGTACGCCTTTGCTTCTTCCTGCGTGAATGAAGATATCTTTTCGAGCATCTCCATTTGGCTGCGCTTTATGATCTTGATCTCCTGCTCCTGCAGTTCAACAAATGCGATCTTTTTTGACAGACTCTCTTCCTTGCGCTCCAGCGCGTCAGTCTTCTTATCAAGTATCTCTTCTTTTTGCTGCTGACGGCGTTCCAGTTTTTGCAGTTCGTTACGACGTTCCTTGATCTCTTTTTCATACTCGCTTCGGTTCTTATGCAGTTCCTCTTTCGCTTCGAGGATCATTTCCCTTTGTTTGCTCTCCGCGCTTTTTATTGCTTCATTTATAATACGTTTCGCTTCCTCTTCAGCGCTGTTGATGAGCTTTTCTGACACTCTTTTGCGGTAAAGAATTGCTGTCGGAAACGCGATACACGAGCCTATGATAAGGCCGAGAATCGGCCCCACAATGTCCCAAAACATATGATGCGGTTAAGACCTCCCCTGTTTCAGTAATCATATCATATCATTAATCCCTCACATAAGATGAGTTTCGAAAAACGTATCCTGCTTCAGTTTTAACGTACGATACACAGATATTCATAAGCAATTCGCCACTATTGCACAGATACCTTTAAAATATTCTAAATCGTTGATTAAGAACTGTCAAGTGCGGGAATCGGCATTTGCATCTTTATGCAAGGTATTCATGCGGAGGTGACGGTTTTCGACCTTTTAGGATGACCTGAGAATAATGATCGGAAGGTGCGGCCTGTTGAACAAGCGGGGCTCGAATTCATATCCTCCCAGACCTCTTGATACAAACATCCGGGGGCCTCCGATGTCGTAAAGACCTCCGGTGAATCTCGGAAACAGAGACCTGTCGGTTCCGATCAGACCTCCGACCAGTGGTATACGGATTATTCCCCCGTGGCCGTGGCCGCATATGACAAGAGATACATCAAGGTCTTCGTAATAGTGCGGATCATTCCTGTGGGCAAGCAGCACTATCGGAGCATCGGCGCGGCTTTCGCGGATTCGCTCGATAAAATGCTCCCTGCTCTCCATGTCCGCCCTTCCGTTCGGGTCGTCAATACCGGCGAGCACCAGGCCGCCGCCGTCGCTCCCTTTCAGGTCGCTGAAGCTGTTGTGCAGCACCGTAACACCGGCTTCGGCAAATATGTCGTCGATACGACCGGTAAGACCGTGCGCCCATTCGTGATTGCCCGTCACATAGTAGACCGGGGCGATCTCCGAAAGCGCTTTAGCTAACGAAGGCAATTGATCCAATTCGCCGATCTCGTCAACAAGATCTCCGGTTATTGCAATTATATCCGGTTTTGCATCATTTACTGCCTTTATCAGTTTTTCGTTGTCTTCGCCGAATTGCCTGCCGTGAAGATCAGACACCTGCAAAATACGCAAGCCGTCAAGATCTCCCGGCAAGCCCTTGATATATACCTCCGTGCTGTCCATATGTATGGTGTTGTTTCCGACGTAGAATAGTACGGCGACCACAGCGATCAGCGCCGCCGCCGCCGTTATGCGGCGGAGGGCGCGTTTCGTCTTATGGCTGCCCCGTGTGCCGTATGAGCGCGGGCGGCCATTTGTTTTTTTGTTTTTCACGCTTGCTTGTCCTTAACGTATATATGTTTGGCGTTTGACGATGATGACACGCGGATATCAAGTTCAAATCGGTCAAGCGATGCAATAAGCGGAGTGAGCTTCCGAAAACCGAAATTCCTCGAGTCAAAATCAGGCTGCTTTTTCAAAAGAAGGCTTCCCAGCTCCCCCAAA
>JAAYAR010000106.1 GCA_012719235.1 Clostridiales bacterium
GAGGTACGGGAGACCACCCGTCCTTCGGCATCGTCACCGCTGCTTCCGCGGCGCTTAAGACCGTTGGCATCGATCTGCAGATCAATGACCTGAGCAACAGCTCGGCCCTTTGGGAAGTCCTTGACGCGGGCGCCTGCGCAATGTGGGCGGCTGCCTGGCGGGCATCCCTCGACCCGGATATGTATCAGATCTACTTTTCAAAGAACGCTGCCGGTCACGGCGGCACGGGCTACAACTACTACCGCATAAATGACTCCAGGCTCGACGAGCTCATAATAGCGGCACGTTCGAGCACCGACCGGAGCTTCCGCAAAGCGACGTACAAGCAATGCCTCGAGATGATTCTCGACTGGGCGGTCGAAATACCGACCTATCAGCGCCAGAATGCTTTTATATTCTCGACCGAGAGGGTCAATATGAGCACGGTCACACCCGACATCACCGCCTATTGGGATTGGATGCGCGATCTTGAGCTTCTTGAGATGAACGGATCAACACCAAATGAAGGGGCTTGACAGCCCCTTCACAATAAATGCGCCGAATTTTGGGAGTTCCTCACGTCGTGCGCTGAGATTAGTACAGTGACCGGGTGAAAGCCCGGAGTGACAAAATATAGATAATTAGCTGCAGTGCGTAAGGTCTGTTATCGTAATATCCTGCAGTTTGACAATCTGAGTGCGCCCCCGACGGGGCGCACTTGCTTTATACGGAGTATCGGGCTTTGCCGGCAGGGAGATATCCGGACCGCACCGCTGCCGGCTTCATACGCCAGGGGGAGCGGGAAATGAACCGAGGCAGTTATTTCTTCGAACACGCCGGTGAGGAGACTATTCCACAGCTGCGAGAGCGAACGAATTATTTACAACCTTGTCAAACGGCGCCTTCTGTTTGAGTTCGCCCGCCTCGCTCATGACGGTCTGAAGTTTGTCGAAGGCCTCTTCTTTCAGGAAAGGAGTCAGAGCGTACGCTCCGATATCTTTATACCTCTGTATCGATGAAATGAGGATCGCGATATCGGTGTCTGGGAATGAGGGAGCGACGACAGCCGCGATGTCCTCCGCGCTGCTCTGTTCGACCCATCGCTGAGCTTTATATATCGCGTTGACAAAACGCTGTATCAGGTCGGAGTTCTTTTTTATGAAGCTCCTGTTAGCGAAATATGCCGTATACGGGATCTCGCCGCTCTCTTGGCCTATCGAGGCCAGTATGTATCCTTTGCCCTCAGCTTCCAGCATGGAGGCTGTAGGTTCAAATATAGTCACATAATCGGCGTGGCCCGACGAGAATGACGCCGCCATCAGCGCGAACTGGATACTGTCATCAAAAGTCACGTTGACGCCGGGTACGAGCCCTTTGCTCTTGAGAACGTATTCCAGCGTCATATAAGGCACACCGCCCTTGCGGCCGGGCAGGATGAGCGAACCTTCAAGATCGGACCATTCGAATCCGCCCGGCGGTGTGCGGCCCATCAGGAAAGACCCGTCCCTCTGCGTCAGGAGGGCGAACACCTCGGCGTAGTCTTCTTTTCCTTCGTTGTACACGTAGATCGCCGCTTCAGGCCCCGCAAACCCGATATCCGCGGCGCCCGAGATGACGGCCGTCATCACTTTGTCCGCCCCCTGCCCGTTCGTCAGTTCTATCTCTATCCCCTCTTCCGCAAAATAACCGTTATTTATCGCGACATATTGAGGCGCATAAAAAACGGAGTGAGTCACCTCGCTCAGCCTGATTTTATCAGCGCCCTTTTTCTCCGAGCAGCCCGTGACGGCGCAGCACAAAAAGGCGAATACCAGCAGGATGCTGCCGACTTTAAACAAGAATCTCATATTGACCTCCGATTTACTTGGTTGAGAATTTTAACAGGCGATTAGCATACTTTTCCAGAAGCGCGACCGCCTGGTACATCAGGGCGGCGACGACCGCCAGTATTATTACGCTGGACATGACCAGATCCATCTGGAACACCTGCCCGCCGTAAACGATAAGATATCCGAGCCCCGCTTTTGACACGAGGAATTCTCCTGCGATGACTCCCACGAGAGACAGGCCGATATTTACCTTGAGCAGCGTGAAGAGCGTTCCGAGATTGGAGGGGAAAACGACCTTAGTGAAGATTATCCGCTTGCCTGCGCCAAAGGATCTGACCATCCTGACTTTTTCCGCATCCGTGTTAATGAATCCGCTGAGCATGTCAAGGACCGTAACGATCAGAGATATCGCGATCGCCACGACGATGATCGCCTGCATGCCGGCTCCCGCCCATATTATTATGACAGGGCCCAGCGCTATCTTCGGCAGGCTGTTCAGTATCACGAGTATCGGCTCCATCACGCCGGACGCAAAATCGTTCCACCACAGGAGTGTCGCTATAGCCGTACCGAGCAGCGTCCCCAGAAGGAAACCGATAAACGTTTCAAGGCAGGTAACTCCTATATGATGCATCAGTCCGTTCGATACCATGCCGGAGATCGTGGCCGCGATGCGCGAAGGGCTGCTCATAATGAAACTGTCAATGACGTTGAGCGCGGCCAGGATCTCCCAAAGTGCCGCAATGCCGGCGAAGACGGCAATGCGGGCGACGTTAATAAGTGTCTTTTGGCGTTTTATCCTGCGTATATACTCGCACCGCTCCTTCGATATCCCCTTATACGTGTACATCAAGTTCTCTCCATATCTCGTTGAATTGCCGGCCGAAGTCGGGGTGATTGCGCCTTGCCAGCGGCCTTCTCGATCCTTCCGGATATTCGATGTTGTGGATGTTCTTGACCTTTGCGGGGCGCTTTGTCAGCACTATGATCCTGTCTGACATTGAAATGCACTCCGGTATATCGTGTGTGACCATGATCGTTGTTTTCTTCTCCTGTTTGAGTATACCGTAGACGTCGTCGGTGAGGGCGAGCCGGGTCTGATAGTCCAGGGCGGAAAAGGCTTCGTCGAGCAGGAGTATATTTGGCTTAACAGCCAGAGTCCGGATAAGGGCGGCCCGCTGCCTCATCCCGCCCGACAATTGGGAAGGATACCTGTCCTTAAAATCGTACAGACCGTATTTTTTAAGCAGGTCGTCGGCGTATTCTATCGTCTCAGGCGTAAGCAGGCGGCGTATTTCAAGTCCGAGCAGAACGTTTTTCCTGATCGTGCGCCACTCCAGCAGATTGTCGTTCTGCAGCATATAGCCTATATCCCGCGACATCCCCGATACTTCGGTTCCGTTTATGTAAACCGCTCCCGAGGTGGGTTCGTAAAGGCCGGCGATTATGGACAGTAAAGTCGACTTCCCGCAGCCGCTGGGACCCACGATGCTCACGTACTCACCTTCCCCGACGGAGAAACTGACGTCCTCAATGGCTTGAATCTCACCGTTCCGGGACTGGTATATTTTGCTTACACCTTCCAGACGCAATAACGACGACATGCTGATCCCCCCGACATCCCGTATATAACAGTATACAGGTGAGCAACACGTTTTGTGTTAGGCACAGGTTTAGCGCACCGCCGGCCGGATACGCCATGCCTGCGCGTATGAAGTATTGCGTTGTTGACCGTAAAGCGTTTTTGTCGTATAATCTCTAAGGTTTGGCCCGACCGGCATAAGGCCGGCCGGCGAAAACATGGCTCCAAAAGAATAACCGGAGGTCTTTCTATGTATGAATTCAGGCCCGCTGCGGAGAGGATACTGCGCATGCGCGAGCGCATACGTGACAGGGTGCTGCGCTGCGATTCGGAGCGCGGCGCGATAATAACCGAGGCCAGCAAAAAGTACGAGAACATTGTCCCGATAATCAAGCGGCCCCTGATGTTTCAGGAGATCGCGAAAAAGATCACAACGTACGTCGATGACGACGAGATCATCGTCGGGGGAAAGGGGCCCTACTTCTTCTCAAGCCCCGCATATCCCGAGTGGGGTTTGAAGAGCGAGTGGATCCCGGAGGCTGTCAGAAGCGGCAGCTGGACTATGAGGGAGGACGGCCTGTACCACAACCCCGACAACGAAGAGATTAAGATGAGTATTAGCGAGGAAGACTGCGCTGCGCTCGAGGAGATAAACGAGTATTGGAAGGGCAAGAAGATCGGCACGGTCGCGGACGCCTGGCAGCCCGAAGGGTACGACGAGCTGCTCAGCCTGGGTGTATGTGATTACGCCGAGCGCAGCGGCGCAGGCCTTATAGACCTCTCCGCAGGCCATCTCATAGCCGGATACCCGAAGATCCTGAATAAAGGGTACAAGGCCATCCGTGACGAGGCTGTCGAGTGGATTCGTTCACACCGCGGCAACCTGATGGGCGACGACATAAACAAGTACATGTTCTATGAATCGGCCCGGATCTCGGCGGAATCCGCAATGATCTTCGTAAAACGCTACGCGGAAGCAGTCGCCGCCAAGGCCTCAGAGTGCAAGGACCCCGCGCGCAAGGCGGAGCTTTTATTTATGGCGGACGGGCTTGAAAACCTCTCGGAAAACCCTGCGCGGAATTTCTGGGAAGCGTGCCAGGGCACGATCATGTACCAGCTGCTCATCACGCTGGAGACTTTGATCCCGTCGCCTTCTTTCGGGCGGTTTGACCAGTACACATGGCCGTTCCTGAAGAAGGACCTCGAAGAGGGCAAAATAACGCTCGACCAGGCTCAGGAGATCGTTGACGCGTTTTTCCTGAAAGCAAACTGCTTCTACGGGGCGTCGCCCGCCAAGATCGTCACGATCACGGGCGTCGGCAACACGTACCAGCACACGACGCTGGGGGGAGTCGACCCGGATACGGGAGAAGACGCTACAAACCCCGTTACTTATATGGTGCTTGAGACTGTGGGCCGCCTGAAGCTCCACGACCCCACGATCTCGCTGCGTTTCAATAAAAACAGCCCGGATAAGCTGTGGGAATGCGCCGTCGCCACATCCAAGCTTGTGGGTGGTCTGCCGCTGTATCAGAATGATGAGGTCATCATTCCGACAATCATGGCAGAGCGCGGCTTCGACCTCCATGACGCCCGCGACTACGGTATAATCGGCTGTCAGGAGATTGTCGCTTCAGGGAGAGATTTCCCGGCGGGGAACGGCATCTTCCCCCCGCACGCCACCGTTATGTGGGGAACGATCTTCAACATGGCGATAAACAACGGGATCAACCCGCTGAACGGCCGCCAGGCCTCCGTCACGACGGATTACCTGTACAACATGACATCCATCGAGCAGGTGCGCGATGCGGTCGAGAAGATAGGCAGGTATATCCAGAAGCTCTACGTGACTATGAACAACTACGCAGAATATATTGGCTATTACCACCTGACTCAGCCCATGCTCTCCATCTCGATGGAGGGGTGCATGGAAAAAGGGATGGACTGCACTGCCGGCGGCTGCAAATATAACGGCTACGGCGGCACGGCCACCGGGCTCGCCACGCTGGCCGACAGCCTGTCAACGATAAAATACATGTGCTTTGACAAGAAGCTGTGTACCACGCGCGAGCTCTACGACGCCTGGATGGCTGACTGGGAGGGGTACGAGACACTTCGGCAGCAGATACTCAGCGAAGTCCCGCACTACGGCAATGCCGACCCTTACGCTGACGAGGAGCTGAAGTGGTGCGTTGACCTCTATTACAGGATCTGCTCGGAGTGTTACAGTGTACGGTCAAAGAAATACTCCGCGGGCCTGTACGGGGCATCTGACCACATAGCGCAGGGTTGGACTACGTTCGCCACCCCTGACGGCCGACGTACCGGAGAGCCCCTGGCCGACGCCATATCCCCGTCTCAGTCGCGCGACGTCAACGGACCGACGGCGGTATTTATCTCCTCAGGATGTTTCGACCACCACCATTTTGCCGGCGGCATAGCCCTGAATCTGCGTATTCACCCCTCAGTCCTCAGCCGTCCGGACGGTGTGAAGAAGCTCGTTGACATGACAAAGACGTATTTTGAGCGGGGCGGCATGGAGGTCCAGTACAACGTCGTCGACACGGCGACGCTCCGGGCTGCTCAGCAGACCCCCGACGAATACCGCGATCTGGTAGTGCGCATCGCAGGGTACTCGGCCTATTTTGTTGAACTCGGGCGTGACCTTCAAAACGATATCATTGCGAGACACGAAAACGTTTTTTAATCGCATTGCAGCGGAGCGGCAATATATTTATTGATTTGATTGCCGTTTTCTGCTAAAATAAAAACAGTCGAAATAGGAGAGGGGGCAGCGCCATGAAGAAGATTTTAGTTCCGATCGACGGTTCGGATGCGTCGCGGGCTGCGGCTGAAACAGCGGTCGAACTTGCGAAAAACTGCGGCAGCGAGATCACCTTTTTAACTGTGGTGGAGATCAGGCATGAGTTTGTTTTCGCAAACTATTCCGATCATGCGTTGATGGGTCCGGATTATCTTGAGATCAGAGAAAATCTGATCAGGATGGACACTGAAAACAGCACAAGAATGCTCGATAAAGTTGTTGAGTCGCTGGACTGCGCAGGGCTGAAAACCGGTAAAACGGTCGTAACGGGCGACCCGTACGCTCAAATAGTGAATACCGCCGCTGAAGGCGAATATGACATGATCGTTATGGGTCACAGGGGACTCAATCCGCTGAAGAGACTGTTCATCGGCTCTGTCGCGAAAAAAGTTGTAGACGACTCGCCATGCTCGGTCCTTATTGTGAAGTAGCGTCAACAGACAATTACTGATAAAGACACGCCGCCCGGCCGGGCGGCGTGTCTTTATACAAAATATCTGATCTGAGAATTGTTCGCCCGACAATTGGCAGCGGAGTCGCGTCAAGTTGACCCGGAGCGACCCCTGACCCGGGGCGTAACAAATGCCGCCGCGGCTAATATGATGGAATGATGCAGCTATGTTATCCTCCGCCCGTGTTTCATACGCGGTCGGAGAGTGAAGGGTGAGTGATTCCATGACTTTCAGCCGTCGCAGCGGCTTAAGCTATCTTGACAGCGTGCGGCTTCGCGCCGGGGAGGACAGGTGTCGCGCTGTTTTTCGGGACATTCTCCGCAGGAACCCCCGGCGCGCCGCCGCTATGCTGAACGACCGCCTTCTTTCATTCCCATGCCTGTATATTCTGCGCGGGCAAGCCATGGACGCGCGGGTATACAAGTTATTAAGTCTGCGCGACAAAATCGCCTTACGGACCATCGAACAGGTAAAAAAGCCGGGTGAGAAAGCAAAATGCGGCAGAGAAAAGAGTGACCCGGCGCACAGCGCCCTCAAGTGGGTCTTCGTCACAGGCTCGGCCAACGAGATACCGGAGGATGATTATGAAGAAGTGATCGATAAAGCCGCCGCCGCTCTGCTCATCACATATAAAGACAAGGATATTCTGAAGGGTACGGCCGACCTTATTTTCAGGCGCGGCAGGGAGGGGCGCAATAACCACGACCTCATATGGCTGCTCTTTCAGGTCCGCGACGCCGAGGTTCTGAAGCTTATAGCGCAGCGGCTCAGGTCACCGGACAGGTGCGATGCGGACCTGGCTTGCGAGCTGCTGAATCTGGATGAAAAAGGCTTGGATTACGGAAAAAGCGGGGAAGAGCTCCATTCGGCGTTTATCCGCTGGCTCGAAGAGAACGATCCGTACCTGTATTTCACCGACGAGAGCTTTCAGTATTCCAGCAAACCTGCGTTTTCCGCCGTGGATATGGAGAGAAAATATCTGCATAAAGGGCTGCGGACATACGAAAAAGAGCCCCTTGTACCCGAGGACGACGACGAGGCCGGATGTCTGGAAGTGTTCAGGCAGCTCGGCGATGGTGAGCAAAGAGCGCTGTCGGAATATTCGCACAGTATCCACGCAGACGGCGCGGGGTATTGGCGAAGGTGGCTGCACCTGCCGCCTGAAGAGCAGCTGCGGGCGGCAGCGGCCGGCCGGGAGGTGTATCTGTGATCCTGATAAACGGCTCGCCGCTCGACGTTTCCCTTATAGCAGGCGAGTACCCGGAAAACAGCGTGCAGCGCCGGGTCCTGGAACAGATGTCGATAAGCCCGGAAAAATACCGGTATGGTGATACGGATCAGCTGAGATTCGAGCTGGATATGCGCAACGAGATCGTAAACGCCGCAAGAGCGCTGAGCAGGAGCGGCCTCAGGTTCGCGGTTTTTCGCAGGTCCGCCGTGAATCCCGACTACTGGGACAGGACGGACAACGGAGGCTTCAGGCTCAAAAGAGGGGTGAAGGCTTCCGAGGCAATAAAGGATATCTATAAAAACGGACAAAAATATGCCACAGAGTGCGCGACCGCGATGGTGATCGTCTACTACGGGGCGCTTTTGAGGATGCTGCCCGAGGAAACGTTCAACAGCTTCTTCAGGTCAGTCTACCTTATGAACTGGCACAGGCTTGACCCTCTGCTGCGCGAGGTGGGCACGCCGGCAAGGGCGGCCGATATAATGCCCGGCGATCGCGGATATTTCAGAAACCCGGACGTTGATCCGGAGACACCGGAACTGCAGGGGGAAAACGTCATCGTCCTGCCCCGCGGTGTGTTTTACGGGCACGGGATCGGTATCGCCACGTCGGGCAGCATTATCAGATTCCTGAATGAAAACAGAAGAGAAGGTGCGGAGCGGTCCGCATACTTCATGGACACCGCCGCGAGGCCCGACTTTATGAAACTGTACGGCACATTCCGGAATACCGGAGAAAGAGCCGCTGCCCGGAGCGCCTGAGTGCGGCGGAAGTGCGGAGCATAACGGGGGCCGCGGCGATCATACCGCGGCCCCCGCATGACAGGAGGATGCACTTTCTGTTGTCCGTATTTCGCGGCGTCAGGCGACTCTGCAAGCCTCCGCGACGACGGCGTCGAAATCGATGGTGTTTTCGTTTCTTCCGGTCATATAGAAATCTCTGTTATAAAACACCGAGGCCCACTTTATGGCGGTATCGGTTATCTCGGTCGGCACACGGAGCTTGCGCCCGAGGCAGCTTACGGGAACACAGCCCGTCTGTATATCCTCGTGGATATAACGCGTGTCGATCTCGGTCGGCGCGAGCACGTCTTTATATGCGTCGGTATTCTGAATGCGTTCATATAAACTTGCCCCTGTCGAGCCGTATCGGTCATAAAGCCAGTCATAGGCGCTGGGCACTTTCACACCCAAAGCTTCGGCCACCGCGACGCGCTCGGAGTCCAGCCGCTCAACGACTTTTGCCACTATGGGCGATATCCCGTCGATATAATAGCGGAACATCTCCTTTTTTTCGATCCGCGTGATGTTCATCAGTATAGGCAGGGGGTGGAAGACCATGCCGATATTGGACAGACCCGTTTCAAGCACGCTTTCCGCGGGGGCTACGCTCAACGAAAGGTCTGACAGCATCGAGACAAGCTGCTGCGTGTATCCGCTTTTGTGGCCGGCAACTCTTACGTCGTGTTTTATATCAAAGATCACAGGATAGCCGGGGACGGTGCAGCGGCAGGTAAAGACAAGCGTGTCTGTTTCCCCGAGGAGGATATCCGCTTTGCAGCCGTTCTCCCTCAGCGTCTTCTCGAATACGTAAGTGCCGAACGTTCTGCCGGGGTTCAGTACGACCGTTTGGCCGTCTACAAGGTAGGGCGCCATAGCCTTCGCGACGACAGGGTGATACTGGCCGGGCGTCGTGACCATTATCAGATAGGCGTCCTCTACGACGTCCTCCATAGAACAGCTGATGAGGTCGATAACCGGGCTGCAGCGGACTTTGCCGCTCAGCTCAAAGCGATTGGAGTGAAACATTTCGACGCGTTCGCGCTCCCTGGCATACAGCGCGACGCTGTAACCCTGATTAGCCAGAAACGCTGCTAAGCTTTGACCGCCGTTGCCCGTGCTTATCACAGCAATTTTGTTTTTTCCCACAGCCATTCTCCTTCCCGAGTATTTGATCAAGCCGGGCTTCTTCCGACAGGTATACCCCTTTGGACGGGTCGTAGGCAAGGCATTTGCCGCCGTGCATTCTAGTTGTGAGTGAACCCGTGAACTCCGCATTTTTTATGATGTGAGGCGCGTCCAGTATCCCGCGTTTGACGCAGTCGGCTATGACCGCGGCGTCGCCCCAGGGGTCGGGGCTCCGGTCACTGTAGCTGTCGCGGATAAACGACAGGAGCACGTTCGCTTCCTTGAGCAGTTCCTGCTTCCTGCGCTGCACTTCCGGGTCGGAGGCTGCGAGGGCATTTCCGTGGAGCACGGATCGGACGACCCCGCGGACGATCCTGCAGCTTTCAATGACCACTTCCGGAGTGGCTGCATGCTCCGCTTCGCTGTAACCCACCACGTGGATTATGTGCGGGGAGACATTCATGGCAAGGCTTGTGGAAGCCGCAAGCTGGCCTTTGGCAACGTACAGGTCGCTGCTGAGGAACGGAAGACCGGCCCTCACTTCGCGATAGACACGGAAATTGTTGTCAGACAGCGATTCCGTCAGCTCGATCTGAGCGAGCACTTTCGCAAGATCCATCGAGAAACTTATTGAGTTTGGGATGTTGAACATATACTGCGAGATATAGTCCTTCGCGCCGTATTTCTTCGCGTTGTATGCGCTGAGAAATGACATCGCAACGGAGACAGTGTCGTGAGCGTCGCGCAGGCCCCAGTGGTGCGGCTCGTTTATCTCGACCGGTATATTGTTTTCCCCGTGCCAGCGTATCATCTGCTGGCAGTCGACTATCGTCTGATAGAGCTTTCTTTCTCCCCGCCCGTCGAGCTCGTTAAACCAGCACAGCGGGACAGCGCACCACGCGTTGTCAATAGAACGCACGAGCGTTTCGGCAAACTTCAGCAGGTCGGCCGTACCGCAGTAACAGCGCATCAGCGGATAATTTCCGCATGCCGCGGCGGCTTTCAGCCGCGCAAACTCCTCCTCGGAGCGCACGGGTACGCCTCCGGCGCCGTCCATGTCGGGGTTCCTTTTATCCGGGCTGAAGAAATACTGCTGTGTGTTCTGATCGATTCCAAGTGAGATAACGTCCAGAACACGCGAGGCCGCGATCTCTGAGATACCGGCGACCGTGTCCTCAAAGGATGGGAGGCCGAAGTGGTGGCGCAGCAGGGGATAAGGGCTCTTTTGCCTGATCCTGTCAGTCAGTTTCTGCGCATAGATCTCCGAGTGGTTGGAAGGTCCGAAAACGCCTGTCCTTAAAAATGTGATGCAGTCGTCGATATCCTCCGTGCTGTCGAATATGACGTCAAAAAAACCGAGTTTTCTTACTTCCTGCGCGACAGGTCTTGTGCCGGCAAACACCCAGGTCGGCCGGTAATCGAGCTTTTTGCTTTTTTCGATAAGCTCCCTGACAAGGAGCACGGCGTTGGAGCTTGTCAGGCGGTACCCGACGGAGATCATGACGGGGCGATGCTCCGCCGCTTTCGCGATGATCGTGTCAATACTGTTTGCCGGCCCGAGGAACATCGTGTCGTATCCTTCGTTCTCGGCAAGGTTGAGAAAATGTACGGCGCCGGCAACGTGCACGCAGTTGCCGAGGGAGCCGCTCATGACCAAACCTTTACTCATAAAAATCAGTCCTTTCAGATAACGCTCCTCCGGTTGACGGATGTCAGTGCGGTGGGGCCCCGCCGGAGCGTGAAAAACCGGATCACGCGGGCTGGAGCGCGGAGCATGCCGCGTCCGGAGTGTTCTGCGGCCGGCAATCCCCCTGCATTTGCGGCAGAGCGGATAACGCCGCTTATCGTTTGTCCGAGTCGCCGTTTACAAACGATTCGACCGTGGCCGCAGCTTCCGGCTGCGAAACAAATACTATTATGTCCCCGCCGTAAAGCTCGGCGTATGGGCCCGGGGAAATGATCGTGCTCTGCTTTCTTCTGATCGCGACGATGGTCGCCCCCGTCTGCTGCCAAAAGTGAAGAGCGCCAAGATTTTTGCCTATCAGCGGTGATTTTTCGGACACGCGCACTTCGTAGTTGGGGAGTTCCTTGTCCGCGCGCAGAGGGTGTTGCTGCGCGTTGAGGATATCGGAAAAGACATCCAGAGTCTGCCTGCTTATATCAACATACTTATCAAACAGTTCTTTCAACCTGAGGTGAAGGTCGTGCTGCTCGTTTCGGTCTTTGAAATCGGATATATACCGCTTTGCGTTGTCGGCCGAGAGGATCGTAACGCCCTTTTTATCTTCGATCTCAACGACCTTCATATCGGCCAGCAGCCTGAGCGAGCGCCTTATCGTCTCCGGCGATACACCGTATTCCGAAGCCAGCAAAGACCGGCCGGACACTCTTTCGCCCTCGCCGATCTCCCCGTCTGCGATTTGTGAGGCAATATCTATGGCTATCCTCTTGTACTGAGGAAATCGCTCCTCTTCCATATCCGACACACCCCTTCCGGTAGTATTATAATATAACAACTTATGTGTGTCAATGAGTGTGGTTGAATTTAATGGCAAATAAATCCGGCGTACCGAAGCCCGATTTGTTTCTTTACACGCCGCATCATATCGGTTAAGATATCACCTGTATATGCCTGCACCGAGCCGGCTCTGAAGGAAACGGCGCACACAAATAACGGGAAGAGGGTAACAAGTTGTCAATACTCATCAACAGAGGTCTGGAAAAGATCAGGCGAGCATTCAGCGAAGACCGCGATTTCTCTTTTTATATACTTGCCGGGATTTTTATAGGCATAGCGACCGGCATTTACAGTACGATCTTCAACAACTTTCTCAATGACGTCTTCCATCCGACAGCCGAGGTGCGCGGCGCTCTCGAGTTCCCAAGGGAGATGCCGGGCGCCTCTATCATGATCGTACTCGGATTTCTGGCGTTTCTCGGTGACATAAGGGTCGCTATCGTTTCGATGGTCATATGCATTTGCGGGATGCTGGGAATAGCGTTTATTTCAAACAGTTACGGAACTATGGTCGTGTGGCTCGTCCTGTACAGTCTCGGGCAGCACCTTGTCATGCCGGTTACCCCGTCGATAGGTATGTCACTGTCCAAGTCGACAAATTACGGCTCGCGGCTGAGCACTTACAGCGCCTTCGTGCTGTTTGCAACACTGTTCGGATACGGCATAGTCTGGATCGGTTTCAAATTTCTGAAGATGACATATAATTCGGCATTTGTTATATGTGCCGTCATGTATTGCTGCGCGGCGCTCATTTTCGGCATGATGAAAAAGAGCAAAGCCAAACTGAAAAAGCCGAAGTTTGTTTTCAGAAAGAAATACATGCTGTTTTATGCGCTGAGCGCTGTGAACGGCGGCAGAAAACAGATATTCATGACGTTCGCGCCTTGGGTGCTCATACAGGTGTACCACCTCGACGCGCCGGTCTTTGCCGTCTTCGGGCTGATAATTTCCGTTTTGAGCATCGGCAGCCGCAAGATCGTGGGGTGGGCGATAGACCACCTGGGAGAGCGGTTCGTTCTCACCGTTGAGGCTGTGATCCTTTTCGTTATCTGCTTCGGGTACACTTTCTCGGGTGATTTCCTGTCCTCGGGCGTTGCCATTGTGATTATGGCGGCCTGTTACATAATCGACAGTTCAATGAGCGTTGTTGAAATGGCGCGATCTACGTACGTAAAGAAGATAGCCGTGCACCCCGAGGACGTGACGCCCACTCTGTCTATGGGCGTGAGCATCGACCACATAGTCGCGATGACGATCCCGACGCTGGGCGGCATAGTCTGGGCCGCCACCGGCGAGCACGGGTACAGGTACATATTCCTCGCGGACGCTGTCTTCGCGGCGGCAAACTTCTTCCTGTCAAGAAGGATCAGGATCGACACTGAGATCCCCGCTGGTCAGGGTGCTCCGGCGCAAAGTTAAGGATGCATATAACGCGAAAGAAGAGACTGCAGCAAATCGAAAATTGCTGCCGTCAACCGGGGTATGGGACCCACTCATGATGAAAACTGGATAAATATATACTGAATATAATGTAGGAGCCGATACAAGGTCGAATGGGATCGGAGCGATTACGCCCGAGCCGCAGACCGGGATCGGCTCCTTTTGTGTACATCTGACACTTGCATGACCGAGGGGACCGAGTACGCAGGGCAGCCGATAAGCTGAAAAAGCGGCAACGATTCTGCGGCCCGGATGCAGGTATCTTCAATACCATAAATGCCGGACGTATCATAAAACGCAATACCGCCTCTCTCCGGACCTTGGGGCTTAAGGCCTCTCCTGCTTAACCGGATCCGAATAAATAAAGCGGCGCGTTGCAAAACGAGCCTCTAAAAACAACGAATCGGTCAGCCCGAAAGGGTTGGCCGATTCCGTTCATGTTTATATTGCCGGGATTCCTGCTCCTGTTTTCGGTGCAGCCCCGTTTATATCCGATTTTCCTATTCTCTTATGAGCTTACCGCGTCCTGCATCTCGAGGTAGAGTTTGTCGGCCATCATCGCTATGAACTCGCTGTTTGTGGGCTTGCCTTTCTGGTTTGAAACCGTATACCCGAAATAGCGCTGCAATGTGTCGATATCCCCTCTGTCCCAGGCGATCTCGATCGCGTGTCGTATGGCGCGCTCAACCCGCGAGGGTGTTGTGTTAAAGGCCTTGGCCACCTTGGGATAAAGGGCCTTTGTGATCGCGTTGATAATATCCATGTCCTCGGCGGAGTAGACAATGGCCTCCCGCAGGTACTGATAACCTTTTATATGGGCCGGGACTCCGACTTCGTGTATCATTTCAGTGACCCTCGTGCGCAGGCTCTTGCAGTTTTTGTCCCGGGAGAATACATTTGAGATATTTGTCGCGACGCTTTGCGCGCAGCTGTCTTTCATCCGTTCGACAAGGCTGCCGATGGAGCAAGGCTTGAGCGTAAACTCGGCGACTCCGAGATCCGCGGCCTGTGATGCTATCCTTTCGTTTACAAAGCCGGAAACAAGGAACGTGACAGGCTTCTTGTCAAGCCCGAGCGAGTTTACCGCCCGTATCAAGCCCAAGCCGTCAAGACCGGGCAATAATAAGTCCAGGAGCAGAATATCCGGTTTTCGCAGCTCGACGATTTTTAGGGCATCGCTGCCGTTTTTAACTGAACCGCAGAGTTCGAGGTCCCCGTCAAGGGAAATTTGCTCGGCAACTGCTGCACGGAATTCATCGTTCGTATCCGCAATGAGAATCTGCAGTTTTTTCTCCATACAAATCCAATCCTTTCATCGACAAGCCGCGGACGGCTCAGTTTCTTCAATAACAAAATACCATATATTTACAATGCACGCAACCAAATTTCTGATATTTATGCAAAAAACTTGTCGTTCTATTTCGACATATTCGAATGAAATTCCGCGTATGGATCTCAAACTTCGCAGAAGTGACCTATCACATTCTGCCGATATTATTGGCAGCGGCAAACGCGACCTTTGTCGCGGCCATTATATTGTCGGGCGTCATGCAGTCGCCCGCAAGGTAAAACTCGGGCGCGCAGCCATGCAGAGAATTCGCTTCGTCGTCCAGCGGCTCTCTGCCTACGGCATAGACGACAGTATCAGCCTCAAGAGAAAATTCTCCGCCCGGACCGCAGACCGTCACGCTGCTTTCGGTGATCTTCCTGACCTCGGAGGAAAGGTATATCCTGACGCCGTGATCCTCAAGAGCGGCACGGTATGCAAGATGGGCCATATCGTTTATATTTACCGCAAGGTTCTGCGCCATCTCGACGATAGATACTTTTTTACCGGACATGCCAAGCCATATGGCCAGCTCGATACCGACAAGCCCGCCGCCGATAATTACGACCCGATCCTGCACACAGGACGGGTCTTCATATACGTTTTGAGCACAAAGCGCAAGATCTATCCCGTCGTTCCGGGGAATGATCGGCTTCGAGCCGACTGCGGCGATGATGACGTCGGGACTTTCAGCGCGCGCCAGCTCAGGCGAGGCTGGTGTGTTGAGAAGGATCCTGACGCCCAGTTCGCGACAGAGTTTTTCCTGCCTTGCGAGGTACTCGGAGAGGTGTTTCTTAAAAGGGACTTTTTCCTCACAGAGCAGGACTCCCCCGAGCTTACCCGATGATTCGCAGAGTGTAACGCTGTGCCCGCGTCTTGAAGCCTGAATCGCCGCCTCCATTCCGGCGGCCCCGCCTCCGGCGACCAGGACTTTTTTCTTGATTACCGCGGGCGGAGTGCGCATCGCTTCAAGTTCCTGCCCGATCTCGGGGTTTAGGGCGCAGCGGAATATCCTGTGTTTGCCGGCGTTTTCAAAGCATCCGTTGCATCGCAGACAGCGCGCGATCTCCTCCTCGCGCCCGGCCCGGGCCTTCATCGGAAAATCGGGGTCCGCGAGCGACTGGCGGCCGAGAGCGATAATATCCGCCCCGCCGGAGGCGATGATCTCCTCCATTTGGCCGGGCTCAGTGAAAGCGCCGACCGTTGCCACATAGGAGCGTACGTGTTTCTTTATCTCCCGGGCATATTTTGAATTACACCCGTCTTCAAGAAACATAGACGGGTGCACGACAAAGAATGTCCGATCGATCTCATGCACGCCCGCAGAGACGTGTATTATGTCAACTTTGCCGTCCAGAGCTTCGGCGATCCGGACACCGTAGTCGATGTCATATCCCCCCGGGTCGATCTCGCTGCCGCTCATGCGGAACTCTATCGGAAAGTTCGGGCCCACAGCCCTCCTGACGGCATCGACAATAGCAAGCGGGAATCTCATACGGTTTTCAAAGCTGCCGCCCCAGCGGTCTTTTCGGGTGTTGAAGGTCTCCGACATGAATTGCTGCGGGAGCCAGCCGTGGCCTCCGTGGATCGTGACCATACCGAAACCGCATTGTTTGGCAAAAACAGCCGCCGAATAATACCTGTCGATTATATAATCGATTATCTCCTCGCTCATTTGTTCTACGCGGCCGTATTTGTTGTCTCTCTCAACTACACCGTACAGCGTACCGTGCTCGTCCCGTGAGGCCCGGGAGAATTCCCCGTCATGACTGAGTTCGGCTGAAGCAACGGAACCGTGACGGGAGATGGCGTGCGCGACCATTGACAGGCGCGGCAGCATATCCGTATTGTCCATTGCCGCGACCCATGGGAAATACTTCC
>JAAYAR010000107.1 GCA_012719235.1 Clostridiales bacterium
GGACCGGGGTACACCTGCAGGAACCACTCGCCGGAGGACCTTTTATTATTGAAACTTCCAGGCATTAAGACAGTCTATGTCATACCGTTCGAAAACACGGAAATCAACGCAGCCGCAAGGCGGAGTCGCGCTCACGTCGGCTGAGCGGTGCAGGAATGGCGCGTTTATCGTATATATTTGGTGCAACAAGATATGGAATATTATTTATAGTATGTTATAATATGTACGATCTGTGAAAGTAAAGGGCATAAAAGAAATGAGAGGGGCATAAAAATGGCAAAAGTAAGCGTTATCGAGGGTATCGGCGGAATCTATGAAGCGAAACTGCAGGAAGCCGGAATCAAGTCAATAGAAGCGCTCCTGAAAGCCTGCGCCACCAAAAAGGGAAGGACCGAACTTGCGGAAAAAACACAGATCTCCGAAAAGCTGATCCTTAAATGGGCGAACCACTCCGACCTTATCAGAATAAAGGGGATAGGCGGATAATACTCTGAGCTGCTGGAGGCGGCCGGAGTCGATACTGTGCCTGAACTCGCAATGCGCAAACCCGAAAATCTATTCAAGAAGCTCCAGGAGGTCAACCTTGAGAAATCCCTTGTGAGAAAGCTGCCCACCCAGAAACAGGTCGAGGATTGGATCAGGCAGGCGGCTTTGCTGCCCCGCATTCTTCAGTACTGAGTAAATAAATATAACAGACGTTCGCTCCGGCTGCCCGGAGCGAACGTCAAGCAGACTGAAAAAGCCAAAATATCGGGAGGAAATGTCCATGGACATTAAAGCAAAGATTGAGGAGATAGTAAATAAAGTTAAGTCTGATAAGAATTTCGCGTCAAATTTCGCAAGCGACCCCGTCAAGGCCATAGAATCGATAATAGGTAAGGACCTGCCGGACGATCAGATCAATTCCGTTATCGAAGCCGTGAAAGCAAAAGTATCCCTTGATAAGGCCGGCGGACTGTTTAACTCGGTAAAAAAGTTATTCTAGTTCGACAACGGGAGTCAGGCAGAATGAGCGGGGCAATAATGAGAAAGATCGCGGCCGTTGTTTTGGCTGCGCTCGTATTATCGGTATTATCGGGCTGCGGAAGTATCACCGGAGCGCAGACAGAATACTATCCGCCCGACTTCTCCGAGATTTCTGCCGCAGAGCCGACGCAGGAGACAGACGAGCCGTTACCCGCTCTTTCAGCGCCTTCCGAGGTCGCCGAGGAGCCTGACGAGGCCGGTAATATCCCCGATGAAAACGGCGTATACTCCTCCAGGGACGATGCAGCGCTGTATATCCATGTCTATGGCAGGCTGCCGGCAAATTTCATCACAAAGGAAGAGGCAAGGGCTCTGGGCTGGACAGGCGGACCCGTTGAAAAATACGCCCCGGGGAAATGTATCGGCGGCAGCCATTTCGGAAACTATGAGCAGCTGCTCCCCGAAAAAGAAGGCAGGGAATATTTTGAGTGTGATATCGACACGCTCGGCATGCCGGACAGGGGAGCAAAAAGGCTTGTGTATTCAAACGACGGACTAATCTATTACACGGATGACCACTACGGCAGCTTTACTCTGCTGTACGGAGAAGACGGGGAATGAAAACTGTAATAATTGACGGGAGAGATTTGACATCGCGCGAGCGCGCGCACGCCCACATAGCGGAGAAGCTTTCATTTCCCGATCACTACGGCGGCAATCTGGATGCCCTGCACGACTGCCTGGCAGAGATCGGCGAGCCGACGCAGATAATCATCAATCATGCGGACGAAATCGTAGCCGCGCTCGGAACATACGGAACGGCCCTGCTTCGTGTCCTGGAGATCTCGGCGCGGGAGACCGGGATGCTTACGGTCTGTACAGATTCGTGCGGCTGTCCAGACACGCAAAGCCGCGATTGAATCCGGCAGACGAAAAGCACTGGTCGGGAATCAATTCGATTGTATTGACATCAGGAGGTAGATCAGTGGGCAGAGGCGGTGGAGGCGGCGGCAGCCGCGGAGGCGGAGGCTCATTCGGCGGGAGCCGCGGAGGCGGCGGCAGAAGCGGCGGCTTCGGAGGCTTCTCGGGCGGCAGAGGAGGCGGCTCCTTCGGTGGAAGGACCCCGGGAGGCAGCTCTTTCAGGCCGGCCGGAGGTCCCCCGTACGGCGGCGCTCCATACAGGTCGGGCGGAAGCTCCTCATTCGGAGGCAGCTTTCTCGGAGCGTACCTCGGCAGCAGGGCAGGGCGCTCGTACGGAGGAGGGGGCGGCGGTTCGCAACCCTCCGGCGGCGGCGGATCATCGAAAGGCTGCGGCACGGCAATCGTTGTCTTTCTGATAATAGTTGCGGTTTTTATCATTCTCATGGTCGTTCTGGGTTCGTCCTCTCCGGACGTGACGAAATCGACTATCGAGCGGGAGCCGCTGCCAAAAGGCGCCGTAAACGAGACGGAATACTTTACGGATGAGCTGGGCTGGATAAAAAACAGGACGGTTCTTGAAAACGGTCTGAGGTACTTCTATAAGAAGACCGGTGTTCAGCCCTACGTATATATAACGGATACGGTAAACGGCTCCAACTACCCGGATATGAAAGACCTCGAGGATTTCGCAAACGGCCTTTACGACGAATTGTTTACGGACGAAGCGCATATCCTTCTCGTGTTCTTCGAGTATGTTCCTTCCGACTATATGGACTATTATGTGACGGGTACACAGGCGAAGGGCGTCATCGACCGGGAAGCCGGAGACATCCTTCTGGATTATATCGACAAGTATTATTACGATTCAAACCTGACTGAGGACGAGTTTTTCAGCAAGTCTTTCAGCGACGCGGCCGACAGGATAATGGAGGTAACAAGATCGCCGTGGATCAGCGTTTTTGTCATCCTCGGCATCGTCGCGGTGCTCGTGATCCTGTTTTTCTGGTGGAAACACGCGAAAAAGCAAAAGGTCCTCGAGGCGGAGCAGACTGAGAAGATACTCAACACGCCTATCGAAAAATTCGGCGACCGTGAAGCGGAAGACCTGAGAGCAAAATACGAAGACAAAACAAACGACTAGTTAAGGAGGAAACAACGTGGCAATTCTGGAAAGATTCGGGGACATTATCAAAGCAAATATCAACGCCGTTATCGACAAGATGGAAAACCCGTCAAAGATGATCGACCAGTATCTGCGCGACATGATGGAGGATTTCGCCGAGGTCAAAAAGAGCACCGCCCAGGTCATGGCCGAGGAGACCAGGGCGAAAAGACAGCTCGACGATAATCAGGCCGAGGTCGCGAAGTACGCCGAACTCGCCAAAAAAGCATTGAAAGCGGGAAACGAGGAGGATGCCCGCGTATTCATCAAAAAAAAGCAGGACCTGGAGAATATCGGCGCTTCACTGATGACGACTTACGCGGTGGCCCATGAGAACGCAGTCAAGATGCGCCAGATGCACGACAAACTGGCCTCAGACATCGAAACGCTGAAGACCCGCCGCGAGATGATCAAAGCGAAGGTCGCCGTAGCGAAAACTCAGGAGACCATTAACGACGTTTCGGCCTCCGTCAGCTCAGCAAAGGGTGCGATGAGCGCCTTTGACCGCATGGAGGAAAAAGCCGACAAGATGCTCGACGCGGCCAATGCGGTGGCGGAGCTCAACGCGCAGCCGGCGGATGAAGCCGCGGCACTGGAGGAAAAGTACGGCGCAACAGGCCCGACCGCTGTTGACGACGAGCTGGAAAGACTGAAGAGCGAACTCGGCATCTGACCGGGCGTAGTATGCAGACGTAAATAAACAGGATAATCTGAAAATAAAAGAAAGGACGATAACGATGGCAGGCATTAAGAAATACATCGCAGAGTTTATCGGCACGTTTGTCCTGGTGTTGTTCGCATGCGGCGTGGCAGCAGTGACGGGGTGCAGCGGTGAGCCCAACGCGGCATATATTCTCACAGCCCTGGCGTTCGGCGCGGTGATCGTCGCCATGGCTTATTCCATCGGCAACGTCTCCGGCTGTCATATCAACCCCGCGGTATCGATCGCGGTATGGATAAATAAGGGAATGAGCGCCAAAGATTTCCTGGGTTATATTATCGCGCAGTTCCTCGGCGCGATCGCAGGCGCCGCCGTATTGTCGGGTTTCATCGGAGTAGGAAAAGGGCTCGGCGCCAACGGCCTTTTTGAGGGTGACATCTTAAAATCACTGATCATCGAAGTGATCTTAACATTCGTGTTTGTCATCGCGGTTCTGGGGGCGACAAGCAAAAAAGAGAACGGCAAGGTTGCGGGGCTCGTTATCGGCGGCTCTTTAACGCTGGTGCATCTGCTCGGCATCTATTTCACCGGCACGAGCGTGAACCCCGCGCGTTCATTCGGACCGGCCCTCATTCTCGGCGGCGACGCGCTCGCCAACGTGTGGGTCTTCATAGTCGCCCCGCTCGTAGGCGGCATATTGGCCGCTGTAGTCTGGAGATATCTGCACGGTATCGGAGAAAAGGCCGAATAACCGCATCCGGCCGAGGGGATGCGACGCTCGGCGGGGAGTCTTCGGCAGCAATTTAGATAAGTGATTTTATTGCAGGAATGCCGTTTCACATGTTTTGAGTGAAACGGCATTCTGATTATTTTGTTCGGCACGCCTGGACAGTTTCTTTCATGTCACCAGCTGCCGGTACCAGTTGCGCTTATTGACCCAGTAGCCGTTTACAAATGCCTTGACAAACTGATCGCTGCGCAGAAGGCAGAAAGTCACGAGAGGAGGCCACCCGAGCACGAACGCCGAAATATATGCACACGGCAGCGCAAATGCCCACATAGCAATGCTGTCCACAACGAAGCTGTACTTTGAATTACCGCCGCCGAGTATTATGCCCGAAGACACCGGGTACTGGTAACACGTCGCGAAAACTATAAAGCACAGAGCGAGTATCATCGAGCGGGCCAGTTCCATTGTCTCCGGTGAGAGGTCATAAAAGCCCAGAATAATATCGCGGAGAGAAAACAGCACTCCCGCCGAGACCGCGCCTATGATAACGTAGAGCATCTGCAGAGTTTTTGAGTATGAGTCGATCAGCGTCTGTTTGCCCTCGCCGATGGCCTTCCCGATGACGATAGCCGACGCTCCCCCGCAGGTGAGGCCGACGACTCCGGTTATCTGCCACACGATCGTCATGATGCTGTTTGCCGCGAGAGCGGCTGCGGAGGAGTGCCCCAGTATGGCTGTCTGGGCGGATGAACCGAGGGCGAAAATTAGAAGATTGCAGGTAACGGGGAGGGACGCTCCGAGATACAGCTTAAGATCGCGGAAATCCGGCCGCATCAGATCGCCGGGCCTGAGCATGAGTTTTTTATCCTTAAACAACACATACGCAAGAGCGATCGCACCCTCAACGACACGGCTTATCAAGGTGGCGAGAGCGGCTCCCTCAACGCCCATCTCCGGAGCGCCAAAATTGCCGAAAATAAACACGTAGTTCAGGCAGATGTTGCAAACGAGCGATACAACCGAGAGCAGTGGGCCCAGAAACGTCGTCTCAACGCTGCGAAGGCTCCAGGTGAGGCAGTAGGATACGGGGAACAAAACAAAAGTCCATTTCATCAGCCGCAGATACTCGCGCCCCTGGACGAGAACGGCCGCGTCGTCCGTATATAGGGACAGGATCGTATCGGGGATCAATGCCGAAGCCAGGGTGAACAGAGCGCCCAGCGCGACGGCAAACTTGAACCCCATGCCCACGAATCTGCGTATGGGCTCGGGTTTACCCATGCCCCAGTAACGGGAACCGATCATGACGACGCCCGTTCCGAGCCCGTTTATCATCAGCTGCAGTATGTAGTGTATCTGGCTCACAAGAGCGGAGCCGGACATGGCGACCTCGCTGTAGGAGCCGAGCATGACGTTGTCGGCAAGGTTGACGCAGTAGCTGACAAGCTGCTGCAGCGCCAGCGCGGCCGAGATCTTTATAAAAGTTATATAAAACGTTCTGTCTTTGATAATGCTGCTCACATCTGTGCTCCATATAGATTGATCCGTGCCGCCTGTCTCTTTGATCCCGGCAGGGCTCCGCGTATCGGGATCCCGGGCACGAAGAGAGCGGGATGCTCCCATGATCGCACTTTTAGGCGGCCCGGTCGGGGTTATCATTGCGCGGTCAGATAATACGCGCAAAACGGAACGGTACGCCCGTCGTCGAATACGTGCAGGCTGCACCTGCGCAGGCGCTCAAGGTCTATATTTCCGGCGTCCTGAAACGCCATCGCCGTTATCGTGAAGCTCTGCGAGCGTACACGGTGAAGGAAACTGTCGAGAGTCTCAATTTCCGGATCATCCTTGGAGCAGCATTGGGAGCGCTTTTTCTCCGCCGGTCCCTTGCCGGGGCGCTGCCATCTGCGGGCGATAAAAAGGCGGTTCTGCTCGGCGGTCGCAGGTTTGCAGCAATTGCTTTGCTTTTTTTGCAGCGGCAGAAGCGTCTTATTACCCATGACAAGGTAATCGCCGTGAAAACCGCACATCGGATGATCGCAGCTCGACGGCCTTAGCGAATCCCGAGGTACGATGCCTCCGGCCTGGTCATCGATAGCCTGCAGCAGTTCGTCGAGAGTAAACCGGTCGGCGTCGGACGGCAGCGCGGGGGTGCGCCCGAAATAGCTGACAGGCTGAAAATGCACGCCGCGCACGGCGGGGGACTGCGACGCGGCAAAGCGGATAATGCTCCCGATATTGTAAACGTTGATACCCGGGACTATCGTCGGCACCAGCGTCACGCCGAGACCGTTCCGCGCGCAGTTGTCGATAGCCCTGCGCTTGACGTCCAGAAGTTCCCTGCCCCGCAGGGCGAGGTATATGCTCTCTTCGGTACCGTCAAACTGCATAAACACGAACGACAAACCGGCGTCGGCGAGCGCCCGTACATAACCGGGGTCTTCGGCAAGACGTATTCCGTTAGTGTTCAGCTGCACGTACCGGCATCCGGCTTCTTTTGCGGCCGCTGCTATCTGCGGCAGGTCATCCCGGACAGTGGGCTCGCCCCCGCTGAGCTGCACAAGCGTTTCACCGGGCACGGCCAGCGCCCGCAGGCGGTCCTGCACAGTCTCAAAAGGTATGTCCTCGCCGCTGCCGCCGTCCGCAAAACAGAACCGGCAGCTGAGATTGCAGCGCTTTGTGACCTCAAGCAGGACACAGCAGGTGCCCTGACGGTGCTCCGGACAAAGTCCGCACGCGTGCGGGCAGTTTTCGTTCTCGCCGTCTGCGATCGGAGAGACGGAGCCCCTCCACGCGTCAGCGTCCCTCAGGCCCCGCCAGATGACAGCGGTAAAGTCGCCGTGCTGCGGGCAAGTTTTTTCAAGAAATATCTCATTCCCGCGGCCCGTGTGGTACGCGGGTATCCTTTTCAGGCAGACGGGGCAGACGCTGTAAGTTTTTCTGAGTATCGTTTTCATAAGCGGCCTCCCAAATTATCGGATCACACCATGCTTTGCTCAGTGTGAACTAACGGTAAAGTGCGGGCGGGCTCTTGATGCTGACCCGCCTGTTCATTAATAAGAATATTATCATGAAAAGCCCCGGCGCACAAGCGCCCGGTGTTCGCCCGGAGGCGCGCCGCAGCGCAAAAAGGGCGGCTTTTTGTTACCGCCTGCCCGCATAATTCGTCAAAAAGTTACATCAGGGGTTGAAAAAAACAGATAAAGTTATTATACTATTAACATTAATGACAAAATTTCACTAATGTTGGTTCGGCCGCGTCGACCGGCAAATGTTCCGGAATACGCTTCGACGGCTAAGGTGTCTGAGATTTATTGTGAAGGGGAGCGGTCTTTTGTATAAATTCAGTGTCGCTACCGACTCCGGGTGCGATCTTCCCGCCGGATTCTGCTCTGAGCGCAAGATCCATGCTTACCCCATGAAGTACGAGATAGATGAAGTCGAGTATACGGATAAGATGGATCCTGAGGACTGCGTGAAGTTCTATGACCTCATGCGCAACGGGGCCGTGCCTAAGACAAGCCAGATGAACCCGCTGGAATTTGTGGATTTCTGGACGGAACTCTATGATTCCGAGCATCTTCCGATCGTGCACGTCGCTATGGGGAGCGCCATTTCCGGCACTTGCGCAAACGCGAAGATCGCCGTGGATCTGTTTCTCGAGCAGCGCTCCGATGCAAAGGTTTTTGTCGTCGACTCGACCCTGGCTTCCATTGGGTACGGAATGCTGTGCGTGAAGGCCGCCGACATGCGCGACGCGGGGAGCACGCCCGAGGAATGTGTCGCGGATCTGGAAAACCGCAAAAAGAATATCAACACTTATTACACTACCAATGACCTCAAGTACCTCTACCGCAGCGGGAGGGTCAGCAAGGCGGGGGTAATAGTCGCGACTGCCCTCAATATCAACCCGATCCTCAACCTGGACAAAGAGGGTAAGCTGATCGTGCAGGAAAAGATAAGGGGGAGGAAAAACGCCTTTGAGCGCATATATGCGATCGTGAAAGAACTGGTCATCGCCCCCGAAACTCAGACTGTATATATCTGTCACTCTGACTGCCGTCCGGAAGAGGTCAGATCGTTTTCCGACACGCTGCTGGAAAGGTTTCATTTTAAAGGCTCGTTTATCAGTTATATCGGCCCGACGATCGGTTCCCATTCGGGCCCGGGCCTAATAGCCGCATTCTTCGAAGGTCAGCCGAGATTCTAGCGCAGCTCCGACATGTCCCTGCTGCAGCTGTTTTGGTTCGGGCTGTTCTCCGGCGGATAATGCGATGGGGGGCGAGCGTACGGAAAGCAAGATAAAGGTCCTGATCGTTGACGATGATTCGGAATTGACCGACGCGCTGTCCGAATACCTGTCCGAGCTCGGTTTTATCGAATTGTCGGGCGCAGTTCACGACGGAAAGAGCGCCGGAACGTCGATCAGATCGCTCTGCCCCGATATCGTTTTACTCGACCTTGTAATGCCCGGGCTGGACGGCTTCGGCGTTCTGGAAGAGGTCGGCGGGATGCCGGAGGGTAAAAAGCCGATCGTTATCGTGATGTCTGCCATGGGAAGCGAAAGAATCGCGAGGATAGCGGTCGATCTGGGCGCCGATTATTTCGTTTATAAACCGTTCGACCCGGGAAGCCTTGTCCGCGTGATGAGATGCCTGTACAGGCAGAGACATCCCGAAGCGAGAGCGGCGGGAGGATCGCTCGCAAAGGATTTTTATTTGCATCGCATTAAAACCGAGCTCGACAAGATCGGAGTACCGCCCCATCTGACGGGTTACAAATACCTGATAACGGCCGCCCGGATCATACTGGATAACCCGGCGGCGCTGAACAGTCTACACGAAAAAGTTTACTTAAGGATCTCGTCGGAATTTAAAACCTCCCCGTCCTGTGTTGAAAGGAACATCAGAAACGCCGTTGAGAGCGCTTTCAACGGCGATAACAGCAGGGCTCTGCGAATATTGTTTGCATCCTGCTTAAGCGGCAATAAAGACAAGCCCAGCAATTCGGCGTTCCTGAATGTCTTTATCAACATGGTCAGAGCGCGCACATACGTTTAACAGTAAAAGATCAAAAAACCTCTCCGGGCCGTCGGGCCGGGAGAGGTTTTGAGTTATGCTGGCCGGTTGACAGACCGTACCTTTTACGGCAAAGAAGCGTCAGTCTGATGCGGAATCAACAGACCCGTAATCGTAGGCGGTCCCGTCTGAGTCGAAAGCTTCAAAATGCGCGAAAGGGGGCGAAATATGTCCCTGGTCAAGTTGGGCGTCGATTATCGAGATTTTTACTTCCGTCATCCGGTCTTCATTCATCTGCTCCGCAAGTTTATATAGCTCGGAAACAGGTATTCGTATAGTTTTGATACTCAAAGCACCTCCCCGGAACGTTTGTCGAATAATCGACAATAATATTTTAACAGGGGAGGATGAGGCTGTCAACGGAAGAGAATGATTTTTCTCAAAAATTGTCTTATCGCTTTTGCCGTAAAAATCCGGCCTTTACGCATCGGTCGGTGACACAGCCGGCCGATCCCCGCCCGCATTTTCCGGCTCGTGACCGACGGGACGCCCGGGTTCCGGCTTACCTCTGTTTGGTGATCCTCAGTCGCGCCATCGCGCGGGCGAGCGCCAGCTTCGACTGCTTGTATTCAAGTATGCTCTGCCTTTGCCGCAAGCGCTCCTCGGCCCGCAGCCGCGCCTCCTCGGCGCGTTTCCTGTCGATCTCCTCGGGTGATTCACTGGCCTGGACAAAGACGTGCGCGCCCTCGTGGTCGATCTCAAGAAAGCCCTCGGAATTGAAGACCTCTTTAGTCTCTTCGGGAGTCCTGATTTTTATAGACCCCACGACAAGAGGCATGACGATGGGGGCATGGTCCGCCATGAACGAGTACATGCCGTCCAGCGTGTTCACGGTAAGGGACTCCACCATGCCGTCAAAAACCTCGTGCTCGGGCGTGATGATCGTCAGTTTAAAGAGCTTTGACACGTATCATACCCCCTGTTTCATGCGCTCGGATCCTTTGATCTGGCGAACACGTCGTCGATCGAACCAGCCATGTAGAATGCGGTCTCCGGCAGCGAATCCACCTCGCCTCCCAGAATGACCTCGAAGGAGCGGATGGTATCTTCCAGCGGAACGTATTTTCCTTTGTTGCCGGTAAACTGCTCTGCCACGCTGAACGGCTGAGAGAGGAACTGCTGGATCCGCCGCGCTCTGTAGAC
>JAAYAR010000108.1 GCA_012719235.1 Clostridiales bacterium
AATAGAAAATTTTAAGCAGGAGGGTATATTATGAAAAAGTTTCTCGCGTGGTTAAAGAACGAGGAGAGCGGCCAGGGTATGGTCGAGTACGGCCTCATTGTAGCGCTGATCGTTGTCGTCATTGTAGCCGTGATATTTGCCTTCGGAGACAAGATCAAGGAATTGTTCGGCGGCATCGAAACCAAGATGGATGAAGGCTTGAACAAAATCGAAGGAGCAGGCGAATAATTTGACCGATACGGCTGCGTAATTCCTATCCAACACCACATTTTTATTGAAGATCAAATACCGGTTGACGCTCAGGGCGGGGCATTCGCCCCGCCCTGAGCAGATTCAAGCGCGTCGCCCGGGTCTGTTTCATTCAAGGCGGTGAGCTAAGTGTTCTCAAAAAGTGAAAAGGGCCAGGCCACGGTGGAGTTCGGGCTCATCCTGCCCGTACTCCTGCTCGTGCTATGCGGCATCATCGACTTCGGCTGGATATTCGGCAACCAGATATCGGCAAACAACGCCGCCAGGGAGGCCGCGCGCTACACGGCCATACATTATAACGACAGCGAAACGGACGATGACGAAGCGACAGCCGCCTCGATTGTTACCGACAGAGCACCGACGCTCTCTTCTGCTGTCGTTACTTTGACAGCCACGGACGAGACCGTCACCGTGACGGTGACGTGCGACGTGGATATACTGACGCCTATAATAGGGGCGCTCTTCCCCGGAGGCGTCTACAGGATAAGCGCCGAGAGCACAATGCGCATCGAATAGCGGGCGGGCGGCGCGGAAAGCGCGCGCCCCGACAGAATACCGCAGGCCAGAGCTCGGCCGCGGTCAAAGCTTTATTTCCGGTTCCGAGAAGCCGGTTCCATTTTATCTGGAGGCTCGAACAGTGAAGAAAATCAGGATCCTGGCTGTCATATGCGCCTTACTGACGGCCGCTGCCGTATATCTATACCTGGAATCCCAGAAAAAGCCCGTGATCATAGAGAAAAAGAGCGTGCTTGTGGCCGCGTCAAATATCTCGCCTTATACACCGATCACGGAAGATATGATAACTCTGGCGCAGATCCCGACTGAGGCCGTCGTGCAGGGCGCCATAAGCGACCCTGAGACGGTCGTCGGTAAGGTCTCTAGGTCCGCGATATACGCCGGGGAGCAGCTCATCGGCGAGAAATTCGTAGCGGCGGGAGGCGAGTCGGGGGCGAGGACGCTCGCGTACGCGATAGAACCGGGCATGCGCGCAATGACTATCTCCGTCGGGGACACGTCGGGCCTCGCGTACATGATAAAGCCTGGAAACAGGATAGATATTATCGGCCATTTCATCGTTGAAGAGGAGCCGGAAGTGTCTGGCGAAGAGACAGAAGAGGCGCAGCCGGCCCCCGAAAAGGAAAAAAACGTATACACGGTCATGGTGTTTGAAAACATAAGGGTGCTGGCGGTCGACAGCGTCCTCTCCGAGCTGGGCAAGACCGGGGAAGGCGCGGGCTACAGTACGCTGACGCTCGAACTCACGCCTCAGCAGGCTCTGGAGCTGAGCTCCGTCCTGTATGAAGGGGATATCAGGATAATCATGCGCTCCCCCGTCGATTCCGAGGAGACGGACCTGACGGCGATAAAGCTGGAAGACGCCATAACGATAAAGTGACCTTTGGAGCAAAAGTATGAAGATTAAAGTACTGCTCGTAAGCAGCTCGTTGGGAAGGCTCAACGAACTGAAGAATATGCTCTCCGACGACGAGATAGTGATCGCCGGAGTTTCCTCAGGGGGCAACGACGCCCTCGAGCGGGTGGCGAACCTGCTGCCCGATATCGTTATCATGACCCGCGACCCCGGCGAGGAGGAAGCACTGATCATAGCGGAGAGGATCGCCCTCAACAGGCCGCGCTCTTTCATCATATTGCTTGCAGAGCAGCAGAGCGTCGAGCTGCTCCGGAGCGCCATGCGGGCGGGCGTACACAATATCCCTCCTTATCCGAAATCCTCCAAAGAGTTTTGCGACTACGTAAAAACGGTGTATAACAACGAGACCGCCCGGCTCGAATCGCTCAGCGTAGAGCAGAAGCTGACATGGAGCTCGAAGGTCATAACGGTATTCGGCGCGAAAGGCGGACTGGGGAAGACGACCCTCGCCGTTAACCTCGCCGTAAAACTCGCCGAGAGCAGAAAAAAGGTGGCGCTCATCGACCTTGATCTTCAGTTCGGGGACGTGAACATTTACCTCGATATCGATCCTGTAGACACGATATTCGAGCTCGCCCAGGAGCCGTCGTCGCCCAGTATAGACCTGCTCAGGAGCTACATGGCGATACACTCCAGCGGAGTGCACGTCCTGTGCGCACCGAAGAGCCCGGAGTTCGCGGAGCTCATCTCCGCCGATACCGTGAAAACGATACTCAGCCAGCTGCGCACCTATTATGACTACGTCATAATCGATACGCCGCCGTCGTTCAATGAGGTCACGCTGTCCGCTATCGAGGCATCCACCACGGTCCTCTTTGTTACGGGCCTCGATATATCGATTCTTAAGAACTCGAAGCTCAGCTTATCGGTGCTGAATTCCCTGCAGCAGATCGATAAAGTCAAGGTCATCGTCAACAGGGCAGTCAACATAGGCTCGATAACGCTTGACGACATACAGAAGCTTATCGACAGCCCCATCTGGGCCAAGATACCGAGCGATTACAAGACCGCAGTGACCGCGCTGAACCTGGGCGTGCCGTTCGTTACGGGCGCGCCCAAGTCGGAGCTCAGCCAGGCGGTATCGTCCGTTGCGGCGCTGCTCATCGACGGGACGCTGGACTACGATTCCCTCAGCGCGAAGCAGCGCAAGCAGCTCGGGATAAAGAGGACCCGAAAAGAATCAAAGAGCAGGAAGGACCGGAGCTGATTCGGAACAGGAGCGCAGCCTATGGGATTGCTTGAACGCATCGAGAAGCAGAAGACGAGCCAGCCGCAAAACGGGCCTGCGGAGCCGGGATTGCAGGGCAGGAACGCAGCCACATACGTTGACGAGTACTTCGACTTAAAAAACAGGATACACACCGAGATCATCGAGCTGATAAACCAGGAGTCTGGCACAAAGGGCAAGGCGAGCGTCAGCGAGGGATATATATTTCACTCGATCGAGAACCTTGTCGAGGCACAGGGCGCGTCGATACCCCGACATGAGCGAGCGAAGCTCGTCAGGGAGATATATAACAACGTCGTCGGCCTGGGGCCGCTCGAACCGCTCCTGGCCGAGCCGGGCATCACCGAGATCATGGTTAACGGCCCGTTCCAGGTGTACGTCGAGCGCGGAGGGAAAATAGAGCTCACCTCGACGGTGTTCAAAGACGAGAGCCATCTGATGAACGTTATCAACAGGGTGGTCTCAAGCGTCGGGCGCCGGATCGACGAGGCAAGCCCGATGGTGGACGCGCGCCTGTCGGACGGCTCCAGGTTCAACGCGATCATCCCACCGCTCGCTCTGAACGGCCCGACTATAACGATTCGAAAGTTTTCAAAGAAACCGTTTACGGACAGCGACCTCATACGCTTCGGCTCCGTGTCCCCGAAGATAATGTCTTTCCTCGAGGCCTGCGTCAGGGGCAAGGCGAACATAATCGTATCGGGAGGAACGGGCAGCGGTAAAACGACTCTGCTCAACGTCCTGTCGGGCTATATTCCCGGAAACGAGCGCATAATCACCATCGAGGACGCGGCCGAGCTGCAGCTCCGCCAGGGCCACGTGGTCACGCTGGAGAGCAGGCCGCCCAACCTGGAGAACGCCGGAGAGGTGACGATAAGGGATCTCGTGCGAAACGCGCTGCGCATGCGGCCCGACCGCATCATCGTCGGCGAGGTGCGCTCCGGCGAGACGCTCGACATGCTCCAGGCGATGAACACCGGCCATGACGGCTCCATAACGACCGCCCACGCGAACAGTCCGAGGGATGTTATATCGAGGCTCGAGACTATGGTGCTGATGTCCGGCATGGATATACCCGTCAAGGCGATAAGGGAGCAGATATCCTCGGCTATCAATCTCATCGTTCAGCAGGCGCGACTGAGGGACGGCTCAAGAAAGGTCACGAGCGTCACGGAGGTCGTTGGCATGGAGGGCGACATAGTCACGCTGTCCGATATCTTTGTTTTCAAGCATGAGGGGCAGGATACGACCGGAAAGATCAGGGGCAGCTTCATACCCACCGGCATCCGCCCGACTTTCGAGGAGAGGCTCGCGGATAACGGAGTATATCTGAAACACGAATGGTTTCAACCATAGGTGAGAAATGGAGATTTTGTCTGCAGTACTGGCGGGTGCCTTCATTTTTCTTGTGATGACTATCCTGCTCAATCCTGAAAAAGCCACAATAATGGCGCGGCGTCTCAAAAAGTACGAGACCGAGGCCGGCTTTGACGAGATACAGCAGGGAGTGCTGATAGAAAAGAAAAAGAATAAAAGAATAAATACGGTCGGGCTTGTCAGCAAGGAGTTTGCGAACTATCTGGCGATGTCGGGCATAAGGCTCAGGGCCGCCGAGTTCATAGGTATGTGGCTGCTGTCGGCGACCGTGCCCACGCTGCTTGCGTATTTAATCAGCGGGAAGCTCTTAACGATGATCGCCTTCGCGGCGATAGGCATAGCGGCTCCCCCTCTCCTCGTGCAGCGCTCCAGGAAAAAGAGGCAGGAGGCGTTCAACAAGCAGTTCGGGGAGTCCCTCGTGATAATGAGAAACAGTATTAAAGCCGGTTTCTCGTTTCAGCAGGCCATGGAGAGCATCGCCGTCGAGATGCAGCCGCCCCTCTCGACGGAATTTGAAAAGACCGTCAGAGAGATCCACTACGGCATCGGGATGGAGGAAGCGCTCAGGCATATGAGCGAGAGGGTGAAAAACAAGGACCTCGACCTGCTGATTACCGCGGTGCTGATAGCCGCCCAGGTCGGGGCGAACCTTAGCGAGATAATGGACGTTATCTCCGAGACGATCCGCGACAGGGTCAGGATCAAGCAGGAGGTGCGCGTCCTTACCACATCGGGGCGGTTTTCGGGCGCGATCATCGGCCTTCTCCCCGTATTTGTCATTCTCCTTCTGATGGTGATAAACCCCGATTATTTCGGACCATTCGCAGCTTCGACTATAGGGAAGATAATGATCGGGGTCTGCGTCGTGATGGAGATCATTGGTTTTACGGTCATCAGGAAGATCGCAAACATCAAATACTGATTGTAGGGGTACAGATGGGAACTTTGGCTGCAATATCCGGAGGTCTGTTCGTATATTTCCTCATCGAGGCGATATTCGGCAAAAACGGCTTGCTGAAAGACCGCGCGGAAAAACGCATAACGAGGGTGCTCACAGAGGAAAGGAAGCCGGGCCTCGCGGACGAAGAACTGAGCAAGCCTTTCTATGAGCGCATCGTTGAGCCGTTCCTTAAAAACCTGCGGA
>JAAYAR010000109.1 GCA_012719235.1 Clostridiales bacterium
CGCGCCGCTTATCGTCACCGTACTTTTCTCGCTGTATCATCTGTGGCTCCCTCTTGAGAATATATTCAGGATCTTCGCGTTCTTCCCCGCTGCGTTCGTCGCTATGAAGAAGAAAAACATATATATCACCATAGCTTTCCATTGCCTGTGCAACCTGTTTTCGACTGCCGGCTTCATTATCTCCGTTTACAGATCATAGCGATACTACAGTAAGTATAATTAATCGGGTTGCCGCCCGATATTTATTTGTGAGGTGCGTTATGGAAAAGGCCGCTTCATTACAAAAGAGGAGGGCACTGCCCGACCTGATCGTCATCGTTGTAATAACCATGGCAGTGCTCGGGATATTCGTCGCGAATCAGGACGCCGTCGAAAGCTTTGCGCGGGATCCCGGAATCCATATCCTGCTGCGTACGGCAGGTATGGCGCTGCTGCAGTTCGGCACCGCGGGATTGGGGATCTCGCTCGTATCGATAATCCGCAGGGAGAGCTTTGCCGGCCACGGGCTGCGCAGGGATAACGCGCTAAAGTCCGTCGTGTTCTGCGCTCTGGCGTTCGTGCCCAACATCATATTCGGCCTGGCAGCCGGACAGATCGACAGTTACCTGCCGTTCGGGGCGGTCTGGATGTCGCGCGAGCTGCTTGGCGGCAATTTCGCGGTGGGCGCCGCCGGTTATGTAATCATCGCGCTCGCCTGGGGCTTTTTTGAGGGCTTCAACTACGTGGTCATCTGTGATAAAATCAATAAACTGATACCCGTCAAACACAGATGGCTCAACTGGGGCGCGATCATATGCGGCGTCATGTGCATACTGATCCACGGCATGATCGGCGTCACACCGGAGGGCATCATTGAGATGCTGACGGTATTCATCATTATATACGGCATGCTGGTGACAAAGACCGAGACCGGCAACGCCTGGGGCTGCGTTTTTGTGTTTGTGTTTCTGTGGAACGCGTTCTGACAGGCAACAGAGCCGAGCCTTGTGCCGTGCACAGCCCCGTACACGGAGACGGAGAACCATGAGCAGGATGCATATCAATGAACTCGGAGCCGGTCCCGGTATCGCAAGAGGCCCGGTCGACGGGCAGTTTCCCGAATACCCGGCGCTGCCGATATCTCCGGCCGATTCGCTGGGTACCGTAAACCACATCTACAGGCTCGGCAAAGAGCAGGCGACCCGGCGCACGACCTGATACCCGTCCGGAGCGTGTTCGGTCCGGGAGGACGGGGGGGGGTCAATGAAAATTAACAGGAAACTATTAGTTGGCATTGTGTTTATCGTATTTGTTATTGCTTCTTTCTTTGCCGGAAGCCTTATAAAAGAGCATAGATACAATAACGACAGACTGCAGCGCTGTGACACTCTGATCTCGTTTGCAATAAAGAAAGCAGAAAATGATGATCTTAAAGATCAGAATGCGATGAAAGCTCTTATCAGTAACGTCTATGCCGCGTATGTATTATGTGACGATCCCGATCTGGCAGCACAGCTGCATGATACTTGGAATACGCTGATATTTGAGGGTGACAGCTACATCGGCAAAGAAGAAGTGCTGATCAGCCAACTGAGAAGCATCTCGGAAACATTAACGATCGGAGACTGATATACTGTAAAAATGATCTTGGATCATATCGATATGTTGGCTTGAACAGAGATCACCGGAAAACAAGTGAAACGTTTCCTCGAATATCTGCTCTGAATAACTGCCGCGGACTTCGGGCCCGTCAATTAGAGTCGAGTGGAATGCACGGTGCTGATCTCATGGGCTGAGAGATAGATCAAAATCTGAGAGAGGAGTGCAAGCTGCAGTTGAAGTACAGGATCATTGAAAATCTGGGCAATATCGGCATAGACGAGATCGCCCGGCTGCTGAAAATGACTTATTGGGCGGACAAGCGTCCGATCGAGCAGATCGAAAAGTCCGTTAAAAACTCCTCCTGCTACGGGGTATATCTGGAGGACGAGAAGAAACTTGTCGGGTTTGCAAGAGTGATCAGCGACTATGCCACTACTTATTACCTTTGCGACGTGATTATTGACAGGGCATATCAGCACAAAGGCCTCGGGACCGCGCTTGTATCGCATATCGAGTCCCGGCCCGAATACCGGGGGCTGCGCGGCATTTTGATAACGAGAGACGCGCATTCGCTGTATCGTAAATTCGGCTATGAAGTTCTCAATGACAGAGCAATGGTAAAAGGTTTATAATCGATGATCATACGGAAAAACACGTAATCAAAAGTTGATTTGACCACCGGTAAACGGGAGATAGAAATATGAGCTATACGGGACAAAACAAGGCGGAACTGTTTGCGGAAAACGCGCAGATCATAAAAAAAGATTTTGTCTGGCAGCATGCCCTGACAAAGCGGCTGGCAGCGCTCCTGTACGCGCAGGAGGGCAGAACGATCGATTGTGACGCGATAAGGCAGTGCCACAGTCTGATCAAGCAGAACACAGGCGCGTTTTCTACCTTCAGGGGGAATATGGCATTATGTGTGGCAGCGCTGCTCTCGCTTTCTCGCGATCCGCGGGAGGTATTCGGAGAGACTCTGAAAGTATATGACCTGCTCAAAGGCGAAAAACTCCGCGCTTCCGATTATCTTGTGGTCGCCGCCTGTCTGATCGCGGCGCGGTCCGGCGCTTCCGACTACAGCAGCGCCGCAGCCCGCACGCGGGCCTTCTACGACGGGATGAGAGCCCGCCATTTTTTCATCACATCACAGGACGACTATATATTCGCGGCCATGCTGGGGCTGACCGACCTGGATCCCGCTGCGGGATCGGAGCGCATCGAGCGGCTTTTCGGCCGGCTCAAAGGCGAGTTCTGGGACAGAAACAGCGTCCAGGCACTGGCGCAGGTGCTGGTGCTCGGAGGGTCGGACGACGGCATCATTGACCGGGTCCTTGCTTTGCGGGATACCCTCAGGGCACGGAAGATCAGGCTGGATAAGACATATACCCTGCCGGTCATGGGGGTCCTAACCATGCTGCCGGTGGAGACCGACAGGATCGCCCGTGATATAGCCGCGATACAGGATACACTGAGGGCGCAAAAGGGGTTCGGAGTGCTGTCCGTCCCGACGCAGGAGCTGCTTCTGTATGCGGCGTCGATAGCGGCGAGCGAATATGCTAAGAATGTTAAAGACGGGGTATTGACGGCAGCGCTCTCCACAAGCGTCACCAATATCATTATCGCGCAGCAGGCCGCCATGATAGCGGCGGTCTCCGCCTCCACCGCGGCGTCGTCGGCCTCTTCATAGGTTCCGCACAGGAAAAAGCGCGAAAGTATATCCCGGTCTGCGGACGCGGCGGCCGGATGCCGGGGCGCGATTATACATATTGCGAGGTGAGGGAAATCACAAAAAAAGGTGTTGTCGTCACTTTTCTGGTAGTCATTGCGGTGATCCTGGGCGGGTTTCTGGTCTGTAATGAGCTGTTCCCGGCCGCGGGACCTATACAATATCCGTCACCGGAAGCCGTAACTTCGATCAGAATATCAACTGACAGTAATAATAACGGCAGCGAAATATCCGCCGCCGACTTCGCGGAAATGCTCACACACATTCGCGATTCAAAGCCGACAAGGAACATGAGCGTCAACGACGCTCCGTCGGTAAGTCCGTATTACAAAATCGAAGTTCTGACCGATGATAGAATGTTCTACTACTACGTTTACGAAGAAAACGATAACGTATATATCGAGCTGCCCTATGAAGGGATATATGTCATAGACAGGCAGATCTTAAATATCATATCCGGCCGGGCATAATACATAATGAAAAAAAGTACCTCCGAATGCTTAAACGGCATCTGCCATTCGGAGGTGTATCATATTTTATCAAAGACCACTCGGAGGGCAGCAAATATGCATCTCAGACCGGGGACAAAAGAGGACCTGGACGATATATGCCTCTTGATCGAAAAAGCGGTCGAACGAATGACAGACCACGGGATCTATCAGTGGGACGAGCTTTATCCGACGCGCAAAGATTTTTCGGATGATATTGACAGCAATACGTTGTACGCGGCTATAGAGGACGATATGATAGTTGCGATCTGCGTTATCAGCCGGGAGTGCGAAGAAGAATATCATATGTGCCGGTGGGATAACCCGGACGAGAGCTCGTGCGTATTACATAGATTCTGTGTTTCTCCGGACCACCAGAACAGGGGCATCGGCTCCCTGGTGCTGTCGCTTATCGAAGAGCAGGCCTTGAGTATGGGGTATACGTCTGTGAGACTGGACGTTTTTTCCGGGAACCGCTATGCGCTTAAATTATATGAGAAAAACGGCTACGAAAAACGGGGACACGCGATCTGGCGAAAAGGGCTGTTTTTCATTATGGAGAAGACGCTGAGCCCTCAGACACGTTCCGGTGCGGATCGGGAAAAAGTTCATGTTTGCGCATATTAGGACATTACCGGTGCCTGTCATTTTTGCACTTGTTTTCTTATGTAATACCGGTAAAACGGATGGCAACAGAATAAGCAGCAGCAAAGGATGATTGTATGTCTATCCGATATCATTTTCACCCTGCGAAGGGGTGGATGAATGATCCCAACGGACTTGTATGGTTCCGGGGAAAGTATCACGCGTTTTTTCAGCACAATCCCCATGCGTCGGAGCCCGGTGAGACCGTCATGTCCTGGGGGCATGCCGTGTCCCGGGACCTTGTTCATTGGGAGGAGCTGCCGATTGCGTTAGCTCCCGAGTATGAATATGACAAACGTGGCTGCTGGTCCGGCACGGCGATCGTTAAAGATGACGTGCTGTATGTTTTTTATACTTGCATCAGCGCAAAAGACCGGCGTCAAAGACAGGCTGTCGCAATTTCGGAAGACGGTATTCACTTCAAAAAGTACGGTGGAAATCCGATTCTGCGCGAACCTCCGGAGGATACGCCGGACTTTCGGGACCCGGCGGTCACAAAAGTCGGAGATACTTATTATATGTTGCTGGCTTCGGGCAAAGACGGCGTCGGAAAGGCCCATCTTTATCGTTCGGAGGACCTGCTGAAATGGGACTATGCAGGGGTGTTTATGGAAAACGCCGGCTTGGGCGCTGTTATTGAGTGCCCGTCTTTCAGCAAATTCGGTGACGGATATTTGTTCATGTGTTCCGGTTCTGAGGATGAAAACGGTCTGGGAGCGACCAGGTTTTTTTATGGCGATTTCGACGGGAAGTCTTTTGTGCCCCGGATCGGATCCCGACCAGAGAAGGGGCCTTACTTTTATGCTCCGCAGTTTTTCAAAGCGCCCGACGGGCGCATTATTCTGATCGGTTGGTTTTCCCGCTGGGATAAGCCCGTAGATCCGAATGCACGATGGAACGGCTGCCTGACGATTCCAAGGGAGATTACCGTGAAAGATGCGAAGATCTGTTCCTTTCCCGTCAAAGAAGCCCGACATCTGTTGACGCACACGCATGAGCTTGTGCGTGTTACTAAGAATCGCGTCACGATCGATACCGGCTGGCGTCATCCGGTCGCGTATCACGGCGATGTTGAGGATGTCGTAATTCTTGAGGATGATATGCTGCTGGAGGTGTTTATTAATGGCGGCGAGGCGGTCTACAGCCTGCATTTGAAAGAGCAAACCTGATCTTGCGAGTTCCGGGGCTTTTGTTCCCGAGGGCTGCCGAAAAGGCGCAAACCGAAAAGGCGTGTCAGTAGAAAACGACTTCTTTCTTTCCCGTCAGTTGTGCGGTAATCGACGTTCAGACTACAGGGCACGGGCCGCATACGGTGTGCTTTTCTGATAAACACACCCGTCTAACAAAAGCGTAAAGCTTGTATTTAACGCTTTTTTATTGTATATTATTTCTTTGTATTAATTTTAGATCAGAAATGCTGTATTTGAGGTGCCGAGTATCTGTCGGCAGGCTTTTGGAGGATGGTATGCGGCGGCGACCGAAAAAAGATCTTGCAGAAAGAAGCAAAGAGATTTCCGCGCTGTACAGAGTTATCGAGATTGCCGAAATGCCGGGCCTCACGTTCGACACGTTTATTTCGGTATTACAGCAAGTCCTGCCGGAGGGGTTTCAATTTCCGGACGCCGTCTGCACGAGGATAGTACTGAACGGGAACGAGTATAAAAGCGGCGGTTTCAAAGAGACCGAATGGGTCTTGTCAGCACCTCTGACATTGCACAATTCCGCGGCCGGGCACATCGACGTTTTATATAAAAAAGTAGAAAAAACGAATGAGGACGACGGACCTTTTCTGCGAGAGGAGAGGTCTTTACTTAATGCCATCGCCAAAGTGGCGGGCAGGATCATTGAACGAATTCAACTTGACCAGGAGCTGCTGGTCAAGAACCTCGCCTTCGATACCTCCATATCCGCAAACAGTATCTGCAACACAGAGGGGGAAGTTATCGAGGTGAACAAAGAGGCCGCGCAATTATGGGGGTATGAAGACCAGAAAGAGATCATCGGTAAGCACATCTCAATTTTTTTCGGTGACCCGGACGTATCTGTCACTGTTCTTGATACGCTGAAGGTTCAGGGGAGATGGAAGGGAAAGTTCTCCGCCAGGAGAAAGGACGGGTCAAGCTTTGTGGCTTACGCCCTTGCTGGCAAGATCACGGACGGCAACGGTGATCCCATGTGTTACCAGTCGTCCGTTATCGATATAAGCGACCAGATAAACCTTCAGAACGAGCTGATAGGCCGGCTGCAGTTTGAGACCTTGTCAGCCAAACTTGCCGCCCGTTTTATCAACGTCTCCTCCGATCTGCTCGATGATGAGATAAAAGACGCCCAGCGCCAAATATGCGATCATCTGGGCATCGATCTGTCGACCATATATGAACCCTCGCAGAGCGAAGACAAAAGGCTCGAGCTCAGGTTTCTTTACGCAAAGAAAGCTGATCCGCCCGTTCCCGAAGACTTTGCCGCGGTCAGGTATTTTCCCTGGTGCGAGAAACAGCTCCTCTCGGGCAAAACCGTGGTGGTCTCCACAATGGACCGGCTGCCTCCCGAAGCGTCGGTAGATAAGGAGTCCTGGAGCCATTACGGGATAAAGAGTTCGCTTATTTTCCCTCTGACGTCGGTGGGGGATCAGACCCTCGGAACGGTTTCCTTCGACATGAGAAAAGAAGAGCGGATCTGGTCCGACGAGGTGATACAGCAGCTCCGGGCCTTCGCGCAGATATTCGCGAACGCGCTGGCCCGCAAGCATTTCGTGACGGAGCTGATCAGATACAAGGAAGAGCTTGAAAGCAGCAACAAAAAGCTGCTCAACAGATTGCAGCAGTCGATAAACGCCATATCTAAGATCGGGGAGACAAGGGACAGTTATACTGCGGGGCATCAGAAAAGAGTCAAGCAGATCGCCTGCGCGATAGCGGAAGAGATGGGTCTGCCCGCCGAAACTATAGACAATATCGCGTTTGGCGCCCTTGTACACGATATAGGCAAGATATATATCGCTTCAGAGATCCTGAACAAACCTGCAATAATAAGCGATATCGAATACAGGATACTGCAGACCCATGTAAAACACAGTTACGACGTAGTAAAAGAGATCGACTTCCCCCGGCAGATACCGACGATGGTCTATCAGCATCATGAGCGCCTGGACGGGACCGGTTATCCCGAGGGGATCAGCGGAGACGAGATCATCATCGAGAGCAGGATACTGGCCGTGGCCGACGTGGTGGACGCTATCTCGTCGGACAGGCCGTACCAGCCCGCGTTGGGGCTCGACGCAGCCGTTGAGGAAATAACCAGATATAGGGGCACAAGATACGACGCCGACGTAGTCGACGCCTTTATGAGGCTGTTAAAGGGGAACAAACCGGAGCTCGGCGCTTCTCGATAAACGATCTTCACAGGGGATCCCGACAGGAGCGAAATGTATGGAGTACAGGATACAGGACCTGATCGATATCGGATTATTTCAGGAGCTGCTTGACCGCCTGAACGACGCCTTTTGCCTGACCACGGCAATTGTGGATAACGAAAGCAACGTTATCACGGCGTCGGGCTGGCAGGACGTCTGCATGAAGTTCCACAGGGCCAACAAGGACTCCGAGTTCATATGCAAAAAGAGCGACCGGTACATAACCGAACATCTGCAGGAGGCCGACCCGTTCGTGATATACAAATGCCTGCACGGGCTGGTCGACGCCGCGACGCCGATCATAGTTGAAGGCAAGCATCTGGCGAATTTTTTTATCGGCCAGGCCTTTCTGGAAAAGCCGGATATCGATTTCTTTAAAAAACAGGCCGAAAAATACGGCTATGATGAGGAAAAGTTCCTGGAGGCAGTCTCAAAGGTTCCCGTTATATCGGAGGAGGAGCTTCAGAACAGGCTCGGATTTATCCGCAGCATGACCGAGATCCTCGCGAAGATGGGGCACGAGAGGCTGAAGCAGATAGAGCTGCTCAATGAATTGCAGAAGAAAAACAGAGAACTGTCAAACTCTGTCGAGCAGTCGATATACGCGCTGTCGAAGGCCAGCGAGATCCGGGACAGATATACGGCGGGCCATCAGAAAAGAGTCCGGCAGCTCGCCTGCGCGATAGCTTCGGATATGGGACTGGCCCCGGAGACGATAAACAATATCTCGCTCGGGGCACTGGTGCATGATATAGGCAAGATCTACATACCATCGGATATTCTGAATAAGCCGGGCCAGATAACCGATCTTGAATATGAACTGATCAAAGAGCATCCGAAGCACGGTTATGACATCGTGAAGGATATCAACCTGCCGTGGCAGATACCCGTTATGATCTATCAGCACCACGAACGCCTGGACGGCTCAGGTTATCCCGAGGGCATAAAAGGAGACGGGATCATAATCGAGAGCCGCATTCTTTCCGTAGCCGAGGTGGTCGAGGCGATGAGTTCCCACAGGCCGTACAGGCCGAATCTGGGTATCGACGCCGCGCTAAACGAGATCCGGGCCGGCAGAGGGACAAAGTTTGACAGTGAAGTAGTCGATGCCTGTGTCGGATTATTCACGGAAAAAGGTTTCGCGTTCACGGAGTGACAGCGTAAACAGTTCCCCTTGGAGGGGAAGGTGGGCGGCGTAACCTGCCGGATGAGGTGTATACCTTCTGTTTATCACTTCTGCGGTCGAAAGTCAGAGCGCCGCCTCATCCGCCTCACTGCGATCAAGCACCTTCTCCTCGAGGAGAAGGCAGGAGCTCGCAATATTCCGCGTTATTGACAGTCTGAAGGCACTCTGGACAGCATTCGCAGAGTGCCTTGAAAATTGTTGTCCTGCTCATTCAGACAACCCGGGCAAGAAGAAAATTCTTCAGCGCAGACGGCGGCTTTTTCATTCAGCCGCGGGGCAGCTCAGGGGCTCGGCAGTACCACAGGGAACGCCGTCGTGCCGAATCGGCGCCAGGGCGGTGCCTGAGTCAATATTAGCATTCTTTTCATGCTTCTTCAGGATGGACACCAGCAGCACCAGTGCGAGCGCCAGAGTCAGCGCGTCCGAAACAGGCTGCGCCCAGAGCAAGCCTTTGAACAGGTATAGCCTGCTCAAAAGAAACAGCAGCGGGACGTAGAACAGCCCCTGGCGGGCTATCGACAGCAGCAAAGATGCCTTCGCCTTTCCGAAGGCCTGGATGGAGGTGGAGGCGAGCATCTGCGGGCCGAGGACCAGAAAAGACCACATATAGGTCGTCAAAACGGCGGCCCCTTCGGCGATCACCTCGGGAAGCGGCGTGAAAATGCCGATCAGGCCCCTTGCAAATATACCGAAGACCGCGGTCAGCGCGATACCTATGCCTGTTGTCATAAGCATGCCGGTCTTAATGATGGAGTTCACGCGCGGGTAGTTGTTTGCACCATAGTTAAAGCCCACAAGCGGCTGGCAGCCCGCCGCAAAGCCCATGAAAATGAACGTCCCGATATACATCAGCTTCGCAGCGACGCCCATGCCCGCCACCGCGTTCTCCCCATACGGCCTGGCGAGGTTATTCAGCACGATCATCGCCCCGCTCATCAGGAACTGGCTGAGAGCGGCGGGGATGCCGATACCGAAGGTCTGGCCCCAGATCTTCCTGTCGCCTGAGATATACTTAAGTTTGAATTTCACAAGCGATTTTCCGGACAGGTAGTAGTATATATAGTACCCCAGCGCTGCTGTGTTCCCGATGACAGTGGCAATCGCGGCGCCCCCGATGCCCATATCGAATGCGAAAATGAACACCGGGTCCAGGATCACGTTGACTACCGTCCCTATCATCATCCCTGTGATCGAGGGCATGACAGCGCCCTCGCTGCGGATAAGCTGGCCGCCGGCGTAGTTGAGCATGACGGGCAGCGTCCCGATAAACATTACGCAGGAGTAACTGAACGCATGGGGATATACGGCTTCCGAAGCGCCGAGCAGAGTGATGAAAGGCTTTAAGAATATGAGCCCCGCAGCCATCACAAGGATACCGAGCCCCGTACAGATGGCTATACCCGTTGACAGCGTCTTGTTCGCGGCATCATTGTCCTTTCTGCCGAGGCAGCGGGAGATATAGGAAGCGGCGCCTGTGCTGACGATCGTGGCGAGCGCCATCATCAGCATGAAGATCGGGGTCGTTATGTTCGCCGCCGCGAGCTGATTCTCGTCTTTCAGCATCCCGATAAAGAACGTGTCCACGAGATTGTACAGCACCTGTACCATCATGCCGAGCACAACGGGTATGGACATCTTAAGTATAGCTTTTGTGACCGGAGCATTGCTCATCAGTTCCGTTTGCTTGTTTTGTGTCATTTGCATTGCTTTCCTCACTTCTGACAGATAAATAAAAATGCTGATGGTCCGCCATGCCTTTTTTCGCAGGTCCGATCAAGGCCTGCGGCACATGGCTTACCGTCGGCAATCAGCACATTTGTTTACATAATATATGGGGCAGCGGCTTGTGCGATTTCTACAATGCGGATATGATCCCGGCTAATTCCCGCCGATCTCTTTGGCTTTCTCTAGCAGCCTCGCGCAAAAATCATGAAACTGCTCCCTCTCCGCTTCGGTCAGACAGGACTCTATCTTTTCGAGCCATTCGTCGTATATTCCCACGACATCCAGGATCGTCTCCTTGCCAGCGTCCGTGATGTTCAGAATATTTCTCCGCCTGTTGTGAGGGTTTTGCACGCGCTTTATCAGCCCGCGCTCCTCGAGGGACTGTATCGCTTTCGCTACCGTCGTTTTGTCCAGCATCAGGGAATCGGCGATCATGTCCTGATACGCGTCGCTGTGGAAGTAGAGAAACGTGCAGATCTTGTGCTCGGTATCGGAGACTCCGGCTTCCCGGATCTTTGCGTGGCCGTATCCTTTCGCGTGCTTTAAAAGCAGGCTGATCGTATTGAAGTCCATATCCTGCCTCCTCCGCGGTTGATTTTGCAACAGTTGAATATTCAACTGATGCAATGTACACTGTTTTTCTTGTTTGTCAATAGGACTTTTGAACATAAGGCGCCCTGTGGTATTATCGAGGTGCCGCGCCTGTTTTCATATTTCTACAGCGGCCGCCGCACCGGACCGCTCACGCGACACGGCATAACGCAGTTTATGTTTACATAATAATAGGAGACAGCCAAATGAACGCCTGGGATCCACTGTATAAGGAACTGACGGAGACACACGATTACATAAAACCGAATCCTCCGGCCACAAAAGAGCAGATACTTGATGTTGAAAGAGCGGTGGGCTGCGAGTTGCCTGCCGACTTGAAGGAACTCCTTCTTGAAATGAACGGGGATAATTGGCTCATTTTTTCCACGGAACAGATCATGGAAACAAATCTGTCCTTACGAGAACAGGATTGTTTTATGCCTCTTGACTGCTTACTGTTTTTCGGCGGCAACGGCTGCGGAGATTATTTCGGGTATCCGATCACCCGCCTGAGCGGAGTAAGAAATGATAACGTTTTTATGTGGGACCATGAATACGACAGCCGCATATGGAAAGCAAACAACCTGGAAGAGTTGATAAAGAAATACTACTTCGACGAGATATGACTCCGCGGGTGGTCGTATACTTCCGGCTCTCCTATGGACCGGAACATGCGGCACATAGCGTTATATTGCGCTATATCTTTACTGCCGGAACGTTTTTCCGTATAATAACAGAAAATGAGACGCGGCGCGCCGGGGCAGGGGATTGAGGCCTCATGGGCGGGCGGAGCGGTAAAAACAACGGAGGTGCGCGATGCCGTTTGACATAGTCCGGCAGGACATCACGAAAATGGAGGTCGACGCGATAGTCAACGCGGCGAATACCGAGCTCCGGATGGGCGGCGGCGTCTGCGGAGCTATATTTAAAGCGGCGGGGGCGGCGCAGCTGCAGGCCGCCTGCGACAAACTCGCTCCTATAGGGACGGGCGAGGCAGTCATCACCCCCGGGTTTCGTCTTCCGGCAAAGTACGTGATCCATACGGTGGGGCCCGTGTACAGGGACGGCAGGCACGGGGAGGAGGGGCAGCTCCGCTCCTGCTACATCAATTCCCTCAAACTCGCCATAGAGAACGGCTGCGACAGCGCAGCGTTCCCGCTGATATCCAGCGGTATCTACGGTTACCCGAAAGACGAGGCCCTGCGCGTCGCCACGGCCGCCATCAGGGATTTCCTCGGGGAGCATGATCTTCAAGTGTTTCTCGCCGTATTCGACAAGGCGGCGCTGACTGTCAGCGAGGCGCTGATCGGCGATGTCGAGAGCTATATCGACGAGCATTACGTCGAAACCCACGAGATCAGCAGGCGGAAGCGGCTCGACGTCGAGCGCGAGGCCTTTGAGGAAGCCGGATTTTTAGAATATAAAGCGCCGGCGCCCGCGCGGGCCGCGACCGCCGGGGCGGATATCGACGAGATAGTTGGCAGACTCGACGAGCCGTTCTCGGCGGCGCTCCTGAGGCTGATCGACGCAAAAGGCAGAACGGACGTGGAGGTCTACAAGCGCGCCAACATCGACCGCAAGCTGTTCTCCAAGATCAGAACCGGCAAAGGATATATGCCGGGCAAGCGCACGGTCATCGCTCTTGCGGTTGCACTGGAGCTCTCCCTCGACGAGACGGACGACCTTCTGGAGCGGGCCGGATACGCCCTTTCACACAGCCGGAAGTTCGACGTGATAGTGGAGTACTTCATAATCAACGGCAAGTACGACATTTTCGAAATAAATCAGGTGCTGTTCAAATATGACCAGCCGCCTCTGGGAGGTTGAGGAAGGCACGTGGGGAAACCATTTCGCTAAACTCGATCTATCCGTTTGATTTGTCGCTTTTGAAGCGACCTGCCGCCCCTGTGAAGATGTTATCCTCAAGTCATAAAAAACCTGAGGAGGACGTTATAATGAAAAAAGGTTTGACGGAACTGGTATTCATACTCGACAAGAGCGGCTCGATGGGCGGCCTGGAGCACGACACGATCGGCGGCTACAATTCAATGCTCGAGAAACAGAAAGCGGTCGAGGGCGAATGCCTTATTACAACGGTGCTGTTCGACAACGACTACGAGCTGCTCCACGACCGCATCGACATCAGGGCGGTCAGCCCTATCACCGAAAAGGAGTACCGGGTCGGCGGCTCGACCGCACTCCTTGACGCGATCGGCAGAACGATAAACAAGACAGGCAATGCCCTGAAACATACCTCGGACGAGTACCGCGCCAAAAACGTGATGTTCATCATCATCACGGACGGCGAGGAGAACTCCAGCCGCGAATACTCGCCGGAGAGGATAAAGGCTCAGATCGAGCGCCAGAGGACGAAATACGGATGGGAGTTTATCTTCCTCGGCGCGAATATCGACGCTGTCAGGACAGCTTCGCGCTTCGGCATCGCACCCGACCGCGCCCAGAATTACCACGCGGACAGCGAGGGCGTCGAGCTGAATTTCCGTGTGATGAGCAGAGCGGTCGCGGCATTCAGGGAACGCTCGGCAATGCCGGAGGGTTGGAACGATGAGATACAAAGGGATTATAAAAGGCGCGGGGAGCGGAGATAACCGAAAGAACACAGCCTTGCCGTCGGGGACTGAAACCTGATACAATCCATATAAAAACAAAAGATATATCTGCTTTATCGAGGTGGCTTATGAATATCGTGATCATTGACGGGCAGGGCGGGCAGCTCGGCGCTCAGCTTGTAAAAGAGATAACCGCCCGGTGTCAGAACGTTGACCTGACAGCGATCGGCACGAACGCCGTGGCGACGGCGGCCATGCTGAAAGCGGGCGCAAAGAACGTTGCAACGGGTGAAAACCCCGTTGTCGTTGCCTGCCGGAAGGCGGATATCATCATCGGGCCTGTCGGAATCGTCATCGCGGATTCTCTCCTCGGCGAGGTGACGGAAAAGATGGCTCTTGCGATAGGTCGGGCGGATGCGGTCCGCGTCCTCATACCTATGAACAAGTGCGAAAATATTGTCGCGGGAGTGCCGAACCTGAACACGGGCGCGCTGATCGCCGATGCCGTCGCAAAGGTTAACAATATTGTGACAAATGCTTGTACATCTTGATTATCGGCTGATTTTATGCGATAATTTCTTCGTTGCTCTGAAGGGCGATGCGGAAACAGAAGTTTCCATTTGATGCTGCTGCTGATAATAATACAACGATGCTATGAAGGCGTCATTATCTCTGAAGGGATAGTGGCGCTTTTTTCGCATTATGAAAGGAAGTATATGAAGAAAAGACACAACAGATTGCTGCGGCTGATCCTCGCCGCCTTTTTCCTGGCGCTTGCTTTTGTACTGCCGTTTCTCACAGGACAAATACCGGAGATCGGCTCTATGCTCTCCCCGATGCATATCCCCGTCCTCCTTTGCGGGTTCATCTGCGGCTGGCCCTGGGGGCTTGTCATCGGATTCATAGCGCCGATGCTTCGTTCGCTCACCCTGGGTATGCCCCCGCTTTTCCCGACCGCCGTCTGCATGGCGTTCGAGCTCGCCGCGTACGGCGCGATATCCGGGCTGATGCATAAAATACTGCCCCGGAAGAAGCCTTATATCTACTGCTCGCTGCTGACAGCGATGATCGTCGGAAGACTGGTCTGGGGAGCTGCTATGTACGTATTCATGGGCATAAAGGGCGGCAGCTTCACCTTCGCCGCGTTCCTCGCCGGAGCGTTCTTCAACGCGGTCCCCGGGATCATTCTTCATATAGTGTTGATCCCGATACTTGTTATGATACTTGACAATCCCAAAGTGCTGAATCTGAGAGACTGAAAAAGTGAATGCAATGGAACAGAGCGGGAGAACCCGCAAATCGCTGATAATGCATTATCGGTCATATCCGAAACTGAAGATACGGGACGTATTCAAATTCCTCTATCAGAGCGCTTTCGGGTGCGAACATCTGGTCTCTTCTCCGGAGGCCGCGGCAGAGTATATTTCTAAAGAGTATGGCGCGATCTGCCATGAAGGCGAGCCTGTTATCGAATCTCTTGACGGCGCTTACAGCAGAATACCCATTCTGTATATGAAGCGCGGGCTCAGCGCGGACACTTTCGGGAAACTGTTCGCCGCCTCGGCAAAACGGGAGGAGAACGGACCTTCTGAGCTGGTGAAAAAGCTGACGGTCGCGAAGGAGCTAGTCTCCGAGGGCCTGCTTCCGTTCGGGCCGGATGAATTTGAAAGCGCCGCGGCGGAATGGGGTGCAAAGGGTTATCCGGCGATCCACCACTCGGACGCATTCAGGGAAGCCTACAGACCGGCTTACCGCGTGATCGCGAATGAGTACGTCCCTTTTCTCGCTCTTTTCGCGGAGCTTGATGTGCGGCTCGCAAAAGGAAGGGTGATCGCCGCCATCGATGGCGGCAGCGCGAGCGGCAAAACAACACTGGGGAATATCCTTTCGAGTATCTATGACTGCACGGTGTTCCATATGGACGATTTCTTCCTGCGGCCCGAGCAGCGGACGCCGGAGCGATACGCCGAGGCGGGGGGAAACGTCGACCGGGAACGCTTCCTGGCGGAAGTCCTGCAGCCGCTGAGCAGAGGTGAGACGGTAAAATACCGGAAATTCGACTGCTCGACCATGACCCTCGGCAACGTGATACAGGCCGCGCCAAAAAAACTGACCGTTATAGAGGGCGCCTACTCCATGCATCCCGAGCTTGCGGGGTACTACGATCTTTCGGTCTTTCTGGATATTTCGCCGGAGCTGCAAAAAGAGCGGATACTGGAGCGCAATTTTCCACGCTCGGCAGAGCGCTTTTTTGATACGTGGATCCCCCTTGAAAATGAGTACTTCGATAAAACACAAGTCAGGCAGCGGTGCGGCATGATGATCCCGGTGACCTGAAGAAAGACGCTGCCGGCTTTGCCGCCCGCACGAGCCTTCTCCTCGAGTAAACGATGATTAATGGCCAGAAAAACATATCCAGGTTGTCAGCACACGAAAATACGGTCATTTTTGGGTGGATTGCTGCGTGCTGTTCCGGTTTGTTGCATGTTTTCACGCCATTAGGGCGCA
>JAAYAR010000110.1 GCA_012719235.1 Clostridiales bacterium
CTTTTTTAAAAGCAGAAGGCATACCGGCCCTGTACGGGGTAGATACTAGAAGGCTCATTAAGACGATCCGCGATTCCGGTTCGATGAACGGCAAAATCTCAGACACCCCCGGGGTCGACAGCGAATTAAAGAACTACCGGGTGTCGGGGACGGTAATGAAAGTATCCGTAAAGGCCGTGGAGGTCGTTAACCCCGAAGGCAGAAGAAAGATCGCACTTTTTGATTTCGGGTACAAGGCCGGGATACCGGCGGAGCTCGCGAAGAGAGACTGTGCGGTAACGATCTACCCGTGCTTTACAAAGGCCGAGGAGATACTGAGCGCCGGACCCGACGGGATAATGCTCTCGAACGGGCCGGGCGACCCGCTTGACAACACGGAGATCATAAGCGAGTTGAAAAAGCTCTCGACGAGCGGCATACCAATATTCGGGATATGTCTCGGTCACCAGCTGTTGGCGCTCGCGAACGGATTTGAGCGCGAAAAACTGAAATTCGGCCACAGAGGGGCGAACCACCCGGTAAAAAGCCTTCTGACCGGCAGGACATATATTTCAAGCCAGAATCACGGTTATGCGATCCTGGGCAAAAGCATATCGGGCGGCGCGGCCCGGGAGATGTTCATCAACGTAAACGACGGTACAAACGAGGGGTTAGTCTACGATAACATAAACGCGTTTTCCGTGCAGTTCCACCCCGAGGGCTGCGCAGGGCCTCAGGACACGAACTTCCTTTTTGACGAGTTTATGAGAAGGGTTGAGGAAAAGATCAATGCCTAGGTACAGCGATATCAGGAAAGTGCTGCTGATCGGCTCGGGGCCGATAGTCATCGGGCAGGCAGCCGAATTCGACTATGCGGGGACGCAGGCGTGCCGGGTGCTGCGGGAAGAGGGTATTGAGATAGTGCTGGTCAACTCAAACCCGGCGACGATAATGACAGACCACAATATGGCGGACAGGATATATATCGAGCCGCTTACGCTGACCACAGTCAAGCGCATCATCGAAAAAGAGCGGCCCGACAGCATACTCTCGGGCCTCGGCGGACAGACTGCGCTCACAATGTGCATGCAGCTGTGCAAAAGCGGATACCTCGACAAGATGAATATCCGTCTGCTGGGCTCGCTGCCTGAGACGATCGACAAAGCCGAGGACAGGAGCCTTTTCAAGGCGACGATGGAGAAGATCGGACAGCCCGTGATCCCGTCCGTCATAGCCGAAGACGTCGAAACGGCGGTCGGCTTTGCAAACGAAATTGGGTATCCCCTGATAATCCGCCCGGCTTTCACACTCGGAGGGACGGGCGGCGGAATGGCTGAGGATGAAGCTCAGCTGCGCGAACTCGCCAAGGGGGGTATAGCGGCGTCCCCGATCGGGCAGATACTGGTCGAGCGCAGCGTCGCGGGCTGGAAAGAGATAGAGTTTGAGGTAATGCGCGACAGGCTGGGCAACGTCGTCACGATATGCTCAATGGAGAATATCGACCCTGTCGGAGTCCACACGGGCGACAGTATCGTCGTAGCTCCGGCGCTCACCCTCGCAGACAAGGAATACCAGATGCTCCGTTCTGCGGCGCTCGCCGTTATCGAGGAGCTGGGGGTCGAAGGAGGGTGCAACTGTCAGTTTGCCCTTGACCCGAAGAGCTTCGACTACGCGATAATCGAGGTCAACCCCCGCGTTTCGCGCTCATCCGCCCTGGCTTCGAAAGCGACCGGATATCCGATAGCAAAAGTATCCACAAAGATCGCCCTGGGATATACTCTCGACGAGATCCCCAACGCGGTCACGGGAAAGACGTATGCTGCTTTTGAACCGGCGATCGACTATGTGGCGCTCAAGTTCCCCAAATGGCCCTTCGACAAATTCGTCTACGCAAAACGAAATCTAGGCACCCAGATGAAGGCTACCGGCGAGGTCATGAGCATATCCGACAGTTTTGAGAGCGCGCTTTTGAAAGCGCTGAGGGGGGTCGACGCAAAAAGGCACAATCTCGACCATCCGGCTTTTCACCCGATCTCTGATCAAAAGCTTGAAGACCTGCTCAGACACCCGACTGACGAGCGGATTTTCGCTGTCTATGAAGCTCTGCGCCGGGGGTATACACCCGAACGGATCAGCAGTATTTCAACTATGGACACGCTGTTCATAGATAAGATCAAGAGTATCGGAGACGGGTTTGTCGAGAACACCGCCCCGGTGTTCAAGATGGTCGACACGTGCGCAGGCGAGTTCGAAGCTCAGACCCCGTACTTCTACTCGGCGCAGACCGGTACGGACGAGGCGGGGGCATTTGTCACGAAGTCCGGCAGGGAGCGGGTTATCGTTATCGGTTCCGGGCCAATAAGTATAGGGCAGGGGATAGAGTTTGACTACGCTTGCGTGCGCTGTGTCAGCACGCTCAAGGAGCTCGGCTACGACGCGGTCGTCATAAACAACAACCCCGAGACCGTTTCCACCGATTTCGATATTTCCGACAGGTTATATTTTGAGCCTTTGACGATAGACGACGTCATGAAAGTCGTCGAGATCGAAAAACCGCTGGGAGTCATACTGGCCTTCGGCGGCGGAACGTCCGTCAAACTCGCAAAAGAGCTCGCTAAAAGGGGCGTAAGGATCCTGGGCAACTCGGCCGATACCATAGACATCTGCGAAGACAGGGAGCGCTTTGACGCTCTGCTGGAACAGCTCGGTATCAAGCGGCCCAAGGGATATTCCGTCAACAGCGAAAGCGAAGCTCTGACGGCGTCGCGGGACCTCGGATATCCTGTCCTGCTCCGCCCTTCATATGTTCTGGGCGGGCAGAATATGATCATAGCGTTCGACGACAACGACGTGATAGAGTACGCCGGGATAATATTCGGTAACGGGCAGGACAACCCGGTCCTGATCGACAAGTATCTGGGCGGCCTGGAGATCGAAGTGGACGCTCTCTGCGACGGGGAAGATGTGCTTATCCCGGGGATCATGGAACATATCGAGCGCACAGGCATACACTCGGGCGACTCCATCGCAGTGTACCCGCCGCTCCATATCGACGACTCGATGGCGGAAAAACTATACGACGAATCGAGAAAAATATGCAAGGCCCTCGACGTATCGGGTCTTGTGAATATACAGTACATTATACTGGGAGAAGAGATCTACGTTATCGAAGTAAACCCGCGGGCGTCCCGCACCGTGCCATATATATCAAAAGTGACGGGGATCCCCATGTGCGACGTAGCAACGAAAATAAGTATGGGCATGAAACTGTCGCAGCTGGGGTATTCGAGCGGGATTCACCAGGCGCCCCCGTATATAACGGTCAAAGTCCCCGTGTTCTCGTTCGAAAAGCTTACAGACGTCGATACGCAGCTCGGCCCCGAAATGAAATCTACGGGTGAAGTTCTCGGAATAGGGAAGAATTTCAAGGAAGCGATATATAAGGGCCTCCTGGCCGCGGGGTATAAACTTAAACGGAGCGGCAAGATACTCATTACCGTGCGCGACAGCGATAAAGCTGAGATTTCTCCCATCGCGAAAAAGTTCGCGGATATGGGGTTTGAGCTCTATGCCACGAGCGGAACCGCCGCAACTCTCAGGAGCATGGGCCTGAGCGTCACGGTGCTGCCTAAGATCAGCGAGAACAGCGAATATAATCCCATGACGGCGCTTCAGGGCGGAGGTTTCACCTACATCATCTCGACGTCGAGAAAGGGAAGAGATCCGGCCGAGGACTCGGTAAAAATAAGGAGAAAAGCAGTCTCTCTCGGTATCCCCTGCCTGACGTCGATCGATACGGCTAACGCTCTGGCGGACAGCCTTCTTTCCAACTACAGCGAGATCAATACGGAGCTTGTAAATATAAACGATATGAGGAAAGACAGGGTGATTATGAAGTTCACGAAAATGCAGGGCGCTGGCAACGACTATATTTATATAGACTGCTTCGAGTATGAGATAAACAGCCCCGAATCTTTGTCCCCGGCTCTGTCAGACAGGCATTACGGCATCGGCGGAGACGGCGTCGTCCTCATATCGCCAAGCGACATAGCGGACGCAAAAATGCGGATGTTCAATCTGGACGGCAGCGAAGGGAAAATGTGCGGAAACGCCATCCGCTGTGTGGCGAAGTATTTGTACGAGAAAAAAGGCCTGAAAAAACGCAATATGAAAATCGAGACGCTGAGCGGTGTCAAGGAGCTGTATCTCAATCTGACTAACGGCGAGGTCTCCTCCGTGAAAGTAAACATGGGCAAAGCCGATCTGACGGCTTGCAGCGTTCCCGTCATCAGCGACAAAGAAGTTGTTATCGACGCTCCGATACAGATCTGCGGCCAGGAGTATAAAATGACGTGCGTTTCCATGGGCAACCCGCATGCGGTGGTATTCTGCGATTACACGGATAATCTGGATCTGATGAAGATCGGCCCCCTGTTTGAAAAAAACCCTGTATTTCCCGAAGGAGTGAACACGGAGTTCGTGCGTGTCGTTGATGAGAATACGCTGAAGATGCGCGTATGGGAGCGCGGGAGCGGCGAGACGCTCGCCTGCGGAACGGGAGCCTGCGCCGCGGCGGTGGCTGCTGTCATAAACGGATACTGCAAAAAAGACACTCCGATAAAAGTCGTCCTTAAAGGGGGAGACCTGATAATTCAATATACCGATGACGCCGTGTATATGACCGGGGATTGCGTCACGGTTTTCGAGGGACAGGTACGCCTCTGATCTTCGGCGTTATCGATAAGCCTGAGAGGTGGCACTGATGAGAAATATCGAAAGGATAATCAAGACCAGGGTGTCGTTCATACAGAGCATCCTGGAGCAGACGGGCGCGGGAGGCATCGTGTACGGCAACAGCGGCGGAAAAGACAGCGCGCTGGTCGGTATCCTGTGCAAAATGGCCTGCGAGAATACTGTCGGGATAATCATGCCGGGAAGCTCCGCTCAGAATTACGGGTCCGACAAATCGGATGCGGAAGCCGTAGCCGCTCAGTTCGGAATTGAGACCCGGTATATCGATCTGTCCGCGGCGAGGCAGGCCATGCTTGAGGCAATAAAAAACGCGGCGGCTTTATCTGATGCCGCGGTCACGAACGTGACGCCCCGGCTCCGGATGACCGCGCTCTACGCGGTCGCGGCCAGCGAGAACCGTTTGGTCGCAGGCACGGGGAACAAGAGCGAGATATATATGGGTTACTTCACAAAATGGGGTGACGGGGCATATGACTTTAACCCGATCGCCGACCTTGCGGCGACCGAAGTGTTCGATATACTCAGGCACCTTAAAGCTCCTGTGAGCATCATAGAGAAAGCGCCGTCGGGCGGGTTGTACGAAGGGCAGACGGACGAGGGCGAGATGGGGGTCACGTACGCGGCGATCGATTCTTATCTCAGGGGAGAAGAGGTATCCGCGCACGACAGGAAGATCATTGAAGAGCACCACAAGAGAAGCCGGCATAAGCGGAATATGCCGTTAACGCTCGGTTGATTGGGGAGGACAATATGAAAATAAACGACAACTATTCCCGCATTAAGAGCAGCTATCTGTTCACGGAAATAGCGAAAAGAGTAAGTGAGTTCTCACTAAAGCACCCCGGTAAGGAGATCATCAGGCTCGGCATCGGCGACGTGACGCGCCCTCTCGTGCCGGCCGTGATCGACGCCATGCAGAAAGCCACGCTGGAAATGGGGTCGGCCGCGACGTTCAGAGGATACGGAGAAGAGCAGGGGTACGAGTTTCTTCGCGCCGCGATCGCCGCGTACTACGGAAAAAAGAACGTCGACCTCGGATTGGACGAGATATTCGTGTCCGACGGTGCAAAGAGCGACATCGGAAACATACTGGATCTGTTCGACAATGACAACATCGTGCTTATAACGGATCCGGTCTATCCCGTCTACGTGGACACGAATATCATGTCCGGGCGGAAAATCCGGTACCTCAGGGCAGACGAGAGCAACGATTTTCTTCCGCTGCCCGACGGCAAAAAGGCGGACATAATATATCTCTGTTCGCCGAACAACCCGACGGGAGCCGCGTACACGGCGGAGCAGCTGAAGGTCTGGGTCGATTACGCAACAGACTGCGGCGCCGTCATTTTGTTTGACGCGGCGTACGAATCATTCGTTTCCGGCAGCCTGCCGACAAGCATCTATCAGATAGAGGGCGCAAAAAAATGCGCCATCGAGTTCTGCTCGCTTTCAAAAACCGCCGGATTTACAGGCACGCGCTGCGGATATACTGTGGTGCCGAAAGAGCTTGTCTTTGAAGGCGCCGGCCTCAACAGCATGTGGCTGCGCAGACAGACGACGAAATTCAACGGCGTGGCATACGTTGTCCAAAGAGGCGCGGAGGCGGTTTTCTCGGCGGCGGGGCAGGAACAGGTCAGGAAGGACATAGAGTATTATAAAGAAAACGCCTCGATCATATCGGAAGCTCTGAAACGGGGCGGGATAAAGCACTGGGGAGGCGTCAATTCACCGTATATATGGCTGAAATGCCCGGGGAAAATGACGTCGTGGGAATATTTTGATTTTCTGCTCGAGGGGCCCAACATTGTCGGCACGCCGGGCTCGGGATTCGGAGAGAACGGCGAGGGGTATTTCCGCCTGACCGCTTTCAATACGAAAGAGAAGACGCAGCAGGCCATGGAAAGGCTGCTGAGCTGCGCAAAAGCCACCTGAGAAAGCTCTTCAGGAGAGGCGGTCAAATGAAACTGTTGATTTCGGCGCTCGTACTGTCCGTATGCTTCTGTCTGGCGGGAGCATGCGCGCATCCGTCAGGGGGCGCGAAACCCGCTGAAATATCCGGGAATCCCGAAAGCGTAAAGCTCACCGCCGAGGAAGCGTATGAAAAGATCACAAGCGGTGAGTCTGTGGTGATACTTGACGTGCGGACGGCCGAGGAGTATGAGCAATCCCATATTGAAGGCGCTGTCCTCCTGCCGAACGAGCAGATCGGTGATTCGGCCCCGCCGGAGCTGCCGGTGCTCGACGCGCAGATACTCATATACTGCCGGAGCGGGAACCGCAGCGCTCAGGCGGCAAAGAAACTCGTGGCCCTGGGGTACACGAACGTAGCCGATTTCGGCGGGATAAACGACTGGCCTTACGGCACTGTTTCCGGGGTATGGGAAACGAAACTCGGGACGTTCGGTTCTTTCAGAGCCAGCGATATATACGGAGGCGCGCGAGACGAGTCCGTTTTTTCCGATCACAAACTGACTATGGTGAATATATGGACCACGTTCTGCGGGCCATGTCTCGATGAGATGCCGGAACTGGCGGCGCTCGGACGCGAATATGAAAAAAGCGGCGTCAGGATCGTTGGGATAGTGCTCGATACGCTCATGCCTGACGGAAGCATCAGTATGTCCCAGGTCAAACGGGCAAGGGAACTTGTTGAGATCACGGGAGCGGACTATCTGCACCTTTTGCCGTCCGACGATCTCATATCGGCGAAACTCGCGGACGTAAACCCCGTGCCGGAGACGGTTTTTGTCGACTCCAGCGGCAACGTCGTGGGGAGATCATATCTCGGTTCGCGCAGCGGCGAAGAATGGACAAAGATCATTGATGAACTGCTTGAGGACGCTGCGTCATAGCCGCGGCTTCAAGAGTTCCCGAAAGCGGGGCTCATACCGCAGCGCCGTATATGGCGGGGGGTATTATGAACAGAGCCGTAAAATACGGGATATTGATATTTGCCCTGGCGCTGATCACGCTCGGCATTATAGTAGGGGAGCCGCTTGAGGTGTTTCGCAAAGCGGCCGCCGTCTGCCTTGAGTGTATAGGAGTGGGGTGATGGCCTGAAGGATCTTAAACGCCATGTCATTCAGGCTGCGGCAGCCATCGCCGTCAACGGCAACCTGCGGGGCTTCCTGAAAGGCGGAATCTGGCGTGGGGCGACAAAACGCCTGTGCGTACCCGGCCTGAACTGTTATTCCTGTCCGGGAGCGCTCGGAGCGTGCCCTATCGGCTCCTTACAGGCCGTGCTGGGCGGAAGTGTCCGCGGCATCCCGTATTACGTCACCGGGATCATTCTTCTTTACGGGATCCTATTCGGCAGACTGATCTGCGGCTTTCTTTGTCCGTTCGGATTTGTCCAGGACCTGCTTTACAGGATAAAGGCGGGAAAAATGCGTGTTCCGCGTGGTGTCGACGCGCCGCTGCGAAAAGCAAAGTATGTTATTCTGGTCGTATTCGTGATCCTTCTTCCTTTGACTGCCGGGAGCGCGTACGGCGCGGGCATACCGTGGTTCTGCAAGTTTATTTGCCCGGCCGGCACACTGCAGGCGGGCTTACCGCTCATGGCGGTAAACGAGGACCTCCGCTTGGCCACGGGAGTGCTGTTTGCGTTTAAACTGTCGGTTTTAGCGGTCGTCATCATCGCGGCGATATTGATATACCGCCCTTTTTGCAAATACCTTTGCCCTCTCGGCGCGATCTACGGGCTCTTAAACAGGTGGAGCTTCTACGGTATGCAGGTCGACAAGTCAAGATGCGTCGGCTGCGGAGCTTGTGAGAAAACCTGCAAAATGGACGTGGAAGTCAGAAAAAACGTAAACTCTCCCGAATGCATAAGATGCGGCGCCTGCAAGAGCGTCTGCCCGGGCGGGGCTATTCGCTCGGAATTTTCGTGCGCAAAGAAAATCATACGTCGATGACTGTTCTTATGTTCTCACTCTGCGCATGTCGGAACAGGACGGGGTCAGTAATTGCGCAGGAAATACTGTCCGGCCCGTAAGTGTTATTTTGCCGAAAAGAGCCTTGTCGCAACTTGCGACGGGGCTCTTTTTATGCGCGCCCGATTGCGACCGAACATCTCCCGGGGATATGCTATCCTCCATTCGGAGGGGGAGAAGAATGCAGACATTGTATATTGACAGCCTCGTGCTACTCAATTTCAGCATCAACTTCCTGATACTCCTTGCAACGGCTAAACTGACCGGAGCGCCCTACTCATGGCGGCGGCTGGCCGCGGCGGCACTCGCGGGAGCAGGGTACGCGGTTTCCGCTCTGTTCTGGCCTTTGCTCGAAACCTGGCCTCTCAAGCTAGTTGTTGCGCTTCTGCTGACGTTTATCGGGCTGGGTAGAAGGCAGCTGCTGCGGAGGGGGATCCTTTTTTTCGGAACTTCGTTTGCCTTCGGAGGAGGAGTCTACGCACTCTGGATAATGGCGGGGGGCCGGGGGAGTTTCAGCCTGTACGCCACTCCGGCAATGCGCACGGTTCTGCTGTGCGCGTCAATATGCTATTGCGTACTCAGCCTGGGTTTTCGTATGGCCGCCCGTCACGGCGGTGACCGCATCATAAAAGTTACGGTAAAAAGGGGCAAAAAGCAGGTCGACCTGAAAACGCTTGTCGATTCGGGCGATACGCTAAGCGACCCCGTGACGAACAAACCGGTACTCCTGGCGGAAAAGAAATATCTGGAATCTTTGCTGGACGACAAAGAAAAGGAAAAAATCGACCCGAGAGCGCCTGTTTCGTCTCTTGAGAGGCTGGCGTCTTCGGGCGGGGGGACAAAGATGCGTCTCATACCTTACAGGGCGGTCGGCGTCGAGGCGGGGCTTCTCATCGCGATGCGGGCCGACGCCGTGGCAGCCGGAGGGAAGGTCAGAAAAGGTATGCTTGTCGCATTTTCCCCGTCAGAGCTCTCGGACGGGGGCGCGTATTGCGCGATCATAGGCGAGGACACATGGTAATACCGCGAATTAAGGAGGAATGATCTGATGTTTATCATGAAGCTCAGGATTCTGGTGTGGAGACTGCTGCGAAAGCTCGGGTTGAGCAAAGAAACCAAGGTCATGTATATAGGCGGCAGCGACCTTCTGCCGCCCCCCCTGGCAAAAGCGGAGGAAGCCGAGCTTATCGCACGACTGGCCGAGGGGGAGGAGGGCGTAAAGCAGCAGCTGATAGAAAGAAATCTCCGTCTTGTCGTTTATATCGCGCGCAGGTTCGATAACACGGGTATAAATATCGAAGACCTCATCTCGATAGGCACAATCGGTCTGATAAAATCCATCAATACATACCGCCCGGAAAAGAACATCAAACTTGCGACGTACTCCTCGCGCTGCATTGAAAACGAAATACTGATGTATCTGAGAAAAAGCAGTGCGCAAAAATCGGAAGTATCTCTTGACGAACCTCTCAATACCGACGGCGAGGGCAACGAACTGCTGCTGTCCGATATACTCGGCACCGACGATGACCTGGTTATCAGGAGATTGGAGGACGACACCGACAAACGGATGCTCCTTGAAGCTGTTGACCGGTTGAATAAGCGCGAGAGGCAGATCATCATGATGCGCTTCGGCATAGGCGACGGGGCCGAGCGCACGCAGAAGGAGGTCGCCGACGAGATGGGCATCTCGCAATCCTATATATCCAGGCTGGAAAAAAGGATAATTACAAAACTCCGGGGCGAGCTTACCAGGCAGCTGTGACCGCGGCATACCATTCCGGAAACAACCCGGCAGGCCGGGGAGCGCTGCACCGGCCCGGGTTTTGAGCGGCCTCCGGGAACCGGCTGCGCCCGGGTTTGCGTATAACGGAACGATGCTGTGTAACGTATGCGCCCGGAGCACATAAGATGGTAAAGAAGAGCGGTACGTCTTTTTCCGATCGGAGGCAGCCATGTCGCAAAACTACTATAAATTCGATCTTATCTCACTGCCCTACGAATACGACGCCCTTGAACCTTACATAAGCGGCGAGACAATGCGGGTCCATCATGAAAGACTGCTGAAAGGTTATGTTGAGAGACTGAATCTGTCGCTTGAGAACAGACCCCGGCTGCAAAAGCTTGCCCTTGAAGAGATGCTTGAGCACGCCTGTTCTCTGCCGGCCTGCGTGAAAAACAGGATAGTCCGAAACGGCGGAGGGGTCTACAACCACAACTTCTTTTTCTCCTCTCTCAGGCCGGGGGCGGATGAAAACAGACCTGTCGGGCCTCTCGCGTCCGAGATCGACAGGGCATTCGGATCTTTCTCGAAATTCAAGGGGGTCTTTAAAGAGAACGCGATGTCGGTATTCGGCTCCGGCTACGTATGGCTGGTCAAAGACAGCGGCGGTTGTCTGTGCGTCGTGCAAACTCGGGATCAGGATACTCCTCTCGCGTCGGGATACAGCCCGCTGCTGAATATTGACGTGTGGGAACACGCGTACTTTCTTGACTGCCTGGATCAAAGAGCCGAATATATAGACAGATGGTTCCATGTCGTCAACTGGGACAGAGCGGCCGAACTGTTTTTGATGCAGGCGTGATTTTTGGCTCGGATCGAGCCGCAGAGGGGATATCTTTTCCCCGGACCGTGTCAAAGACCAGGTGTTCTTCGGCACGCACTGCGCCGGGCGGCACGGGGTGTGCCGCCCGGCGTTTTTTGCGCAAACTAAGGATTTACCGCGCAATATTTCTGTGCCGTCCGCCTGGGAGCGCATCAGCGCCGCCTGACCCGGGCCCGGGGGCCGTCAGAGACGGGAGGCTCGGCTTTTGAGGCCGCGGAAATCGTATCCTTCAATAGGACAGGGCCCGCGGGTCGCGCACCTTTCGACTATAAGGTTCCCGTTCGGTTCCGCTTTGACGCGCCAGTTGACAAGCATAATGCTGCCGTTGCAGATCTCGATGCCGGTAATGCCCTTCGTGTGTGTGCAGCAGCCCGTGTTAAAATAAGGCAGCTCGTGCGTCTCCGAGAATTTCGGTCTGTGCGTGTGGCCGCAGATGATAAACTTTTTGTGTTTTTCTATCCATTCTTTGTACCTGACCTCGATCTTTGACCTCTTGTACAGGTTCTTTGCGGGGCTTGTGGGGTTTTTGAATCCTACGACACGCAGGTTCCTCCACACCTTTGTCACGAGCATGGACACCCTCCACAACCTGTCGTTCATCAGGTCGCCCTGGTGGCCGTGAAGCACGAAGATCTCCGCGCCTGACTTTCTGTTTTTTAAAACAAGGCTCTCGACGGGTACAAGGCCGTTGAGCAGGTCCTTCGTATTCTGGCTGAACTCGTCGTAGTACGTGTAGTAGTTGTCCCTGACAAAAGATCCTGACCTCAGATATATGTTGTGATTGCCGTACAGCATGACAAGGCGGCCCTCGTCAAAGAACTTTTTGATGGCGAGGAACACGTCCGAGTGAGCCAGGCGGATGTTTTTAAAATCCGAGTACTCCCACAGGTCGTCGCCGTCTCCGGCTTCTACGTAGACGTAACCGTTGGCAAAGTAGTAGTTGAGCGCGTGCAGCAGGACGTTCTGATTTCTGGTAAACTCATCCGACGCGCTGTCATCTCCCCTGTGCAGGTCGCTGAAGAATATATACTTTGAGTTTTCGTCAAAGTACTCCGTTCTGGCGTTTTTATATACAGAATGCAGTCTTTTGTTTATTTGCATATGCACACCCCGGTTTTTTCATACAGTTATGATACCCTCAACCGACGAAGATATCACGCTCCGGCCGGCGCTTTCCGCGTGAATACTGCGGACTGAGCGGGCCTTTCCTCCGCTCTTATTAAGCTGTACTGCACTCACCGACCGGTGAAGCCTCACTGCGATACAGCGCGGCGGCAGAATTATCTTTTGCTTGACTTTTACATCTGCCGGCAGTAGATTGTTCTGGTATGGTTTTGCAGTTTGATTTGAGAGGAGTGTTTTACCTAATAATGGATGATACCAAGAGAAGCACCTGGCTGAGTACAATGCTGAACATACCTTCTTTCTGGAAGAAGCAGATGCGGGACTGGAAAGTCACTGTGGTGCGGACCTCCCTTGAGCGTTTGGGCTACCAGATAATATACCCCTATCTGTCCATCTACATCATCGCTCTCGGGGCAAACAAGACGCAGCTTGGTCTGATAACAAGCGTGGGAATGGTGCTGGCGGGTCTGATAGCGCCGCTTACGGGGAATCTGATAGACCGCAACGGGGCCAAGCGCCTGTACATAATCGGTATCGCGCTGCTTGCTGTATCGTATGTTACATATGCCCTGTCACCGATCTGGCAGCTATGCGCCGTGGCAATGTTGATCTACTATCTGGGCTCGGGTACAAGTATCCATAGCTGCGCGACGATCTGCGGCAACTGCCTTGTGAACGAAAACAGAGCAAAGGGCATGATGGTCTGCGAGTCGATCGCAGCGGGACTTCTGGGGATGGCGGGCCCGATGATCGCGGCCTGGTTCCTTGTGAGCATAATGGGTGTAACCGGCTCTACCACGAACGCCGACGATATACGGCCACTGTTTTATATAACGGCGTCAATTACTATAATATCGCTCATAGTAGTGGTGGCGAGGCTCTCAAACACGAAGTGGACCTCCAGCTCAAGCAGGAGCTTCAATATCATAAAAGATACGAAAGCTATACTGAAGGGCAACAAGAGCGCGCAGAAGTGGCTGGTGATCGGAGCTCTGGGCCAATTGCCGATGGGGATGGTGATACCGTTCTGGCAGGTCTTCGCGCAGGAGACAAAAGGGGCCAACGTCGTTGTTCTGGGCGGCATGGTCACGGCGGCCGCCTTAACTTCGATAGTATTAGGTTATCCGATCGGCGCGCTGGCGGACAAGATCGGAAGGAAAAAAGTACTATATATCGTAATACCGTTATTCTGGCTCGCTGCCATATTGCTCGTGGTGTCGTCTTCACCCTTATTCCTGATAATCGCGGGCATTCTGCAAGGGTTTTTCCACATCAGCGGTCCGCTTACGCAGACCATTCAGAGGGAGCTCGTACCCGTTGAAGTCATGGGCAGATGGATAGGGATCAACCGTCTGATATCCGCGATCGTGGGCGCGATAATGGCCTTTGCAAGCGGGATCATTTACGATAAGGTCGGCTCCCAATACGTATTCCTGATCTTTGTGGCCATCGACGCGTTTATCAGGATGCCTCTCCTCATCAGTATGCCGGAAACACTTAGTGCCGGAACAGCCGGAAATATCGAAAACAAGAGTTAATTTTTTTCGCGGGCTCCCGCGTCCTTGCAATAACCTTCACATAAGATCGGGCGTATCGCATGATGCATTATCCGCATCGGCGATACGCCCTTGCCATATGTAATTTATGCGATAGTTGCGGAAACAGAATTAGCTTGCTTGTTATGCGGCTTCATCGGCAGGACTGCTCCGCGTTATAAGTTCCCGCAGAGCGCCCCGTCGGCTTTCAGAAAACACCGGTCTTACGATAAAGCCTGAGGATATCCGTTCACGCGTTGATCATGCTGCCGAAACGGTTCGTCGCCCATGCCTCTGCACAGATATCGACCTGAACGCCCGAGCCCGTACCGGAGCGAAGATCTCTGGAACTTGCTGTACTCGTGATGCTCAGTTCTCCCAGGGCGCCCCTCCGGCGCGCCTCGGCCTCGGCTTCTTCCTCAGCCGCTTTTTTTGCTGCTCCGAAGGCATCTTTGAGGTACTTATACTGCAGTACGCCGTGCGGGGCATGTACTGTATAGCTCTCTATTACTCCATAGGTGATGACGGGATGGATCTCGACTTTGATATGAACGTTGACTGAGGCTGCGACAGCTCCCAGCGCGTTGGCAACCTCCGCATGTTCCGGTATGACGCATCTTGCGCCGAGAACGTCTGCGACGGACTGCAGGAAGATATGCGTGGGCGCGCCTATGCCCACGAGCGCCGGCCGGCGGCGCAGCCCAAGGCGGTCGAACAGGCCCCTGTCTTTTCTCTGCCAGAAGTCGTTTGCAATCGCCGACATCTGGGGGTCGAGCCCGTTGGCGAAAACGCCGGGATACTGGTCGTCAAGGACGACAGTCAGTATGCTCAGGTACAGTTTGTAGGATACGAGGTCGTATACGTCACTGCAGAAGCGCTCGAGATTGCTCAGGTGCATACAGCGCATATAGTACTCGGCCGCGAGTCTGGAAGCTTCGGTGTCGTAAGCCGTAAAATCGCCCGAGATATGCATAATATCGGTTGGGGTGAGGCCGGAGCGGATTATTATGCCTTCCGCCTCAAGCCGCTCTGTGTTCAGACTGTACTTCTCGACACCGTCCTGTTGTGTAAGGAATCGGATCATGCGCGGTCCGTTTCTGAGAGCTCTGCACAGAGCCCGCTCGGACTGAGAAAACTTTTCGCTGTCTTCGGGTTCGCGCAGCAAAATGAGGATCTCATGGAATTCGTTTGAATAGGGGTAGCTGCTTTCCGCCAATCTGCGCAGTTCTTCCCTGACGCCGGGCCACATCGAGGCAGCCATACAGTAGGGGATGACCCGGCGGGGGCTGAGTGTAAGCGTCCCCTCGTTCAGATGTACGGCGCTGTCGCCTCCCAGGGCGCAGGTATTTATATAGACGCCTTTGATCTGAGTCCTCCAGCCGCCTATGCGGATGCCGGCATCCGCCATTTTCGGCGCGCCGCCCTTTACCAGAGAAATATCGGTCGTTGTACCGCCCATATCGACTATCACGCACTCAGGCTCCGAGGCGAGAATACTGCCGCCCAGGATACTGGCTGCAGGGCCGCTGAGGATCGTATCCACAGGCCTTTGAAGGGCCAGTGCGTTGCTCATCAGGCTGCCGTCACTGCGTATGGAGGCGGGGGCAGCCGAGATGCCCTCTCCGGCTATGGCGTCTTCGACGGACTCTATGAAGTTCTGCATGACGGGCAGCAGCCTTGCGTTCAGCAGGGCTGTCGCTCCCCTTTCCATTACGTTCTTCTCCGCCGCGAGCTCATGCGCCATAATAATGGGGACCCTGTAGTGCTCCGACAGGGCTTGTTTTGCGTTTTTTTCGTTGTTCGCGCCGTTGTATACCGAATACAGCGCCGCTATGCTCAGAGCGTCCGCTTCACGAAACCAGGCGTCGTTAGCTCCGATGACGGCGTCCCAGTCCGGGTCGTCGCGAACAGAGCCGTCAAAACTGTCGTGGTTTTCAAGGCACAACACGTTATCGGGCTTCAGTCCGTATTTTTTCTCTGCGTTGATCTGTTTCAAAAGGTCCCGGGTCGCACCCATCAGCACAAGTTTTGCCCGCCCGCCCTTGTTCTCCACGCAGGCGTTCGTGGCAAGCGTCGTGGAGACCGAGACAGAGGCCGCTTCGCGGAGACAATGCTCCGGCAGTGTTCTCAGTGCGTCGCGAATACCCCTCGAGAGATCGTCCCTTGTTGTGGGTGATTTGCCTTTGCCTATTATTTTCCCAGTGTCAAAGTCGTACGCGACGGCGTCCGTGTACGTACCGCCCGTGTCTATGCCTATACCTATCATATATCCTCCGCAATTCGCTTTTGCTGTTCACGCAAATGTTAATATAACAAACAATCAAATCGGGCGCAAGCACACATCTGCAAATACTGCCGGCGCGCTGCCCCGGGTCACCAGAGGCGGCACAAAATATAGACAAGCGGGAACGCTCTTATTCCGAAAATATTGCAGTGCTGCTGAAACATGTCGGTAAGAATGGACGGGAGTTATGCCGGCCTGTTGTTTTTTCTTGTTGTTCTATAGGACCCTTTCCGTTTATAATTGCGGTAGAGACAAGTGTCGCGCGAAACACTTGATATGCAAGATAAGCTTTTTTATCGGGGGGAAGGCAAAATGAAAAGGAAAAGGATATTACCTCTTCTGTTATGCGCAGCACTGGTATTGTCGCTGCTGCCATGCGCCGCGCTGGCAGCAGAACCGGCACAGGCGCAGAGCGCGGCAGTCAGCGTCCTAGATCCTTCGGAACACAGCGCCGCACCGAAAAGCAGCGCGGGCGCGTTGGTAAATTATCGGGGCGGTGAAAGCGCCCCGAACTGGCGCCGGATCCTCCTTGAAAGCTTCGAATCTCCGGGCCGATCTGAAGGAATGCCCGAGTATACGGCTATTGACGGCGAGGGAGGGAATGCCCGGCCGCGCGACTTTACCGCCGCAGCAGCCGCCGCACAGAGGCTCAAAGAACTGGGGCTGTTTCGCGGTGTGGGCACCAACCCCGACGGCAGCACGAATTTTGATCTGGAAAGGTCCCTCCTGCGGACCGAGGCTCTGGTCATGCTTATTCGTCTGCTCGGCAAAGAAGACGAAGCTCTGAGCGGCAAATGGAAACATCCCTTCACAGACGTCCCTCAATGGGCCGATAAGTATATCGGCTACGCTTATGAGAAGAAACTGACAAACGGCATATCCGCCACCAAATTCGGAACGGGTGCGGCCTCAAGCCGGATGTATCTGACATTTGTCCTCCGCGCGCTCAATTATTCCGACGCTGCGGGCGCAGATTTTGAGTGGGACAGTCCCGAGCGGCTGGCGGCGTCCGTCGGGATCCTCCCCGAGGGTGTGGATACAGAGAATTTCCTGCGCGCCGACGTGGTGCTGATATCCGAAGCCGCGCTGTCCGCCAAACTTAAAAACAGCAGCACAACGCTGCTTGAGAAACTGATATCACAGGAGGATGATAAAGGGCCGCAGTATGCGGTGCCCGTATGGACCGACGTTTATTCCCGGGAGATGAGGTTAAAAACTGCGGACGAATTGTACTTTCTGATATATACTGCGTCGATGAACCTGGTGCCGGAGTTCGAGATACGGCTCGCAAACGAGGCGTACGACGAATATTTCGAAGGTGACGACAAATACATGACCCAGTATGTGAACCTGGGCAGCACATACTCGGAATACGATTATCAGACCGAATCGTTCAGTATTCGGATCGAGTACTCCGTATATCTGCAACTGCAGGGGCTGATATTTAACCGGAGCGCTGTCGAGAGCTACGTGTCGAAGGAGGTAAAAGACTACGACGCGGCGATGAGAGCGATCCTGGATAAGATCATCACACCCGGAATGACAGACAGGCAGAAAGTCAAAGCAGTGCATGATTATATGGTAGTCAACTACAAGTATGACACGGAGTATGAGTCGGGTAAATACGGAGACGAAACTTACGCTTTCCACGGGCTTCTGAAGAACGGCACCGGTGTCTGCCAGGCGTATGCGGAATTGTTCTACATATTGATGTGTTACGAGGATATAGAGTGTTACTTTGTTCCCGGTCTTGCAGACGGGGGAACAGGGGAATACGGCCTGCACGCGTGGAACGTTGTCTACGTGGACGGAGGCTACTATCACGTCGACGTGACGTTTGACGACCCTGTGCCCGACAGGGGCGGCGCGATATCGTACAGGTATTTTCTGAAAACGGACGAGGAAATGAAGAAAGACCACGTATGGTAAAAGACGGATGCGGGCAGCAGTGAACCGCATAATACTGCAGCGCGGTGCAAAAAGGACCGGCCGTTTCCGACCGGTCCTTTTTGAGAAATATATAGAGTTGAAGAATCGCGGCTCACTCGCTTGCGTAGTTTGAAAAATACCCCTGGATCAAAACGACCGGCGTCCCTCTGTCGCCGCTGCCGCTGACAAGATCACAAAGGCTGCCCACAAGATCGGCAATTCGTCTGGGTGTCGTGCCCTGCGACTGCATACTGCCGACCAGGCTGCAGTCTTTTTTCCTGATCTGCTCTTTCATCGCGATCGCCAGCTCTTCACCTGACAGAGAAGCGAATTCATTGTCGGCAAAATATTTTATTTTAAGCTCATTGGGCGTTCCGTCAAGCCCGCTCGTATACGCGGGTGATATTACAGGATCCGCCAGTTCCCAGATGCCGTCTACGGGGTCTTTAAAACCGCCGTCCCCATAGATCAGAACTTCGATCTTTTTGCCGGTCCTCGCATGCAGCTTCGAAGCCAGTTCGTCGACGAAGGCCTGGGCGTCTCTGGGAAACAGCTTGACTTTATACTCTGTCGCCTTGTTTGAACCGAGAAGGCCGTAACAGGGGTTGTATCCGCTGCCCTGAACAGGCGACGTCAGGATCTCGTCAAGCCTATAGCTCTTTTCGGCGCCCGCCTTTTTTATGAGTTTTTGTGTTCTGAACCTGGTGTGTATATCGCAGTTTAGCACATTTTTCGTATATTTCAGGATATAAGTCGGATCATTGGAAAAAATGACCTCAATATTCGGATTAAGGCTTTTATAGTATTCGATATAATCCACGCCCGTAAAACGATGAATTGTTGAGTTTTTATCAAATATCGCCCTGAATTCCTCCTCGGTAAAGCTGTCGCAGCCGGGATTAACGCCGGAATCATCGAAGAGATTTCTGTCTACCAGAGGATTGCCGACTTCGTCGGTGGGATAAGACAACTGGACGTAGAGTTTTTCGGGTACCATGGAGATCGCTCTCAGCAAAACCGCAAAGCGGTTACGGCTGAGGATGGGGAAGACGATGCCCATTGTGCCGCCGCCGAACTTGTCGCGAATATCCAGGGCTATCTGTTCGCAGGTGGCGTAATTGCCCTGAGTCCTGGCGACGAGCGCCTCGGTGACCCCGATTATATCCCCGTCGCTCAAGCTCGTGCCTTCGTTCCGGACAGACGTCATAATGCTTTCGATTATGCCGTCTGTCAGATTATCTCCACACTTAAATATCGGTGTGATAATGCCTTTGGCGGTCACGCCTGAATAGCGCATGATTGTCGATTCCTTTCCTGACATACTGATTCATATTAATTTTACCGACTTGTGCAGCATAAGTCAAATTGATATGAGTTATGTATCTCATTAGAATGGATAATGATGCGGTTTCATCGGGGGCAGGCCGTAAGGCCCCCGGTTTTTCGCGTCAGAGCATAAAAAACCGGTGCCGGGACAGATCGGCTCCGGCTGCATCGTGCACACGTTTGAGATCTGCGGATCTGCCGCAAGGAGGGACCCGCGCTCCTGACATCGCACCCCGGCCGCGGCGCGGCAGCGCCGGTCCGGGCGGTGTGTGGCCGTTTCAGGGCTCGGAGCCGCAACTGGCCGGATCTTTTCTGCCGCAGGCGTATCCGAGCGCCCTTCCGGTTTTTAGAAATTCGATCGCCTCATCCTCGTCAAGCGGCTCGCTTATCAGGAATCCCTGTACTCTGTCGCAGCCGTATGTTTTCAGATAATTCAATTGTTTTTCGTGTTCGACACCCTCGGCGACCACGCAAAGATCCAGTTTGTGAGCCGTCGAAATGATGTCGCCCGTGATGGCCTCCTCCTCTTTCAGGTGCATGAGTTTGCTGATAAAAGATTTGTCGATCTTCAGGAAGTCTACGTCCAGATCTCTCTCCCTCGAAAGTGAGGAATAGCCTGTGCCGAAATCGTCGATGGAGCTTTTTATGCCGTATTCGCCAAGCCTGTTGAGGATCCTGTTGATGCCGTCAACGTTTGATACGAAGACCGATTCTGTAAGCTCGATATGTATGCGATTCGGATCGACTTTCATTCTTTTTATTATATCGAGCGTGTCTTCGACAAAGCCTTTGGATAACAGCTGTACGGCGGAGATGTTGACCGATATGTCGGTTTTATCAAATCCGCTGCGCGCCAGCTTCAGGACGAACTCGCACGCCTTTTGAATTATGAGACTGCCGATCGGAATGATGTGCTTTGTCCTTTCGAATATTGGTATGAACTCCTGGGGCGATACGAGCCCCAGCTTCTCGCTGTTATATCTGGCCAGGGCCTCAAACCCGCAAACTGCGTTGTGCCGCAGATCCAGAATAGGTTGATATTGCAAAAACAGCCTCTCCTGATTCTCGCCTGCGGCAACCAGCGCCATCTCGTGTTGAAGAACTTCGCTGCGGTAGACCCGTTCTTCGGGTTTCTTGTCATAGAAGCGGATATTGTTCTCGTCGTCACCCGAATGGGCGGCTTCCTCGGCAGCCATGAAAAGATTCTTAAGCGCGGTTACAACGTCACTCCTGTTTTCCTCATTTATTTCCAGGACACCTATGCCGACATTGATCCTCTCAACAGTGAGCAGAGGGGCAAGTACGCCGGATACTGCTTTACAAAAATCAACAAGTTCATCCTTGTTTGCGTATCCCTTTATATACAATACGAAACAGTACTCACTAGACGAAAACAGCATACACTTATCCCGGCAGAACTCCGCGATCGTGCCGGAAAATTCCTTGATAAGGTTCTGACTGTAAAGAAATCCGTACGTTACGCCCAATGTATACAGTGAGTTCAGGTCGATGCTGATAAGAGCCCTTTTTTCAGGTGAGCGGGCTTTCCAATCACGGTTCAGAGTTTCGATCAGATGGTGCCGGTTGTACAGCCCCGTCCAGTCGTCATGCTCGTTCGAGTATACGAGCTTATCTTCCACATCTTTGCGATCGGATATATCTATAATGAAACCTTCGAGAGCTTCGGCCCTGCCCTCCTCGTCATATACCCCCTGACCGAGTTCCAGCACCCATTTTCTCGTTCCGTCTGCCGTTATTATCTCGTATTCATGCTTAAATTGTTTTTTTTCGGCAATGACGCCGGTCCATTTTTCCCAGAGGGATTCGCGATACTCCGGGGCAATAATGTCAACATAGGCTATATCTTTGTTCCCGATAAGGCTTTCCGGATGATAACCCGTCAAAGCAAAACAGCCGGCCGAGACGTATTGCATTGTCCAAATGCTGTCTAGGCTGTATCTGTATGCCATGCCGTGAAGATTTGACAGCAGTACCGCTTTGCTGCGTTCGTTCTCCACAAGCTTCATTTCCATCGCTTTTCTTTCGCTGATATCTTTTACAACCGTAATATGATTGAACGCATGGTCTTCGGACAGTTCAAACGGAGCTCTGAGTATATTGACCCATACGACAGAACCGTCGGGCCTGATATAACGCTTGTCGATCGAGTAACTGTCTATCTCGCCGGATTTGAGTTTATCGAAGTACTGCAGTTCTCTTTCCAGATCATCCGGATGAGTTATCGCTTTCCATCCCAGACTTAACAGTTCTTCTTCCGTTCTTCCGGTTATCTTTTCAAACGCATGGTTTACGATGAAAAACTTGTTATTATCCAGAAAATTGGCGTCTTTCCCGTAGGAGATCGCTATACCGACCGGCACCTGCTTTAATACCAGATCGAAGGTCGCCGTCAACTTCTGATAACGCTTCTCGAGCGCCTTCTGAGCATGGATCAGCGCGGCATGAACATCGATCCTGGATTTCAGGGATTCCATATGAATAGGTTTCCTGATAAAATCAACGGCGCCCTGCTGCAGCCCTCTGATCTCATTGTCGAGTTCGTCCTGGTTTGTCAGAATTATCGTGCGCAGATTTTTATATCTGTCGTCCGATTTTACGGCTTCAAGGACCTGAAACCCGTTCATGACCGGCATATTCAGGTCGAGTATCATTATATCGATTCCCTCATGCTCTTCCAGCATGAGCAGAGCTTCGGCTCCGTCACCGGCAGTCAGAATAACATAATCACCCAGCATGCTTTTAATGATCATCCGATCGGTTGCAGAATCGTCAACCGCCAGAACCTTGAGTGACATCGCTTTCCTCCCCGATTTCCATCTCACTACAGCTTCTTAAGAGATATACTGTTATCCGTTATTGCGAATAATGTCTTTTATTAGAATACCAAGTCGGCCCCTTGTATACAAGACAAATTGCAAAAAGATCGAAAAATATTACCAGATCCGACAGTCGAAAAATTAGCATAGACGCTCACGGCGGCGCGTTTGACGACAAAGCGGATCATTGCGGTTTGCGCTATAGTATATTGCGAAAGATCCTGCGACGAACGCGCTTGCAGGTTTTATTACCCGGTGGGTAGATGAGAACAGTAAAAGCGCGCTGCTTGAACCCATCGCCCGCTTGCCGGAGTATCGCCGCCGCGGCGTTGCCTCCGGCCTGATCAGCTATGGTCCGGGTCTGATGAAAGAGAAGGGTATACGGTACGTTCATGTCAGCACCTCCATCGACCACGGACCTGTCGTATCTCTTTACGAGCGGATGGGGTTTATGAAGAGCGGAGAGGCTTGCCTGTACTTAAAGTGCAAATAAACGGAAATATGTCCGGGTATTATCTCAATGCCAATGCCGCTTGAAACAGCTTAAACCTGACAAAACTCCTGAGTGCGATGACGCCGTCAGGAGTTTTATTGTAATTCGGGCTGTGCGATTTGCCGATGGGGCTATTTTGCTTTTCGCGAGAGATTAAGCCCCGCCAGCGTGTAGAAAATGACCGCGGATATCAGCATATAAGCTATACTCATAAGGGGCGTGACTTCGGTTTTGCCGAGACTGAAGAACACGCCCATGCTCTCGTTGAAGCGCCGCACTACCTCGGCAGGTGCGCCCGAAAAAGTGGCCGAAGCGGCATCCGCCATCATGACCTGCCGGAACAGCGCCGCCGAATGGGAGACGGGGAACAGCTTGATCACCCACTGGACGGGGGTTGGCAGCTGCCCGATGGGCAGATATATTCCCGTCAGGAAGCCGATAAGTGTGCCGATGATCGTGCTTGCCGAGGCGAACGCGTTGTTGCTTCTGAAAAATGAGACCAGGAACAGTATCAGTGACATGTTCGCAAACGTAGAGAAAACGATCAGCCCCAGGACCTTCAGGAGAGCGGAGAGAGCGAGCAGAGCACCGCCGTATAAAACGATGTACAGTTCCGCAAGCACAAGTGTTATAAGACTCATTATGACACCGATTACAAACGAGCTGACTATGTAGCCGCCCGTTATGCTGCTCCTGCTGAGCGGGGCAACGTATATATCTTTTGATATCTTCCTGGATTTATCATCTATCATCGTGCCGAACGCGCCCATCGTCGTGGTGACCGAAGTGACCGCGAGGACTCCCGCCATGATCCAGCTGTCCATCAGATAGCGAACTCCGCTCATGCCGGTGAAGCCGGATGACCAGACGTCGCCGAGAAACAGGACATACAGTCCGATGATAATGAAAACGGCCAGCAGCGAGAAAAACACGGTGGCCCGGTCCTTAAAGAAAACCAGGAGATTTCTTCTTGCGAAATTGTTCATGGCCGGATCTCCTTTCCGGTTACGGCGATGAAAGTGTCGTCCATGTCGCCTGTCCTGACTTCAAAGCTTGATATATATTCTTTCACCTGCTCGAGTACGGGCAGCGCTTCCAGAGTGGAAGAAACGGACACGACCACCCTGTCCGACCGGAGGGTAAACTTCAGACCTCTCGCGTTGAGCATGCCGGCCACACGCTCCATATCGTTACACGCGAGGATAAGCCTGTCGGTCGAATACGTTTCTTTGAGTCCTGAAGGCGTTCCCTTGGCCGCGATATTTCCGTCGTCGATTATGATCACGAAATCGGCGCCGTCAGCCTCCTCCATATAATGCGTTGTCAGGAAAATGGTCATACCGTCTTCCTTTTGAAGGATCTTTATCGTATCCCATACGCTCTTCCTCGTCTGGGGATCAAGTCCCGTTGTGGGCTCGTCCAAAAAAAGTATCCTGGGCTTATTCAGAAGAGCTCTGGCGATGTCGCATCTGCGCTTTTGACCGCCGGAAAGCTTGCCGTAGGGTCGTTTCAGGATATCGGTTATACCCATGGTGCGGGCGACCTCGTCTATCCTGGATTTAAGTGTATTTGCTTCCAACCCGTAAAACCTGCCCCGTATGTACAGGTTTTGCCAGACAGTGAGCAGATCGTCCAGCATACCGTCCTGGAATACGACGCCTATCGATTGACGGATTGCGTCGTCGTCTTTCCCGATGACGTTGCCGTCGATAACAGCCGTGCCGCCGTCCGGCTTGAGAAAAGTGCAGAGGATGTCGATGGTGGTGGATTTACCCGCGCCGTTCGGCCCGAGGAAAGCAAAAAGCTTGCCGCACTCGACATAAAAGTTCAGCCCTTTGAGCGCATGCACGTTTCCGTATGATTTGCTCAGGTTAGTGACCTCTATGATTTTATTCAATCATATGCCTCCGTCCGCAGGGGATTTTGTATATATTGTATAGTACATTTGCGATACAGTCAATATTTCGCAAGGCTCGTAATACCCGGCTCCGGCACGCTTTTCAAATCGGCCGATCATATCCCGATCCCAAAAAACTTTATTACTTTGAACATCTGAATTTTTATTGACAAACAAACCGGTTATTGCTATATTGTAGCCAAACAGCAAAGGCGCTGAGGGCGACAACCCGCAGCGCCTTTGCTGTTTTGTTTTTTCACAGAGTCTGATCGGAGAGGCAGGTGTAATTATCCCGGAACTGAGCGCAGTACCTGCAGACTTCAGAAGAACGCCGGCAAGGCGCGTGCCGTCCTGCCGGTACACCGGTTTTATCCGATAGCACAGCACCGTTCCAGCGTCAAAATCCGAGCGCACAAAGGCGTGTGATTTGTCATGGGTATCTATGATGCCGTGATAAGTTCCACGCCTCAAATTTTTGTCAGGGAGGAATAATCAATGAATCAAACGATGATAGTCGATACCCTATGGGTGCTCCTGGCGGCCGTGCTGGTATTCTTTATGAACCTTGGCTTCGCGGCGGTCGAATCGGGCATGGCAAGATCAAAGAACGCGGTCAACATCCTGTCAAAGAACTTTATAGTTTTTGCCGTATCCTCGCTGGGATTTACGCTGCTCGGCTGGGGGTTGATGTTCGGAGGGGACAATCCGATCATTGGCACGAAGAATCTCTTTATCCTCGGCAGTTCCAACCTTGAATTCTATAATGATACTCTGACGCCGAACGTGCCGTTCTGGGGAAAGTTCTTTTTCCAGCTGGTCTTCTGCGGGACCGCGGCGACAATAGTATCCGGAGCGGTCGCAGAGCGTGTAAAGTATATCTCCTTTATAGTGTTTTCCTTTGTATTGACCCTTGTTATCTATCCGATCGTCGGTCACTGGATATGGGGCGGCGGTTGGCTCGCAAACCTCGGCTTTTTGGATTTCGCGGGTGATACGGTCGTACACTCGGTCGGAGGATGGGCGGCTCTTTCCGGAGCGATGATACTCGGACCTCGGCTCGGGAAATATGATAAGAACGGAAAACCGAAGGCGATACCGGGTCACAGCATGTCTCTTGCAGTTATCGGTCTTTTTGTACTCTGGCTCGGATGGTTCGGCTTTAACCCAGGTTCCACAATGAGCTTTCAGAGCCCGGGAGACGTCGTGCATATACTCATGACGACAAACACAGGCGCTATCGCGGCAGTTCTTACGGCAACGGCAGCTTCGTGGATCTTCATAGGAAAGCCGGATCTCGGCATGACTATTAACGGATGTCTCGCCGGCCTTGTCGCCGTAACAGGAGGCTGTGCCTACATCAGCGTAACAAGCTCGCTCATTGTCGGTGCTATTGCCGGAGTAATAGTCGTGTTTGCGGTAATCCTTTTTGACAGGGCAAAGATCGATGATCCTGTCGGCGCCACCTCAGTCCATCTGGTCTGCGGCGTTTTCGGAACGCTTTGCGTAGGTCTCTTCGCCCAGGAAGGCGTGACGGGGCTTTCAACTGTCGACGGCTTGTTCTTCGGCGGCGGTTTGTCGCTCCTCGGAAAACAGCTTCTCGGTATTATTGCTGTCGGAGCCTTTGTGTTTGTCGCATCCTCTGTAATCTGGCTCGCTTTGAAGAAGACTGTCGGAATCCGTGTCAGTCATGAAGAAGAGGTCCAGGGCCTGGATATCGGCGAACACGGCAACTCCGCTTATCCCGATTTCGCTATCGTGGCTCCTATTCTGGCTTCCGGCGGCGGAAACGGAGACACCGCCGCGGCGGCGCCGCCGGTCGCGGCAGCCGGTACAGTCTCCCGTGCGGTATCACCTGAGGCCGCTGTCCCTGTCGTAAACCGTGCTCGCCCGGGCGCAAAGATGACAAAGGTCACGATCATCACAAATCAGGATAAGTACACCGAGCTGCAGACCTCCCTTGACAAGATCGGCATAACAGGTATGACTGTAACAAACGTTCTTGGCTACGGTATGCAGAAGGGGCACACGGAGTACTACCGCGGCGCGCCTGTAAAGACAAGACTTCTTCCTAAAGTTCAGGTCGACATCGTCGTTTGCAAGATCCCCACGGAAACTGTGGTGGATACGGTCAAGAAGGCGCTCTATACCGGCAATATGGGTGACGGCAAGATATTTATCTATGACGTTGAAAACGTTATAAAGATAAGGACGGGAGAAGAGGGGTACGACGCGCTGCAGGATGAAGAGGACGAATAAGACGGCGCGGGAATAATCAGAAAACAGGGATTCTTGCAGCTGATACCGCGCCTGTTTCGCAGGACAATAAAAGCCCGCGCAAAGGTGTCGTCAAATGTGAACGCTGAGCAAGCGAATATCAGACGAACAATCCCGGATCCGGGAAGAAGCAGTAAAGACCATATCGAAAGGTAAGACCTTTGGTGTGGTCTTTCTCTTTTGCATTCAGCGCGCAGGCGCATATCCGGATCTCATCGCAGGTTGTGTACGATAGAATGATGATTCGGGGAAATCGCCTAATATATTGTCGGAAATTAATTGATATGGATAACAAACAGAAGTATAATTAGCTGAAATAATAACGATCGTTAGTTTAGAGGTGAAGACATGCAGGATCTGTCCGGAACAAAAGAAAAGATATTCGATGTTTCAGTCGACTTGTTTTCCAGATACGGCTATAACGGCGTATCGATCAGGAAAATCGCCGACGGGGTAGGGATCAAGGAGAGCTCGATCTATAATCATTTCAAAAACAAAGAAGAAATACTGCATTGCATCTTCGATTATTTTCAGGAGGGCATGCGGGAACAGCGGCCGGATGCGTCGGAGCTTGAATATGAAATCGAGTATATGGCTCCCAGAGAAGTGTTCAGACTGATTTTCATCAATTACGGGAAAAACAGAAATCCCGGAATAGACAAAATTGCCTCGATCATATTCATGGAGCAATTTATAGATCAAAGAGCCAGAAGCTTCGTAAAAGAATTCATGCTGAAAGAACCGGCGGAATACTATGAAGAAATCCTGAGGGCCATGGCCGCGAAGGGGAAGATACGCACCGATGCAGACTTAAAAATAGCGGCGGAAGAATTGAATTACGGTTTCCTTGGGATCATCTTTGATATGTCCGTCGTGATACGGGAAGACCGCGATATATCGTCCGTGATCCGGAAATTGTCGGACCACGTTGATTTTGTATTCGAGCGCCTGGAGGATCAAGTGTAAATCAATTAAGGATTTTTATATGGCCGGCATGCAGCCGGGCCGGAGGTAACGAAATGAGAAAGACCGCCGTATTTTTCCTGACGATCATCATGCTCCTCACGTCATGCGCGCCGGCTTATAATATTCCGCCTTCAACTCCTGACGTGTCCGGACGATTCCGGTCTTCGGCGCAGGCTTTATCATCTGCATTTTCACATAACAGTGAGCCGGATCCGTTATTCTCTACGCTCGAATATACATATGACGATATAGAAGACCTGTCTCCCGCTCCGCCTCTGGAATACGAATTTCTCCCGGCGGGCGAGCTGTGGTTGAATCTTGCTTCCGGCGAGACGCCCGTTTCGTTCAGCGCCACATATGAGCTTGCGGACAACGTACTTGTGGTGAATAAAGAGGTGACCGAAAGTATCGCTTCTGCGGGGCAGCTTATGACCGGAGGCTCCGGACAGAAACCGCTCCCCGGCAGCATAATCGCTGAGGGAGGCTACGTTCCGAGAGCGGTGCTTGATGCGGCGGCGCAGAAAATGGCCTTTGAAGTTGAGAACGGTACCGTGGTCGTGGATGAATCCTCGGGCACCGCTTTTAAGGTCGTCGCGCCAACTGAGTTTACCGGGGTGTTCGACACAGACGCAGAACTGCGAGCAGCCGTCCAGCCTCTGAAAGATACGTATGCCGTAGCGCAGCCTGAGCTGCATGAGGTGCTCAAGGATTTCAGTTTTGGCGGAGCGGAGGGCGAAACGGTCACGCTGACCCGCGCGAATATAACAGAGTTTGCGTCAAACGTCGAAAAAAATCTGGCGCTGCCCACCGGCTATTCATATACGGACACATACAAGGGCTTCAGAAATCTGTCAGACGATCCTCTGATGAAGCTTAGTTTTAAGAACGAACGTCTGGACGCCAGGCTTGGCAGCGGCTCGCCGATCTCCGTAATAGTCAGCGGCGGCCTTGGTGTGGAAAAAATAGACGTGACAGCGCGCTATTCGGCTTTTGACGGTTATCGCCTTACTATGACGCTCAGCCAGGAGAGCTATCTTGTTATAGAGATGGAAGCGGAAATTGCGGAGGAGATCGTAATCCCCGTTTTTGGGGTCCATGTTGCCGTAAAGGCGGGAGACAAGGAGATCGCACGTATCGCGGGCGGTGTGTTCGTTATTGTCGGGATGGACGGTACGCTTAAACTGGAGGTGGAAGCCCGCGAGTTTTCCTCCACCACCGCCGGTGTGCGGGGAAGTACGAAATTCTACGTTCCAACAAGCATCCACACCGTATATGACCCCCATTTCGAGAGCGACGGCGACGTGAACCTGAGTGGGGATATCGACGGGTACATGAAATTCGGCCCGATGCTCAAGCTTGACGTGTTTGGCTTTAAGCTCGTGGGGGCCGGCGTGCTTCTGGGTGTAGGGGTGAATGTACAAACGGACGGCTATTTCCTTAATGTAGAATTATACGGCCTGCTGCAGGTATATATAGATTTTCTCGGAAAGCACTTAAGTCTTGCGAATTACCGCCCCACTATCATGACAAAAAGGCAGACGGATACGGCAGGTTTTCAGGTCACTTTCCTGGAAGCCTACGTGTACCCGGGCCGTGTGGGCGGGATCCTGAAAAAGGACCCGCCCGGTAAGGGTCAGCCGTATGTCGTCGCACCGGATATCCAGTACCGCATTCTGGTGGTGCCCGAGGGTGAGACATTTGACCCGAATAAAGCGGGGGATATCGACAAGCCGACCATCCGTAAATATCCCGAAAAAGACTACGCCCTGACCAATGCCGAAGGGGAGTTTATCCAGATGGACGAGAACATCCTCTTCGGAGGCGATCTCGCATGCCTTGAGATAAGGGTGGGCGATAAATCCTATTTCAGCGCGTTCGTATCTCCCACACTCCCGTTTGAAAAGGTCGTGATCACCGAGGCGGACTACTTTAACGACTTTGTAAAAGGACAGGTACAGCCTGTCAGAGTCATAAACTGGTTCGCGGAGCCGGACGATCCGCCCTATGAATGGGTCTATTACGCGAACGGACTGATCACGCTGAACCCCTATCTGAGCACCACTTGGAATATCCATATTCCGTACGGCGGGCAAGCGCGCACCCTGACAGATGCAAAAGGCCGCTTTGACACCAGAAACACCCTGATGAGCTCCGTGCCCTCCATCCCATTGCAGGACCAGTATTTCGACGTATATGAGAACCCCCCGGATCACGGGATGTCGGGCGGCTTTGACTTCCGGCTGGATTATAACAAAGCGTCCGAAGGCGATAATATTCCGTTTAAGACCACATCGCCCCTGCTTTTTACCCGCATGGTGGTTGAAGTGCCGGGCTCCTATGAACGATACGAAGAGGGAGGGAAACTCGTTGACCGGATGGCCTACGACGAATACATCTGGATCGTAAACCCGCACGGCACTCGCACGGTCACTGAAGCCGAGTTCGGCTATCGCGGAGGAATGTTCTCGACACAGGACTATGTCTGGGAAATCAATGACAACACTGCGTTTTGGTACGATATAGCTTTTACACCAAATTCGGACACTCCGCGTGTCGACTCGAACGGGTACCCCGTATTCGGCGAATGCAAGCTTACCCCCGTGCCGGATGAAAACGGGGAACCCACGGGGACAGCGCTCTTTTCCCAGCGTGTCACGGTGGAATGGGTGTGGCAGGAGTATCCGAAGCCTGTGAAGATCACAAGCGACGACCATACAACTGTCACGACTGACGGAGGAAGCTTTCAGGTGACAGCAGAAGGCATCGCGCCGTTTAAATTCTCGCTCACAGGAGCGCCGCAGGGCGTGGCGTTTAAAACAAACAGTTTCGGCGTAAACTCGGGGCTCATGACTATACCTGCAGGTCTCGCGGCAGGGGAGTATAAATTCACAATACGCGCTTCGGAGGACCGGACGCTCGCGCTCGCCAACCATTTGCCCGGAGGCTCCGATATATACGAGGGCAACGACCCGCCGCCGCCGGATGAGCAGGTGTTTACGCTCCTGATCATCGAGGCTTCCCAGACGCCCGAGGATTCGCAGCCCCCGGAGACCTCTCAGCTGCCTGATAACCCGCAGCCGCCAGAGGAATCTCAACCGCCTGAGGAATTTCAACCGCCGGAGCCGGATCGTACAGCGCCCGATATCTCCGTTGCCCGCCACGGGTACCGTTTTACAATGACGGCAGGGGTCGATGACCTGAGCGTCGTTATTTCGGCTGCGGGAAGCGAGCCGATCACCTGGTCGCTGGCATCATCAGGCGGACGCAGGATCCCTGCGGAAATAAGCATCGACGCAAAGAGCGGATTGCTGACGGCGAAAAGAAGCATAGCCCCCGGCACATATACTTTTACGATCAGGGCGGAAAACGATGTTGGGTCTGATACGCAGGAATGCGTTATCACAGTCGCGGAGGCGCGTACCGCCCCTGAGATCGAAGAGGCGGAACAC
>JAAYAR010000111.1 GCA_012719235.1 Clostridiales bacterium
AACCGGGAAGAGGGGCCGCGGCTCCCTTCCCTGTTTTTCCGCATGGTCATGAGCGGGAACGGCGAGGTGAAATATTTCCCGCGGATTCTATTTACAATCCGGGTCACATCGTGTTAAAATCTCATATATAGCTCGGTAATGACCCCATTCCGTCAGGTGCAGGCGGCGCCTGGCGGGATTATCTTTGCCGAAATATATGTCGTATCGGCATAAAAAGAACGTCCGGGACGCACTTGTGCAAAGCTCCCGGAAAACGAAGTGAGGGTATTTTGTGTTTGAACTACTGAAGGACAAGAGTTTTTACAAGAGGACTCTGCGAATACTGCTGCCTGTCGCTGCCCAGCAGCTGATCTCTATCGGCGTTTCCACGGCGGACTCGCTTATGATCGGTTCGTTCGGAGAGGTACAGATCTCCGCTACGTCGCTCGCAAACTCGCTGATGACATTGTTTTTCTTTATGTTTATGGGCCTCGGAACGGGTTCGACGACCCTGGCTGCCCAGTTCTGGGGCAAGAAAGACCGGGACTCCCTCAGAGCCATCTGCGGCATTGCGCTGCGTATCGCGTTCTGCCTCGGAGTTGCGTTCAGTCTCCTCGCTCTTCTCGCCCCCGGCGGCGTCATGAGGTTCATGACAAATGACGAAAGGATAATCGAAAAAGGCATTTCATACCTGCGCATTCTGGGCTTCATATTCCCTTTTAGCGCGCTAGCCACAGCGTCTACATATTTGCTCAGAAGCACGGGGCATACCAAGATGCCTCTCTTAGGTTCGATCGGCGCTTTTTTCATTAACATCTTTTTCAACTGGGTCTTTATCTTCGGAAAACTCGGCGCGCCGAGGATGGAGATCGCCGGAGCGGCGCTGGGCACCTTGATAGCCAGGATATTTGAATTCTGCATGTCGTTCGGGTATCTGATAGTTTTCGACAAGAATATCCGTATGCGATTCAAAGACATCTTCATCAGGAACGCGGAGATCTTCAAAAAGTTCATGAAATTCAGCCTGCCGGTCGTATTCAGCGACACGATGCTGGGGCTGGGGCTGAATCTTCAGAACGTGATCGTCGGTCATATGGGTGACAACCTGATTGCCGCCAGATCTGTAGTTTTCGTACTTTCACAGTTTGTCACGATCTTTAATATGGGACTCTCCAGCGCGGCGGGGGTTGTCATTGGCAACACGATCGGTGAGCGCAAACCCGAAAGAGCGTTTAAAGAAGGCGTGGCGTACATAGTTATATCGATCGCTATCGGTATTGTCGGAATGGTGTTCGTTTTGTCGCTGAGTCCGTACTTTGTCAATATAAAAGCATATAACTTCTCCGAAACCACCAGATCGATCGCGCGGGAGCTGTTCTTGTGCATCAGCGTGACAATGCCTCTGCAGACCCTCGCGTACGTGACGTCAAAAGGGATACTGCGCGGCGCGGGGGACACCCGGTTTATTGCCCTTGCGGATATCCTGCTGCTCTGGGTCGTATCGCTGCCGCTCGGAGCGCTGACAGGTTTCGTGTTGCATTGGAGACCGTTCTGGATGTATTTCTTTTTGACGATCGAGTATCCTCTCAAAGGCATATGGTGCACGCTGCGTTTCCTTAGCGGCAAGTCGATAAAGGACGTCACAAAAAAAAGCGAGTCTGAAACGCTCGCGACCGACACGGTATGACAATGCATTCAGCGTCTGACGATATCATCCCGCGGCCGGCGTGAAGAGAGCCCGCCGCAACGAGAACAATAATCGCTGCTGTCAGGCTATAAAAGGGGAGTGCCGCGTTTAAAATGCGGCACTCCTTTTCGGTGAATTCAGATCAATTATTTCGCATCGATGACAACGCCGGAGCCGACGGTACGGCCGCCTTCACGGATAGCGAAACGGAGGCCGGTCTCGATGGCGATGGGAGTGATGAGCTCAACGTCCATCTCGACGTTGTCGCCCGGCATGCACATCTCAACGCCCTCGGGCAGATTGATGATACCGGTGACGTCGGTCGTGCGGAAATAGAACTGCGGGCGGTAGTTGTTGAAGAACGGGGTATGGCGCCCGCCCTCTTCCTTGGTCAGTACGTAGACCTGTCCGCGGAACTTGGTCAGAGGCTTGATGGAACCCGGCTTTGCGAGGACCTGTCCGCGGCGAACGTCTGTCTTGGCGATACCGCGAAGCAGTGTGCCGACGTTGTCGCCTGCCTCGGCGTAATCGAGGGTCTTGTGGAACATTTCGGTACCGGTCACGACTGTCTTCCTCGGCTCGTCGATGAGGCCGACGATCTCAACCTCGTCACCGACTTTGACGCGGCCGCGCTCGACACGGCCCGTGGTAACTGTGCCGCGGCCGGTGATCGTAAAGACGTCCTCGATGGGCATCAGGAACGGGAGATCGGATTTGCGCTCGGGCGTGGGGATGTTGTTGTCGACGGCGTCCATGAGATCCCAGATGCATTTGTATTCAGGGGCGTTAGGATCGGCGCTGTCGCTGGACAGTGCGTTCAGGGCGCTGCCGCGGATGATCGGGAGGTCGTCGCCGGGATACTCGTACTTGGAGAGCAGCTCGCGGATCTCCATCTCAACGAGATCGAGGAGCTCTTCGTCGTCGACCTGGTCGCACTTGTTCATGAAGACGACGATATAGGGCACGTTAACCTGGCGGGCGAGCACTATGTGCTCGCGGGTCTGGGCCATCGGGCCGTCTGTCGCGGCAATGACCAGTATCGCGCCGTCCATCTGAGCGGCACCGGTGATCATGTTTTTGATATAGTCGGCATGGCCCGGGCAGTCGACGTGGGCATAGTGCCTTTTTGCAGTCTGATACTCTACGTGTGACGTGTTGATCGTGATTCCGCGGGCTTTTTCCTCGGGGGCCTTGTCGATTTGATCATAGGCTGTAAAGGAAGCAGCATTGGGATCCGCCATGGCAAGAACCTTGGTAATTGCAGCGGTGAGGGTGGTCTTGCCGTGGTCGACGTGGCCGATTGTTCCGATATTGACATGCGGTTTTGTTCTTTCGAATTTCTGCTTGCCCATGAGTATTTATCCTCCTTATCAGGTGTTTATTATTCTTATTGTTGAGTGTTTATCACAAATGTGTCTGTGTGTCAATAGTGTCTGTCGTGCGATGAGACAAGCTCCTCCTGAAGCGCCTTCGGCACACGAACATAATGGCTCGGTTCCATGACATACTGGCCTCTGCCCTGTGTGCGTGAGCGCAGGTCCGTGGCGTATCCGAAAAGCGAAGACAGAGGTACGTCGCAGGTGATCTGCTGAGCGCCGCTTGAGGAGGTAGTGCCGGTAATGTGGCCTCGCCGTGCGGTTATATCGCTCATTACGTCTCCCATATATTCGTCGGGGACGATAATCGTGACTTTCATGATCGGCTCAAGCAGCACCGGCTGCGCTTTTCTGCAGGCCTCTTTGAACGCCATGGAAGCGGCGATCTTAAAGGCGAGTTCCGATGAATCAACCTCGTGGTAGGAACCGTCCAGGAGCGTAACCTTAACGTCCACAACGCTGTAACCGGCCAGCACGCCTGACTGCATGGCCCCTTTGATCCCGTCCTCGACGGCGGGAATATATTCTTTCGGGATTACGCCGCCGACGATCTTGTTTGAGAACTCGAAGCCTTTTCCCGATTCGTTGGGCTCCACGAAAAGCACGACGTGACCGTATTGGCCGCGGCCGCCTGTCTGGCGAACATATTTGTTTTCTACCTTTGCGGACGCGGTTATCGTTTCTTTATAGGCCACCTGAGGCCTGCCGACGTTTGCCTCCACGCGGAACTCGCGTAAAAGCCTGTCCACGATTATCTCCAGATGCAGCTCGCCCATGCCGGCGATGATCGTCTGTCCGGTCTCTTCATCGGTGTACGTTTTGAAGGTGGGGTCTTCTTCCGATAATTTTGAAAGTGCGATCGCCATTTTCTCCTGGCCTGCTTTTGTCCGGGGCTCGATTGCCACGCGTATGACGGGCTCGGGGAATGTCATTGACTCGAGCAGAACGGGGAATTTCTCGTCGCAAAGGGTATCACCGGTGGTCGTGTTCTTAAGCCCCACTGCTGCCGCGATGTCGCCCGCATACACCGTGTCGATATCCTCGCGGTGATTTGCGTGCATCTGCAGAATACGCCCGAAACGCTCGCGCTTCCCCTTGCTGACGTTATATGCCACGCCGCCGCTTTGAAGCTTGCCGGAATAGACACGGAAGTAGCAGAGCTTGCCAACGTACGGATCTACGGCGATTTTAAACGCGAGAGCGGAAAGAGGGGCGTCGTCGTCGGGAGTGCGGATCTCTTCCTCGCCGGTATCCGGATTTGTCGCGTATATGGCGGGCTTGTCCAGCGGGGAAGGCATATAGTCTACGATAGCGTCGAGCAGCTTCTGTACGCCCTTGTTGTGATAAGAAGTGCCGCAGACGACAGGTATCAGCTCGCCGGCGATCGTAGCTTTGCGAATTGCGGATTTTAAAACGGGAACAGGTATTTCTTTGCCGTCAAGATACAGTTCTATGATCTCGTCGTTGAAATCACAGACCGATTCGATCAGGTTTTTTCGATATTCCTCCGCCATGTCCGTCATGTCGTCCGGTATGGGTTCGCAGCGCACGTCGTTGCCGAGATCGTCATAATACAAAAACGCCTGCATCTGCACAAGGTCTATTATCCCGCGAAAATCGTCTTCAGCTCCGATAGGGAGCTGGATCGGGACCGCATTGCATTTGAGGCGGTCGTGCATCATATCGATGACGTGCAGGAAATCGGCGCCGACGATATCCATTTTATTGACGTAAGCCATGCGGGGAACATTGTAGTGGTCAGCCTGGCGCCATACAGTCTCTGACTGGGGCTCAACGCCCCCCTTTGCACAAAGAACCGCGACAGCGCCGTCAAGGACACGCAGAGATCTCTCAACCTCGGCAGTGAAATCAACGTGACCGGGGGTGTCGATGATGTTGATGCGGCAGTCGTTCCAGAAACACGTAGTCGCTGCGGAGGTTATGGTGATTCCCCGCTCCTGCTCCTGTTCCATCCAGTCCATCGTGGCGGTGCCCTCATGAACTTCGCCGAGCTTGTAGTTTCGGCCGGTATAGAAAAGGATGCGCTCGGTCGTAGTGGTTTTGCCCGCATCGATATGCGCCATTATTCCGATATTTCTGGTCTTTGTGAGGGAACTTTGCCTGGGCATAAAATTATCTCCTAATACGGTTACCAGCGGAAATGCGAGAACGCCTTGTTTGAATCCGCCATCTTGTGAGTATCCTCGCGCTTCTTAACGGCGCTGCCGGTGTTGTTGCTGGCGTCCATAATTTCGCCGGCGAGGCGTTCGTGCATTGTACGCTCAGAGCGCTTCCTGGCATATCCGGTCAGCCAGCGCAGCCCGAGCGTCTGTCTTCTTGCGGGGCGGACTTCGATAGGGACCTGATAGGTCGCACCGCCCACGCGTCTGGCTTTGACTTCCAGCGAAGGCATGATGTTCTCTATTGCCTGGGTGAATACCTCGAGCGGATCTTTGCCTGTTTTTTCGCCGATTATTTTGAAGGCATCGTAAACGACCTTCTGGGCTACGCCCTTTTTCCCATCGAGCATGATGGAATTTATCAGTTTTGTTACCAGTACCGAATTATAGATCGGATCCGGCAACACTTCTCTTTTAGGGATGTTACCTCTTCTGGGCACATTTCTTCCCTCCTTCACAGTCTGATTTCATAGGTACTCGAAAGCATGCCCGCTCTCGTAGTGCCCTGAGGTCTATCTACATAATATATATAAATAAACTCAGGGCTGCGGCCTGCGCCGCCCGATGATTATTTCTTTTTTCCTGCTTTGGGTCTCTTCGCTCCGTATTTTGAACGGCCTTGCATGCGCCCCTGTACACCCTGAGTATCCAGTGTACCGCGGATTATGTGGTAACGCACGCCGGGGAGGTCCTTTACACGGCCGCCCCTGATCATTACGACAGAGTGCTCCTGCAGATTGTGGCCGACACCGGGGATATACGCCGAGACTTCGTAACGGTTTGAAAGGCGCACACGGGCGATCTTTCTGAGCGCGGAGTTCGGCTTTTTGGGGGTCGACGTTCTGACAGCCGTGCAGACGCCGCGCTTCTGAGGTGAAGAGATACCGGTCTCGCGGTTCTTAAGCGTGTTGAATCCCTTCTGAAGAGCGGGGGATGTAGACTTGTACGTCTCCATCTTTCTGCCTTTTCTGACCAGCTGGTTAAAGGTGGGCATTAGTTTCCTCCTTTCTTACAGAATAATTATTTTTAACGATATGCCGGAGCATATTCGCAAAAACCGAATATCAGTTTTTCAGGGATACCGCTACGGAAGCGCCTACGGATATGCCGCAAGCCTTGCCAAGGCTGGCCATTGTCGGCACATGGACCGGTTCTATGCCTTTTTCAGCGCATAGATTCAGCACCGGTGTCCGCACGCTCTGCTGGGCGTCGTCGGCAAGATATACTTCAGCGGCCAGGCCGTCGCGGATAGCTCGAAGCGACTGTTTCAGGCCGACTACCCTCGCGCCCGCTCTGATCTTAAAATCCATGACGCGCCTCCTTTGCGACAAATTCCCATATTCACGCAAGCATGTATTCTATATCAGCCACATTGAAAAGTCAAGGATAATTCGCAATATATTACAGCAAAAAATTGGATTTTCGACAGTTTCATCCGGCTGCATCATCGCGCTCGCTCAGCGCCTCTTTTTCGCAGACTTCCGAATGATCTCAGGTGCTCCAGCCGTTTTGCGGCGACACGCGCAAGGACGCAGACGGCGGCAAGATTGGGCACGGCCAGCGCAATATTCAGGATATCCGCGCTGTCCCAGAGCGAGCGCGAAGGGAGAACGGCCCCGAGAAAACTGAAAACGCAAAACATCTTCCTCACAACGCCGGTCTTCAGTCTGTCGCCCAAAAGGTAGCGCAGGCTCTGTTCAAAGCACCACTCTCTGCTTATGATAGTTGAAAATGCGAGGACAAGGATACAAAACGCTGTGAAAGGACCGGCGTATTTCCCGAGCAGCACGGAAAACGCCGCGCTCGTCAAGACCTCTCCGGTAAGACCGGAGCGGGAGTACGGGCCGCAAAGGATTATAAGAGCCGTTATCGTACAAATGACGATAGTGTCAAGGAAGACTTCGAAAATACCCCAGACACCCTGGTGTGCAGGCTCCTGTGCGCTGGACGACGCGTGCGGGATCGTGGAAGAACCGACACCCGCTTCGCTGGAGAAAACTCCTCTCGCATAGCCGTATCTCATGGCGAGCACCGCCCCGGTTCCGGAAGCGGCCGGCCGGAAGTTGAAGGCCTCGAGAAAAATACTCCGCATCACGTCGGGCAGCGCGCTGCGAAGGATGTATATGGCGAAAAACCCGCAAGCAACGTACGCGACGGATACCGCGGGCACCAAAACCGAGGACGCTGCAGCGGTACGTCTGAGCCCTCCCGATATGATAAGGTATGTCATAAGCGCAAGAGCGATTCCAACGATCACCTCACTTGAACCGGTCAGAGCGCAGATGCTGCCGGTCAAGGCGCTGCACTGCGTCATTGAGCCGACACTTGCGAAAGAGGCCGCGGAGAGCAAAGCGTATATGACGGCGGGCGCTTTGCCCAGAGCATTTTCAATATAGCACATGGCGCCACCCAGAGGACCGCCTTTTTCCCGGCGAACCGTCATCAGCGTCAGGGTCTTCTCCGTGAAAGAAAGCGCCATTCCGAATAAGGCCGACATCCACATCCAGAATACCGCCCCTGGACCGCCGAGGGCAACTGCCCACGCAACGCCCGCTATATTACCTGTTCCCAGCGCTCCCCCGATCGCGGTAACAGCCGCTTTCCATGGAGCAATGCTGCCTCCGGACGCGGATCGCTCCGCGTGCAGCAGCTCGCGTATCCACAGCCGGGGCCTCAACTGGAAAAACCTTATGTGAACGCTGCAATAGAGGCCTGCCGACAAAAAAATAAGTATTATTGCCGGATTCCATGCCAGGTCACCCGCTTTTGCCAGAATACCCATATTATTCCCCTTTTTCAGTGTTTAAAGCGGGGACCCGCCGGGCATTGCAGAAGCTAAACGAACCCCGCCTGTACAGTGTACGGGCGGGGTGTCTTATTAATGATATTTGCCGGAGGATTGAAGTCTTCAGGTCACAGCTGGCAAGCGGCAAGATCCGCGAAGGTCTCATGGCGTATCGCAAGAGTTTCCGTCCCGCCGCGCAGCATAACGAGAGCTGGCCGGCAAAGCCAGTTGTAATTTGACGCCATGGAATAGTTGTACGCTCCGGTCACCAGGACGGCGGCGATATCGCCTCTTTGCGGAGCGGGCAGGGGAACGTCCTCCTGTATCATGTCTCCGCTCTCGCAGCATCTGCCTGCTATAGTATATAGGGCATCCGGATTGGCCGCGGCGCGATTGGCAATTAGCACGGTGTACGGGGACCGGTAGAGCGCGTAACGCGGGTTATCTGCCATACCGCCGTCCACGGTCACGTAGTTTTTATAGTCTTCGATAGTTTTTACGTTTTCCACAGTGTAAAGCGTAACACCCGCGTCGGCGACTATGCTCCGACCGGGCTCCAGAATAATCGCGGGTACGGGAATATGCAGCTCTCCGCAGCGATCCATGATATGGCTGCCGAGGCGCGCGATATTCTCTTCTATCGATATCTCCGGGTCGTCGTGTGTGTAGCGGACGGCAAACCCACCTCCAAGATTCAGTACGGACGCAGTGAAACCCGTTTTGTCGCGCACGGTCGCGATATAATCCAGCATGATGTCGGCAGCATCGCAGAAAGGACGATCATCAAAGATCTGGGAGCCGATATGGCAGTGGAAGCCCTGAAGATCGAGATTTCGGAGCGTCAGCGCGTATGAAGTCAGAGAAAACGCCTGCCCTGTCGCTATGGCGGTACCGAATTTTGAGTCGATCTTTCCGGTGTTAACCGCGTCGAACGTATGCGGGTCAATACCGGGCGTCAGACGCAGCTGTATCTTCTGGCGTATGCCCATCTCGCCGGCGCAGCGGTTCAGAGTGTCAAGTTCCTCCCGGTTATCGACGACAAAACAGCCGATCGAACATTCAAGCGCAAATCGAATATCCGCTTCGCTCTTGCCGTTTCCGTGGAACAGTATTTTTTCCATCGGGAAGCCGGCGCTCTTTGCTATATACAGTTCCCCGGCAGAAGCTACGTCCGCCCCGAGGCCCTCTTCGTTTATCACGGGATATATGCGTTTAAACGAAAGGGCTTTGCTGGCGTATATCGCGGTCGAACCCGGAGGGAAGTGTTTTTTCACCGATGAATAGTACGTTCTGCAGTTCCTTCGAACAGCGTCTTCATCAAGTACGTACAGGGGGGTGCCGTATTTTTTTGCCAGCATCACGCTGTCAACGCCGCCGATGCAAAAGTGCCCTCGGTCATCGACAGAGTAATTGGGGTGCAGCATAGCTCTTTCCCGGGTCGTCATATGCGATTCCTCCTGCTATAGAGTATTAGAAAAGAAAAAACGAAACTGACCGCCACGGATCAGTTTCGTACCATTTCATTTGAGCTCAGCCTGCGCGGTTGACCGCAGCAGCGAACTATACGGTAACAATACGATAGTGCTCCGCTAACAGCGACAGTCGGAAGGATGTTATTCCACCGCCCAGGCAGATCCTCTACAGGGAGAATCTCCTTCGGCGCCTGCACCTTTCACCGCGGCTGAGGACCTGTATCCTCATTGGCAGCGGGTACTGATTGCACGGCGCGCCTCTATCTCATCGTTATTATCTTTTCTTTTAATTTCGCATTATACACGTTTCATTCATTTTTGTCAAGTTAAGAAAATGCAGCGGTATGTAATTTTCATCTGCCGGACATATTCGCAGGCCTTTCTGTTTGCTCCCGGGGTCGACGCGCCGCGGCTGAGACAGATTATCTGCACGTCCGGGCTCAAAACAGGTACAGCCGTGTTGCTTTTTCA
>JAAYAR010000112.1 GCA_012719235.1 Clostridiales bacterium
GATAACAATTTGATAACAGCCCATCGTATAGGGCTGGATAATATGGACACATCAAATAATCAAAAAAATGAGGTATCAAATTTATGAAGCAAAATCCGTTAAATATGATGCCCAACAACGAGTGGGAGTGATTCATTCTTAAAGGCTAAACCTCCGAAACGCCCTGTTTACAAGAGTTTTCGGAGGTTTTTGTTTTCCCGGTCTTCCCGTTGTTTAAAAGCCTCCTGTGTTTATTCCGTCACAGAAGGCTTTTTACAGAAAGTTTTCACAGGCTCGTCTGAGTTATTGCTTTTTCATATGAGAATAACTCAACGGCAGTTCCATCCGGTTTTTTTCAAGTAAAATCTGATCCGTCAGAACATTTTCGGCACCGTCATCGGCAGCGATACTTCCGTTTGAAAGAAGGATCACTCTCCGGCATGTGTCAAGGATCATATCAAGATCATGAGAAGCTATTATTTTTGTCTTATTCAGTTTATTTATTGTGTTAATAACTATGCGGCGGTTGTACGGATCCAAAGCGGATGTAGGCTCATCCATCAACAGAGTGCCGGGATCCATGGCAAGGACTGTCGCAATAGCAGCCATCTTTTTCTCTCCGCCGGATATTTTGTGATTATGGCGGTGCTTAAGGTTGGAAAGCCCCAATTCATTGAGTGTATCTTCGGTTCTCTTTTCTGCTTCTTCTCTTGTCATTCCATAGTTCAAAGGTGCAAACATGATATCCTCAAACACTGTGGGCATGAACATCTGATTGTCGGAGTTCTGAAGGACAAATCCCATTTTTCGTCGTATTTCTTTGAGATTTGCTTTGTTGACCTCAAGATCATCAACAAGAATTCTACCGCTGTAAGGCAACAGACCGAGAAGTACCTTCATAAGTGTGGATTTACCTGCGCCGTTTGCTCCTATCAAGCCGACAGACTCTCCGTCTTGGATCTCAAAAGACAGATCATTCAGAACAGTCTGTCCTTTTTCATATTCACATGAAACGTGTTCAAACCGTATCATAGAGAGCCTCCCAACGCGATGCCGCCAAACAGTGTCGCTATATTGATCATTCTGAACAGGAAAAATATGCCCACAGCAAACACTGTATACAGATAGTCTTTCGGCTTTGCCGGCGATACATCGGCGTATTGAAATTCACCGCTAAAGCCGCGAAGCTGCATACTGGAATACATCTCTTCCGCTCTGTCCATACTCCTGAGCAGAAGCTGACCGAGGAAGGAACCCCAGGCAGAATAATGGACCCCTTTTTGCCCCGGTGCTCGCAATTTATAAGCGGTTGCCATGACCGAAACTTCATCGATCATGACGGAAACATAACGATAGGTCAGCAGCAGCAGAGTGACGATCATGCCCGGCATACGGATCTTACGGAGCGCCGCACAGATCGCATCCATTGTCGTGGTCGCCACAAGAATAAAGGAGGCCATCAGGCAGAACATGCCTTTCAGCATCAGCGTTATCATAGAAATGACTCCGCCGGAAACCGCGATGCTGCCGATGCTCATGAGCGGTGCTTTATCAAAAAAAGGGTTGAATAATCCGACGGCGCAGACCAGCGGCAAAACGATCCGCAGTTTATAGAAGCAGGTTTTGATCGGTATTCCGCTTATTGAAAAGATAATGACAGGATACAACAGCATGACGATCAGACCGCTCAAATCATACTTGCTGAAAGATACGGTCAGAATAATATATGAAATTGTTACGATCAACTTCGCTAAGGGATGAATGGAATGGATCGGGGACGATAATGCCGCAAGGTCATCCATTTCCCTCAACTCTGAAGCTGCATGGTCAATTCTGTCCATTATACCCCTGATACTACGGAACGGGCACCCGTTTCGGATGCCCCTTCGACTCGATTTATTTACTGCTTTTCCGATTCTATGCTTGTTTCTTTTTTCGGAAGAATCTGCCGAGTACGCTGATCCCTGCCGCTGCCACTGCAACGATTGCGGAACCGACAATACCCGATACCGCCGTGCCTGCTGCGCTTTCACTGTCTGCAAATGAATAATCGGGAAGGAATGCGGTTTTTTCCTGAACGGAAGCAGCTTTTTCGGAAAGTCCGCTTTCGATACCGTAATCTTCTTCGTCAAGCGCCATATTTTCATTGTATCCGGCTTCCGTGTTGCCGAACAGTGCCCATTCAAGACCGTCAGGATTGGAACTGGCAAAGAGAGACAATGCACCGCCAACCATTACAACAAGTACCGCAAGGGCGACAAGGGTTTTTTTCAATGTAAGCTTTCCCTTATGTCCCCCGGTCTTTGCATTAACCTCCTGAAGCAGTTCGGGACGGGCTTCAAAGACAAATATCAGTATTGCGGTAGTAATAAGTCCTTCGACAAGGCCTATGGCAAGATGTATAGGCTGCATGAGAGCGCAGAATGCGCCGAAAGGCAGCTCGGTGATCCCGGACAGTGAGGTTTCAACTACAACGGAAAACGCACCCGTCTGAAGCGTAACGATACAGCCGATCACGGACGCCATAATGATCTTCGTTCTTGCAGCCGCTTTTGCCTCCATCTTCGGGAACAAACGACCGCGCATTATCGGCTGCCAGATCAGGTAATACCCCACAAAACAACCGTAGAACGCCATATTCCAGCAGTTCGCGCCTAAGGCCATAAGGCCTCCGTCCGCAAAAAAAAGAGACTGTATTGCAAGGATTACCACCATGGATAAGAATCCCGCCTGAGGACCGAGAAGAGCCGAAAGCAGCATGCCTCCGCTCAGATGTCCCGAAGAACCTGTTCCGGGAATAGTGTAGTTTATCATCTGTCCTGCGAAAACAAGCGCCGCAGCTACAGCCATAGTCGGAAGCTTCTGAGTATTCTCGTCTTTTTTCAGCTTATGGACCGATATTCCCGTTGCGGCTGCGGACGCCGCATACATTACCGTTGCCACTGGCGGTGACAACAGAGCGTCTGCCATGTGCATAAAACATTACTCCTTTGCTATTTCTTTGACGGCAGACAGCGTTATTTAAATGTGATCGCCTTCTATGAAGTGATTTGTCGGGTTTGACTCGATCTGATCCCAGCCTGCCGGGGCAATATTCTGCTTTTTGAATTATATCAACACTTTCAGGGTGCTACAAGCCTCCCCGGGGGATATAAAGAACCGCTTTTCCGGATGAAATCACAGATAACGTTGAATCGCATCCTTGAATTCATCGACTGCGGAGGAATCCCCGTCCTCGATCGCGTGGGTAATGCAATGGGTAATATGTTCGTTGATAATTGCTTTCCCGAGACCGTTCAAAGCTGAACGGACCGCCGAGATCTGCACCAGTACATCGGAACAATCCTCGTCATTTTCGATCATTTTTCTGATATGCTCCAGATGACCGACAATACGCGAGATCCGGTTGATCTGTCGTTTCTTCTCCTGCGGATCATGATGATGCGAATGATGGAATCCTTTTTCTTTTTTTTCATTTGCCATTTTCTATTTCCTTTTCAACCTCGTCATGGTCACGTTCATGTTCATTCTCATTATTCTGATGATGTGCGTGGTCATGGTCACGATAGTGATCAAGGCTTTCTTCACCGTATACGGTTACGCAAAGGCTTGCCTTGAATACCGCATATAAAATAACTTCTCTTACAAAAAACCATACCCCGAATGGCAGTGTCAAGGATTTTTAAAGGGGCTGCCACGCTTCGGACCGACAGTCCCGGCGCACAGCCCCTACATGCTATCTTTTTGACATTTCCTTCAGAGCTCCGATGATCACGTCGCCCATGCCGGCCACATCCTCGGCCGAGAACGCCAGAGGGGTGTTGTCCGAGAACAGCCATTGGGACTGTGGCGGGAACTCTTCGTCACCGGACCAGAGGATCAGCCGGACGGTGACGCCGGGGATGAACCGGAGGTCAAAGGCTGCGTCTCCCTTCTTGACGGGGACGCCGCCCAATGACCGGCAGGCTCTATCAAAAACGTCGAGTTTGCCGCTGTAGCTGTATGCCAGGCGAGCCCGGCAGCGGCCCTGAAAGTTCTTGTCGTAGACCTCACCCCAGGGGATCTCCCTGTAAGGGATAAACGCGCCGGCGGGCTCTGCTTTGGTGCCCTTAATGAGGTATCGGATCAGAAGGATCTGCGCCGCGTTGCCGCAGAGCACCGACGGACAGCGGACATCCAGCGGTTTCAGCGAAAACTCAGGCCATGAGACCAGAAGGTCAAAGCCCAGAACGGTCATTGAAAATACGCTCAGGCCGCTGTCATAGGGAACACCGGACCGGCGGGAAACCTCCTCCGGGTCAAGCGCCCTGTACCGTTCCTGATAAATGGCCATCGGGACACCGTACTGCTGATTGAAGTTTCTCGTATCGGACATCATGTCACCTCATCGCTGACGGACGGGAATAGTGTCCCGTCTGTGTGTGGCAAAAAGCAAGCGGCTACAAAAGCGTCCATATATCCCGGCTGGGTGGAGAGCTCCAGATATGTCATGCTTCTTGCGATGTCTTCCAGTTTCCCTGCGGCGTCCTCGGAGGTCAGCATGGCATAAGCGCCGGCCAGTGAGGAGTTGCCGATGTATGAAAACTTCTCAAGGGGCAGGTCGGGGAACATACCGATGTAAACGGCGTTGCGCATGTTGATGCCGCTGCCGATGCCCCCGGCGACCAGCACGTGCTCCAGCATGTCGGGTGTAAAGCCCAGGGACGTGATAAGCGTCATGATGGCTGAGAAAATCGCGCCCTTGGCCCTGATGAAGTTGTCGATGTCCACCTCGCTTATTGAGACCGGGCGGCCGCTGCCAGACTCCTCGGGGAAAGCAAGCACATAGGAGCCGATATCAAATTCGTCTCGTTTGATGCGGCGGCCTTCGCGGATAAACTTGCCCTTGCCGTTGATAATCCCGGCGCGGAAAAGCTCCGCTATGACGTCGATGATGCCCGAGCCGCAAAGGCCGACGGGGCGGATATCGCCGATGACCGTCATGCGCGGCTCCATCGTATCCCTGTCTATGACACAAGCCTCGATGGCGCCGTGGGTGGCGCGCATGCCGCAGGAGATATCGCCGCCCTCAAAGGCGGGACCCGCCGAACAGGCGCATGATATCAGAAATTCCGAATTGCCGAAAACGATCTCGCCGTTTGTGCCCAGGTCGATGAGCATGGAGAGATCTCCGGTGTTCCAGATCATACAGGCCAGCGCACCGGCGGTGATGTCGCCGCCCACATAGCTGCCTATGTTGGGAGCCACGGAGAGTTTTGCCGCCGGGGCGAGCTCGATGCCCAAAGCCCGTGTCAATACGGGCCGGAGCCGGAAAAAGGCCGGGATGTACGGCTCTGTGCGCAGATGATTCGCGTTGATGCCCAGAAGCAGGTGGTTCATCGTTGTATTGGATGCCACCGCCATGCGGAATATTCGCTTTTGAGGGACACCGGCGTCCAGGCATAAAACTTCAATAAGCGGAAGAAGCGTCTCTTTTATGATTGCATTCTGAAGCTTTTCTATGCCGTCTGTCTTCTGCTGCTCAATGATGCGGTTGATCACATCCGCGCCGTAGCGGATCTGCCCGTTGCCGGCGCTGCCTTTTGCCAATATATCTCCTGTCTGCAGGTCCACCAGAACGCCGGACACCGTCGTCGTGCCGATATCGACGGCGAGGCCGCAGACGGGCACCGTGCCGGCATCGCTGCTGATGTCCATGATCTCAATCGTACCGTCGAACAGCTCGCCTACGCACCGGAGCGCGAAATCATTGTCACGCAGCAGATCCGGGAGCTTCCTGAGGATGAAGAACGGGACGATGACATGCCCGGCACCCGTGGCCTCGCGGACGGCGCGGGAAAAGCGTTCATTGTCCGGCATGGTGTCGTCCAGTGTCGGCGCGTCCATTCGGACGGAAAAGGTCTTGATCTGGCCCGACTGATTGAAACCGGCAGTCCTCAGATTCTCCTGCAGCTCCGTAAATATCCTGACCTCTTCCGGCGAGGAGAGGTCGGCCGTCTTCATCCGGCTTTTGTAGGCCGACGCGATGTCCGGCACCATGACCTTGACGTCGCCGTTGACGGTGGAACCGCAGGCGAGCCGCCAGCCTTCGTTGAATTCGCTGTCCAGATGGAGCGACTTATTGCTTTTCAGAGTACCCGACATCAGCTTGACCCTGCATTTGCCGCAGGAGCCGTTGCCGGAACAGGGCGCGTCGATAACAACATTGGCCTTGCGGGCCAGCTCCAGCAGGTTTTCACCGGGAGCGGCGAAGATTGTTACATCTCCGCCGCTCTCGAATTGGAATATAACTTTATGCATATAAACTCCAAAAAGGTTATTCTAGATATTATATTAAATGTTCGGATCCATCGCCGGCTGCTTCACGTCGTCTGCTTTGTCCGGCATCACGGCGAGGCCGTGGATATCGCCCTTGACCGGTGGTACGCCCGGGCAGCGGATGTCGGGATCGGGCAAAAAACCGATACCGCCCTCGTTTTCACGGGGCGATGCCTTCCGGGATCTCAGCGCAGGCATCCGCGGCAGGTCACGCGTTCACCGTCAGCCCGGCAGCGGCGTTTGACCCTGCGCAGATCAGATCTGTTAGTGCAATTTTCCTTCCTGTACGTCCGAAAGGAAATGATTTATAACCCCAGCTTTTGGAGAATATCCCGCAGGGCGGCTTTTACGGGGCTGTCCTCCGGAACGTCAGAGCTGGGTTTTCCGTCGGCGTCGTAGCGGTAGATATTGTCGTCCTGAGGCAGGACGCCGA
>JAAYAR010000011.1 GCA_012719235.1 Clostridiales bacterium
ACCGATTCGCCCCACGCTGATTATAAGTGCGAAACAGATATTTTTCAACACTGTTTCTCCCGCTGCCCCATGGTGAGAAATGCGCCTGCGTACCGCCCGGGCGGGTTCACGGAATATCCGCAAAAAATGCAAAAAGGCTTGACAGGAGCGGGAGGAGTATGGTACTATCAGCGTTGCGTTCCAAAGACAGCAGGTGATTTCCTAACGGGCGACAGCCCGCCTGCCGAGGATGCTTTTCAGGCATATTGCGGGAAAGTTGTATTCTCACGTCTTGGCGTGAGGATTTTTTTTCTTTGGCGCGCTCAAACCCAGCGATAACGGAGGTGAAAACCAAACATGCCCAATGCAAAAACACTGGAAAAAAAGCAGGCGGCCGTGGAGGAGCTCTCTAGAAAGATTAAGAATTCAGCCTCCGGCGTGCTCGTGGACTACAGGGGAATAAACGTGGCAGACGATACGGTGCTTCGCGCGGAGCTGCGCGCCGCGGGGATCGAATACACGGTTATCAAGAACACCCTGACGCTGCGCGCTGCCGAAATGGCGGGGATCGATGGCCTTGAAGAGGTGCTCAAGGGGACCACGGCTCTGGCCGTCCACCCGACCGACGCCGTCCTGTGCGCAAAGAAAATGACGGATTACGCCAAAAAGAACGCGAAATTCGTCGTCAAAGCGGGCTTTGTCGACGGAAAAGTTCTGACGGCGGACGAGGTCAAGAAACTTGCGTCGCTTCCTCCGAGGGAGGTTCTCATCGCGCAGGTGCTCGGCACCATGCTCGCGCCGGTCAGCGGTCTTGCAAGCGTTCTGAACGCTACTATTCAGGGTCTCGCGATCGCGCTCAATCAGATAGCTCAGAAGAAATCAGCATAAGTATTAATTTTGGAGGTATAATAAAATGGCTAACGAAAAAATCACCGCTTTGATAGATTCCATCAAGACTCTTACCGTTGTCGAACTGTCAGAGCTCGTTCATGCTCTTGAAGATGAGTTCGGCGTATCGGCCGCAGCCGTCGCCGCTCCCGCCGCTGCCGCCGCCGCTCCCGCCGCCGCCGAGGAGGCCGCCGCGGTAGAGGTCGAGCAGACCGAGTTTGACGTTGTCCTGACAGACAGCGGCCCCAGCAAGATCAACACCATAAAGACCGTCCGCGAAGTGACAGGCCTTGGCCTGAAAGAGGCGAAGGAACTCGTCGACTCCATTCCCAAGACGATTAAAGAGAAGGTCAGCAGGGACGAGGCCGACAACATCTCGGCGAAACTCTCCGAGGTTGGAGCGAAAGTCGAGATCAAGTAAGATTACCCCATACCGGCAGCCGCGCTTCAGACCGAAGCGCGGCTGGTTTGCGTTTCAAAGAGCATTTGTTATTGAAACGGAGGTGGGAAAGACCTCGCCGCTGAAGCATCAAAATTCTGTTTTTTGCAGGCTTCGGATAAGAGACAGCGGCGATCTTTACCGGCCGCCCCGGCCTCCCGGCAGAACTGTCCAGCTTTCGGGCCTCGCCAGGATGAACGAGACCGTATATCCCTCGCCGTTCCGGGGCTGCCATTCGTAAAAGTTCCGACCGGAGCCGGGAAAAAAGCTGTCCATCAAAGTGCTGATGACCCCGCCGTGGGTGACGATCAACAGGTCGTTTCCGCAGGAGGAGAACAGGTCGTTAAAGCACCTGAGGGAGCGCTCGCGCATCTCAATGCCGCTCTCACCGCCCGGGCAGCGTTTTGCGGCATTGTCGCCCGTGATCCATTCAAGATATGCGGGGTCGCCGCATAGCTCGGCATACGAGCGCATCTCAAATTCACCGAAGTTCATCTCTTTAAGACCGGGCAGCGCTATGCGCCCGACGCTTCCGTAGAGCGCTTTCAGTGTCTCGTCGGCGCGCCGCATGCCGCTGGTGACCACGATGCAGCCCGATATATCGGGGTAATCCCGGTTTTTGCGCATCTCAAGAAGCGCCGCTTCCCCTTTTGCCGACAGCGGTATATCTGTCGCCCCGCAATACAGGGATTCCTCGCTCGCCCTCGTAGCGCCGTGGCGCAGAAGGTGAACTTTTCTCATTTGAGCTTTTGAGGTATGCCGCAGAATATCCTCGTCACGCTGCAGGCTTCGGGCGACAGTTTGTTCAGCAGCCTGCCGGTGGCTTCACGCCACTCCCTTGCAAGAGGGTCGAGCGGCACGACTCCGCAGAATATGTCTTCACAGATGATCACGCAGCCGCTCCACGCGCCGATGTCCGAGAACGCGCCGCACGGGTCAATACCGCGCCTGACACATGAGAGCGTGAAGAGCTCCAGTCTGTATAAGCACTTGCTGCCCTGAGGCAGGTCGCCGCTCTCGGTGCAGGTGAAAACGTCCTCATCTTTGATGTTGAATTTTTCTTTCGCGTACTCAAGTTTTCCCTGGTACGCTCCGCCGATGACAAGATGCATGGCGCCCTCCTATAATAAAACAAAAGCTACGATGCCGCAGAGTTCCCCGATCGTTATAGCGTATCCCGACACGTCGCCCGACATGCCGCCGAGCTGGCGGATGCCGTATTCTATCGCGCATGCCGAGCCCGCTGCGGTTACAGCCGCGCAAAGGCCGAGCGGGAAAACGAGAACAGCCGGAACCGTTACGGCCGTAGCCAGCATGATAATTACGGCAGATGCGCGGCTGCGGAGTTCTCTCCGCGTTGAGCTCAGGCCGGCATAACTGCTGTGGCCTATCGGTCTGCGCGTCAGAACGGCAAGGGATGAGCAGCAGCGCGACACCGCCGGTATAACGGCAAGACAGAAAAGGTTCCTGTTCCCGATACCGCCCGACAGCGCGGCGAAAGTGACGATCATGACGATGCACAGGCTGATGACGGCAAAAGACCCCGTGGAGGGATCCTTGAGTATCCTCTGGCGCTCTGCGAGGTCACGCCTTGAGAGGATGGCGTCGCTGCAGTCCATAAATCCGTCCAGGTGGATAAAGCCGGGGACGGTATACGGTATTGCCGTAAGCGCGGCAGCCGTCAGCGCGGGTGGACAGTCCGCGAGAACGAGCAGATATGCCGCGGCTGCCCAGATCGCACCGATGATCAGGCCGAAAAAGGGCAGCATCACGAGAGTGAGCGCCGTACAGGCGCTGTCCCACACCTTGTAAGGGCAGGGGATCGCGCAAAACTTGCCCCATGTCATAAAGAACGCCGTCACCCATTTTTTCATGCAGGCAGTTTCCCCTTGTGCAAAATCACGTTCCCGGAGCAAAGCTCTATCACGGTGTCGCTTAACTTTGCGGCCTCGCGGTCGGCGGCGGCGAGCGAGCGCATGTAACACCCGGTCATCTCGTCGAAAGTCTCGGCGTTGGAGTAAATGTAGTCGCTCACGAGCACGATGTTCCGGACGCCCCCGCACAGAGCTTTCAGGTCGCTTATGACCTTCGCGCCCGCGTCGGGGAAGAAATCGCCCTCCCGGAACATCTCGTTTGAGAGCAGAGCGGTGACGCTGTCAAGAAGTATGGTCGCGCGATAGCCTGTCAGGGCCGCGATCTCGCATATATCGAAACCTTTCTCGATCGTGCTGAATCCCCAGCCCTCACGCTCGCGCACGTGCCTCTCGATCCTCCTGAGGTCCTCGTCGTCGTGCGGGATCATCGTAGCCGCATAAAAAAGACTCCCTCCGCCGCAGATCGCCTTGGCTGCGTGCAGGGCATAAGTGGATTTTCCGTTTTTGCAGCCGCCCGAAATGAATACCGTCATGCCGTAAAGCAGTCCTTCCCGCGTATTTCCTCAAGATAGTCGTCGTTTATCTCAGCTTCCGCGAACGTCGCCATGTCGCGCATTACCGTGCAGGCGGCGGCGGCGACCTCGAACGCCAGCGGGCAGCCGCTGCCCTCCCCGAGGCGCATATCGAGCAAGAAGAGCGAGCTCAGCCCCAGTTCCCCGGCAGCGACCGCGTAGCCTTTTTCGAATGATTCATGAGAGAGTATGAGATAGCCTTTAACGTTCCCGCACAACCTGACGGCGCAAAGAGCCGCCGTAATCGATATAAGGCCGTCCACGACGGCGGGTATCCTCTGCTCCGCGCACCCGAGAAACACGCCGCACATGGCACAGAGGTCGAATCCGCCGACTTTTGACAGGACGTCCACCGGGTCTTCGGGGTCCGGCCTGAGGGAGGCTATCGCCCCGTCAATGACCGTTTTCTTTTTTTCAAACATACTGTCGGTTATTCCGCCGCCGCGCCCGGTCACGGCCAGAGCAGGAAGCCTCAGCAGCGACGCGAGCACAGCGGAGCTTGTTGTCGTATTGCATATGCCCATCTCCCCGACACCGACGATCGATACGCCGTCTGCCTTTGCCTGTCTTGCCAGCTCGACGCCCGTAAGGATCGCCTTGAGCGCCTGTTCTCTCGTCATTGCGCTCTCTTTGTACAGGTTCTTCGTGCCGAAAGCGATCTTGCGGTCGAGAACGGCCTCGCACCGGACCTCGGCGTTGACGCCCACGTCGACGACCTGGAGTTCGCTCCCGAAATGTCTGGCGAGGACGGCGCAGCCTGTAAGCCCCCTGGTGAGGTTGATGGTCTGAGCGAGAGTGACCGACTGCGGGCTCGACGAGACGCCTTCTTCGTATACGCCGTTATCGGCCGCAAGCACGATAACCCGGCGCTTCTCGATTTTGTTGCAGACACGGCCGGTTATCCCCGCAATTTGAATGCTGAGCGATTCGAGCTTGCCGAGGCTGCCGGGGGGCTTGGCGAGGGAATCCTGTCTCCTGGCGGCTTTTTCTACGGCGTCAGCGTCGAGCGGGCCGATAGAGGCTATGATATTTCTCAGTTTGTCCTCCATTTTTTCCTCCGTTACAGGCGGAAAACGATCCGGCCTGGTAATTTTACTGCCACTGGGACAGCATTTTGTTCATCCACTCGTATATGTCCATATCATAAGCGACTCTCAGATTGGCCTTTGAGAGCACCTCGCCGACGCTGCCGCTCGATATGATCCGGCCGCGGTGCATCAAAACGGCGTTAGTGCCGTAGGCTTTGGCGAGACTGAGGTCATGGACCACAGAGACGACCGCGCGGCCGGGTTTTTTTACCCATTCCCGGATTAGGTCAAAGACCTGCTTTTGATACAGAAGGTCCAGATAATTGGCGGGCTCGTCCAGTATCAGAAGCTGCGGATCCTGCGCAAAGATCTGAGCAAGGAACGTGCGCTGCAGCTCGCCGCCCGAGAGCGTGAGGACTGAGTGCCCGCGCAGGGAGGTCATGCCGGTCATCTCGAGGGCCTCGTCCACCATCCTGTCGTCCTCGGCCGGAGGGGAGGAAAAGACGCCCCCGGAATACGCGTATCGCCCCAGCTTTACGACCTCCTCGACGGAAAAGGAGTAGGCGACGTTGTGGCTCTGCGCGAGTACGCCCATATGCCTTGCTAGTTCCTGCGGCTTCATCCCGGATATGTTTCTGCCGTGAAGAAGCACGCTTCCCGTATACGGCACACCCCGGGAGATGGCGTTGATAAGCGTGCTCTTGCCGGCGCCGTTAGGTCCGACCAGCATCAGCCATTGTTGTTCTTCCAGTTCGAACGACACCCGTTTGACTATTTGAGCCGATCCGAATTTCACGGAGAGATCTATTACACGGAGCATCGTCACTTTGCCTTTCTTGAGGTGTAGAAGATGTACACGAACACGATGGAACCGACGAAAGAGGTGACAACGCCTATAGGCAGCTCAAGCGGGCGCAGTATAACGCGCGCCACAAGGTCCGCGATCATAAGAAACACCGCTCCGGAGAAAGCGGAGGCGCTCAGCAGGCGTTTGTGGTTTGGGCCCGATATCATCCGCGTCATGTGCGGCACGACGAGTCCCACAAAGCCGATAGTGCCGCTGATGGAGACGCTCACTCCGATCAGGACGGAAACAGCGATGAGTATCAGAAGCTTTACCCGCTTGACGTTTACACCTACGTGTCTCGCGTTCTCCTCGCCGATGGCGAAGGAGTTGAGCTCACGGGCATAGCTGAATATCACCGTGCCGCAGATGGCGAAGGCGATAAGTACGATAAGGGCGTTTTTATAGCTGCTGCCGGCGAAAGAACCCATAGACCAGAACGTTATCGTCTTCACCTTTTCGTGGGCAAAGGTGATAAGGAGGCTTGTGATGCTGCCGGCGAACATATTGAATATGACCCCGATAAGGATGATGGTGTTTGTGGTCAGGGAGTAGTCGAGTCTGTAAGCCAGAGTCAGGATGACGACCAGCGCAAGAAAAGCGAAGATGACCGCGAATATCACGGTGCCCGAAAACGGGAGCCCGGGTATTGTCAGGCCGAACGCGATGGCGGTAACAGCCCCCAGGCTGGCTCCGGCCGAGACGCCCAGAGTCGAGCCGTCCGCCAGGGGGTTTCTGAGCAGACCCTGCATTGCGGCTCCGCATACCGAGAGCCCCGCGCCCGCGAGTGCCACACAGAACACGCGGGGCAGGCGGACGTAAAGTATGACGGCGGGGGAGAGCTCGTCCGGAACACTAAGACCGCGCACAGCCTGCCAAATGACTTTAAAGGTGTTCCCGAGAGGTATGTTGACGCTCCCGAGGCAGACGCATGCGACCATCACGACGATCGTCACCGCGCCAAACAGGATATATTCGGTTGCGCTGAATCCTTCAGGTCTTTTTATCATAGTACGCTCCGGAGGCGAAGGGGACCCGGGAGCACCCTTCGCCTCATATACTGCATTCACTTATGCGCGGCGAGAAAATCGCCGAATGCCTGCGCCGCGTCGACCAGTCGGGGTCCGGGCCTCGTGAAGGAATCCGCGTCCGCTTCAAAGACCGCCCCGTTTTTGACTGCAGCAACGTTCTGCCAGCCGGGGCGCCCCATGATCTCCTCAACGGGCGTGGGGCCCTCACCGTAATACATCGCAATGGTCACGATGTAGTCAGGGTTTCGCGCGAGGACCTGCTCTTCGGATACCTCGGCCCAGCCTTCGACGTCCTCGAAGACGTTTCTGTAGCCCAGCATCTCGGCGATCTCATTCATATAGGTGTTTTTGCCCGCGGTCCAGAGTCCCCACTCAAGGGGGGACACTTCGAAATAGACCGTCTTTGTGCCGTCTCCGGGGGCGTTTTCCGATAGCTGTGCGAACGAGGCCTTCATGTTTTCTATCAGTGCGGCCGCTTCGTCGTCATGCCCTGTGACGGCGCCTATCACCCCGATTGAATAATACACGCCGTCGATCGACGTCTCTCTGCTCTCGACGACCTTGATGCCGGCTGCCTCGAGCGACGTGACGTGTTCAAGGCTCTGCGCCATCGTGCTCATAAAGACAACCTGAGGTCGAAGGGCAATGATCTGCTCGATATTCGTCTCATTTCCGGATTGGACCGCGGGGATATCCCGGACCTCCTCAGGGTAGTCACAATATTCACCCCGGCCGACAAGCAGGTCACCGGCTCCGATGGCGTAGAGGATCTCGCAGTCGGCAGCTGTCAGCGCGACTACGCGCTCTGCGGGGGCGTCAAGCGTGATCTGCCTGCCCATCATGTCGGTTACGATGATTTTTCCTGTCTCAGGCTCCCCGGACGGGGAAGGCGGCACGGTCTGAGACGCCTGGGTTTCCGGTTCCGCTGCGCCGCTTTCTGCCGGACTCTTTTCAGGTGCGGCGGTTTCTGATGTACCGCAGCCCGCAAGACAGAGCACCATGAGCAACGCGGTAAGTAAAGCGATGGACTTTTTCACAGTTGTTCCTCCTTTGATACAAGACGGATTTTCAAACAGCGTGCGCGCGTAAAAAAATGCCCGCCCAATGAAAATTGAGGAGCAACCGTCTAGTATATGTAGGTGAAGACGCCTTGCCGCCGGGCGTCGGCACCCGTTATACATCAACTAACTACTCTCAACCCCAGGAGATTACTATGTGTTCAGGTCTCCCGACTTAGATTCATCCCGAGAGGGCGCCTTCCCGCCTTTCGGCAGTGGCATAGTGGCCCTTCAGTCCTCTTCACGGTTACTGGGATAGTCCGGAATTCTCATCCGTGTTCCCAAAGTATCGAAACGATACCTGCACCCTAGTGCAAACACACATGCTGTTTGATTACAGCCAATTTACCACAATGCCCCCTTTATGTCAAGCGCGGCGCGTCCGGAGCAGGTCCCCGCGCACCGTCTCCGGGTGCCGCGGCTCTTTTTTGTTGACAACAGGGAGGCCGGAGTCATACAATTGAGCAAACGCGCACCGGAATGCCGGGAGCGGCCGGTGCGGGAGAAGAGAGCACGTTCGTGCCGGGCGACGGATACGGACGGGCCTGTTTTTTCGCCGACCCGGACTCCGGTGTCACGTGGCGTGAGATAAATAAGAACCGGCGCGGGCCGAGTGACCTGTGCCGGTTTTATGTGTTCGGGCTGTGAGCCGGGAGTTCCGATTCCGGGCGATCCGCGGTTTAGATGTAATTGCCCCCGTCGCAGACTATGACCTGACCGACGAGGTAGAGGTCCTCACGGCATAAAAAGAGTATGATACGGGCGATGTCTATGGGCTGGGCGACTCTGCCGAAGGGACTGCGCTGCGCGACCTCGTCGAACATGTGCCTCGGAGTGTCCTTATGCATGGGTGTGTCGACCATTCCCGGAGCCACGGCGTTGATGAGGATCCCGTCAGGGGCGTATTTACGCGCGAACGCCTTCGACTGGCACATCGCCGCGGCCTTCGAGCCTGTGTAGGCCGGGCTGCCGAACCCGCCGTTGAGACCTGTGACGGAGGTGACGTTTACGATCCTGCCGTAGTGGTTTTTCTGCATATGGGGGATGACGTTGCGGAACATATAATAATGCCCCAGCATGTTCGTGCGCAGTACGCTGAAATACTGCTCCTCGGTCAGGGTGTCGAAAAAGTCTCCGCCGACCTGTCCCGGGGCGCGCTCGGCCTCGATGCCCGCGTCGTTGACAAGAATGTCAATACGGCCCCATTTTTCAATGACCTCGGCTACCGCCTTCTTGACGGCGTCCTCGTATCCCACATCACAGACTACGGCTATAACGTCATCGCTGAAAGCTTCGATCTCTTTCTTTACCAGATTAATCGACTCGGCTCCCCTGCCGAACAGGGCGACCTTCGCGCCCATTTTCGCGAGCTGGATCGCGGTCTCGCGGCCGATACCCTTGCCTGCTCCGGTGACGACGGCCACTTTTCCTTCAATGCCGTAACTGACAAGATCTTTCATTACAACCTGTCCTTTCTGTATTAAGAACTCTGGAGAATCAACTAACAAAAAAAGTATAGCCGAATCGGGATGTTAAGTCAATCGACGCGGGAGAAAAAACGGTCCCCGCATCCGGGGACCGGGCAGGCGATCCGCCGGGCCGTACCGCAAAGCAAATATATAGATTTAAAATATAAGATATACGCGCCGGCGCTGGGGCCGGTTTTCTGCGGAGGGTAATAAATGGGTTTTTTTGAGCTGCTGTTTATCGCGGTAGGGCTTTCGGCTGACGCGTTTGCGGTGTCCGTGTGCAAGGGGCTCTCTATGGGGAGAGCGAGAATAAAGAACTCGCTGATCGTCAGCACGTGGTTCGGCGGTTTTCAGATGCTTATGCCGCTCGTCGGCTTTTTTCTCGGCAGGGCCTTTGAAAAATACATCACGGCGTTTGATCACTGGATCGCGTTTGCTCTCCTTTGCGCGATTGGCGCAGGCATGATAAAGGAAGCTTTTTCAAAGCCGGAAAAGGAGACGGAGGCGTGCTCGCTCGGCGTAAAGCACATGTTCGTAATGGCAGTCGCGACGAGCATCGACGCGCTGGCCGCGGGCATCACGTTCGGGTTTTTGCTAAGCACTGCCAGGCAGCTGATAACGGCCGTCGTAATGATAGGCGTCTCGACGTTCGTCCTATCCTGGCTCGGCGTGGCGGCGGGCGGCGTTTTCGGCGCAAAATACAAATCGAAGGCGGAGTTCGTCGGAGGAGTGATCCTGATCGGGATGGGGGTCAAGATACTCCTCGAGCACCTCGGTGTGATCGGTTTTTGAAATCTGCCGCGAGACTTCCCGTTGAGGCGGATGAGGCGGCGCTGAAGGCTGACACCTCATCCGGTCGGTTTCGCAGCCCGCATTCTCCTTGAGGGAAAGCATATCGCCGCAGCGGCGGGGGCTTCCCCGGCCCAATGAAGAACAATCGTTCCATGAAATGCTCACGCGCCCCGGGTGCCTTCCGGCACCCGGGGCGCGTGTTTCAATGCGCGGATTTAAGCTTCGGGGACCAGGTACACGATACCCACGTAGTGGTCCGTGTCCGTTGTGACTTCGTATCTGGCGGGCTTGTAGCCCTCGTACGTTATGTCGACGGTGAATTTCTTGTTCTTCGGGAGATCCTCAAACTCGAAATCCCCGGCCCAGTTCGTTACGGTTTCGTACACGGTGCCGCATTCGCAGGTGGCGACGACACGGGCGCCTATGCAGACCTCGTCAAGTTCCTCGGGGTACGCCACTGTGCCCGCGATAAAGCAGGTGGGCACGTTCAGGTGCACGACGTTTGATCCAGGGCCGATGCCCTCGAGGGGGGTCACGCGGTTTGCCGCAATCAGCTTGCTGATTTCGCTGTCGGGGTCCGCGAGGTCGCCGAAAACGAGTGCCTGGTTCGGGCAGGCTTCCACGCAGCGGGGCTCAAAGCCCGGATAATCGGGGTCGTCGAGCAGCTCTGCGCACATCGTGCACTTCTGCGGCAGCTGCAGTTCCTCGTTCCAGAACACGGCTTTTATCGGACAGGCGTCTACGATCTGTTTTTGTCCTTTCGCCTTTTCGGGGTCAATGATCACTATGCCGTCGGGGCGCTTGTAGACCGCGCCGTCTTTGGCCGCCTTCATACAGGCGGGGCTTTCACAATGCGAGCAGGGGGTAGGTACGGTGGCCGTCTTGATATGGCGCTCGTTATCGCCGCGTTCCCACTCCACGATGTTCATCCAGTACTGGCCAAGCTGCGGCTGTGACTTTGAAAGCGCCGTATCCCAGCCGCAATGCTCATCTTTACAAGCCATGAAGCAAGCGTAACAGGCCATGCATCGGGAAGCGTTTATAGCGATGCCGGGCTTCTTGATTCCGGGTTTCAACATGATCAGACAGCCTCCTTTCTAATGTCGTTTTCGCCAAACACAAGCTCTGCCTGTGCAGAGGTCTTCAGGGGTCTGGGTGTTTCAAGCTGCTGTTTGTCCACTGCGTGAAGAATGTGCTCGAAGCCCTGCCCGTAGTTCGGGTCCGGATCGGCCTTCTCGACGTCAATGTTGCAGGAGTTGGGGACCATGGCGGGGATATAGTCGCCCATGAGCCTGCCCGGCGTGAGCACGTTGATGCTGCCGCCCTTGTCGACGCTCATGTATTCGCCGTAATTTACGGGGTTGTATATACCGGAGGAGGTGTACACATGTATCGTCTCGGGGTATACGCGGCGCGTGACGCGGGCTACGCACAGAACGCTGCCGCGGTCGTTGAAGAGGCGCACGACGTCGCCGTCTTTTATGCCCTTCTTCTCCGCCGTCTTCGGGTTGATGCGGCAGATCAGGTAGGGGTTCCCGTTGATGATGACGCGGTTTTCGGGTATCTCCCAGAGCCATACGGCGTGCTGCTGATAGTGGGTGTGATAGTCAAAGCGCGGATGCGGGGAGATCATGCCGTACGGATATTTGTCGGCCAGAAGGGTCGTGTGGCCCTCCCAGGCGTCCTTGTACGAGGCGATCGGGGTGCGGATCTCGTCACTGGGAGCCCAGTAGAGCATGGACTCGGAGACGAACTCAAACTTTCCGGTGAAAGTGCCGAGCTTGCACTCCTCCTGGAAGTCTTTGTGGTTCGGGGTGTCGCAGGCGCGCCCCTCGGCAAACCACTTGAAGCCGGGATAGCGGTCCCAGTTTTCGATGAGGCCGGTCTTCGGGTCGACGTTCTCTTTCTTGTAGGATACGGGCGGGATATAATAACCCTTCTTCTTGAAGTCCTCCCAGCTCATGTACTTGGGAAGATCCGAGAACTGCCAGAAGCGCTTTGCCCAGGCTTCTTCATCGCGCCCTTCCGTGAACTCCTCACCGAAACCGAGCCGCTCGGCCATCTGGGCGAAGATCCAGTAGTCGCTGCGGGAATCCCACAGGGGCTCGATCGCCTTATCCTGGTACACTACGATCTGCCAGCTGTTGCCGGTCTGTGAGTGCGAACAATAACCGCCGTTGCCCGAGTTGCCCACCTCGCCGATGTCTATGCGCTCGAGGTTCGAGCACGCCGGCAGGATGAGGTCCGCATGGCGCGTTTCAGGCGTAAAGTAGATGTCCTGGTTTACGACGAACTCCAGCTCGGGGCTCTTGTACATCTTGACCCATTTGTTCGTGTCGAGCATCGTGCCGATGAATGAGCCGCCGTATCTCCAGAAGCAGTGGACTTTGTTGTAGCCGGGCATCGGATAGACGTGCCGCGTGAACTCAAAGTCGATTCCGCCGCCGCAGAAGCCCTCGCCGTACCATTCATAATGGCCGTCAAGTATCGCGTCGGGCAGGTTTGTGCGGTAAAGGGTCTGCGCCACGGAGTTCACGGCCGGGTGGTCGCACACCGGAGCTTTCGCTATGGAGGACAGGGGATCGGAGTAGCCGCCGAACCAGAAGTTGTAGTTCATCGGGCCGCCGCAGGTACCGGTCCACATGTTGTTGCCGGTCTTGCCCATGCCCTGCATTGCGAGCAGAGATACGAGAAGGCGGGCATAGTCGGAACCGCCTACGGTGCGGCAGGCGCCGCCGAAACCGCCGCGCATGCCGGAACCGCCCGCTGTCTTTGTGGAAGCCCAGCGGCGGGCGATAGCCTTGATGTCCATGGCCTTTACGAGCGATATCTCCTCCGCCCATTTCGGTGTCTTGGCCGTGCCGTCCGGACCGAGGCCGAGGATATGGTTTTTCCATTCCTCAAAGCGGTGGCCGTGTTTCGCAACATACTCTTTGTCGTATGTTCCCTCGGTGATCCACACGTAGGCTATCGCCTCGAGGATCGCGGAGTCGGTGCCCATGCGGGGGGCGATCCACTTGTCCGCATGCTTGACCGAGGAGAAGTTGTTGAAAGGATCGATGTAAATGAACTGTATGCCCAGTTCCTTCATCCACCAGCGCCAGAGCGCCGATTCCTGCGCGGAATAGCCGCCGCGGGTCGTATCGGGGTCATGGGACCACATTATCAGGGTCTCGACGTGCTTGAGGCCCTCTTCGAGCATATCGAACGGCTCCGGGCCGCCCAGGCGCCAGTAGTATCCGTAGGTGTGAGGCGCGCCCCAGTGGAAGCCCTCCCATGAGTCCGGATTGTCCATGATGCGGGTATATCCCAGCATGCTGAAGAAACGGTTGAACGCAGAGATCTTGTAACCGACAAGTCCCCAGGAGTGGTGGGAAGAGGTGCAGGCGGTTATCGTTTCTTTGCCGTACGTCTTCTGAAGACGCCTGATCTCTCTTGCCGCGAGGCTAAGCGCCTCATCCCAGGTTGCGCGGCGGTAACCCGACTTGCCGCGGTTTTCGGTATTGCGGTTTTTTCCGTCGGGCGTCTCCACGAAATCTTCGCGGATCATCGGATATTTTATGCGGTCATACGCGTACGTCTTGTCTCTTTCGCAGTAGCCCAGAAGCGACATCGTGACCTTGCGCTGGGGGGTGTACTCGCGGCCGCGCGCCTTTATTACCCATCCGGCGGGATCGGTTTCATCGAGAACGACGGGCCTGATCCGGCGGATAACGCCGTCCACGGTGTGGATCGCCATCGGACCGCCGACGCCGACGCTGTGAGTTATTCTTTCTTTTGCCATTTAAGCTGCCTCCCTCAGACCTTTACTTCAACCATCTGGCGCGCGTAGTCGGAAAACGGATCTATCTCGACCATATGGCCGACGTATTTCCCGTCTTTCCACTCGAAACCGCGCAGATCGAAGACTTCCATGACCGGAATCCAGAAGATGCGCCCGTCCGGTCCCTTATAATGCTTACCCTGATGGAACATGTGCAGGATCATCGGAGTGCCGCCGAGAGATTTGGGGGCGTTCGCGTAATTCTCGTTCCTGAAAGTCGGATTCACGACGCCGAATTTCTCAAAACGCATGGGGCCGATCTTCTTCCAGCCCGCCGCCTCGATCGCGGCGTCGATACACTCCTTCGCTTCGGTAGCGAGGCGTCCGCAGCCTTCAAAACCCTCATACCAGACGTGGTACGCGCACACGTGCTCGCTCGGACTGTTTTCAAGGATCTTCGCGACGCGGGCGAATATCTCCTCTTTCGTCATTTCCACATTCCCTTCCGGGAGATGCAGCAGGTACTTTTTCACATAATCCACTGTTCTGCCTCCTTCAACCTCAATACATCCTGACGTCAGGTATCTTCTTGCAGTTGATCCAGGGTACATATTTTGCCATGAAGCTCTTGTCGTCTCCTTCGAACTCATAGTTTGAAAGTTCGGAGGGGCTGACCCAGATCATCTCCCGGTATACGTCTGATTTCGGAGCTTTCTGCCACAAGTTGACGGCCTCGTAGTACTCATGGTAGTCGTGCTTTGTGTCGGTCTCGGGGCGCAGATGGCGTCCGATCATGGCAAGCTTACCGACTTTCAGCCCGATACCCAACTGCTCCCACGCAAGGCGCGCTACAGCGCACTCGGGGCGCTCGCTCGTGAATACCTTGCAGGCGGGCAGTTGCCAGGCGCCTCCTTCTTTTCTGCAGATCAGCACCTTCCCCGTAGGACCGGCGACGTCCTGAATCAGCGCAGATACGAATGTCATTTCCGTTGCACCTCTTCTTTCTAAAATGGAATTACGGTTTGCCGGCCGATATTTCCGCGAAATCAGCCCGCGCCTTTGTTTTATATCATCCGGGGAGGGCGAAGGCCGCCCGCCCGAACTTACGTGGTTTCTAGCCCTCTCCGCTGTTCATCTCTTCAAGCGGCGCCATGAAATCGACGTCCTCGCCGGGCAGCTGCCCCAGGCTGTCGAGGAAGTTTAAGATGCCGCGCTCGGCAGACACCATGACGCTCATAAGATCCATCTCGGGGCCGAATTTTATCTCGAAGATCTGGTCCGCGGTACTGTCAAGGTTTTTCAGCATAGCCCTGTTGCGCTCGTCGCGCACAAACGACTTGTGCCTGCCCTCCTCCGCGGCAAGAGGGTGTATGAAACACTGGTACTCGTCCCTGTAGACGAACACGTACATGACTTCGGTGCCGGACAGAATCGCGACCATGTTGCCGCCGTCGACAGAGGCGAGCAGTTTGTTCCCGTTTTTTTCAAGCGGGCCTATCTCTATGCTGTTTTCGGGGCGGGCGCGGTTTTCTTCATCCATTCCCTGACTCCTTTTTGCGC
>JAAYAR010000113.1 GCA_012719235.1 Clostridiales bacterium
AACCTCTGCCGGAGCGTTCTGCGCTCTCCCTGGCGAAAGCGGACGCAGTCGCTTACGGACAGTTACCCGGCCGCACGGCCGGAGCAGCGTGTGCTGCTGGAATACATACTCCGGCTGCCCGCAAAATACCGCATCGCCATACACCTTTTCTACTACGACGGATATTCGGTAAAAGAGATAGCCGAATTGACCGGGCAAAAAGAAAGCTCCGTCAGGAGCATCCTCACCCGCGCCCGTCAAAGGCTGAAAGCCATTTTAACGGAGGAAAGCTATGAAGAGATATAGGGATTATTTTGACAGCACAACCGTCTCGGATGCGCTTCACCGCCGGATCCTGCTCTATGCCACCCGTTCGGGGAGCACGCGCCGCCCGTCGGCGCCCATGCGCAGGATCGCCGCGTATGCGTGCGCCGCCGCCGTTTTGATCGCCGCGGCCTTATTCGGCGTTGAATATCTGCCGCGCCCCTCGCGTGAAGGAACGCCGTCCTCGCAGGACGTTCCCGGGACATCCCGGCCCGTTGTATCACCCCCGGCATCCGAAACGGCCCCGGAGGCGTCCGGCATACCCGAATATGATCTGATACTAAACAAGGCCGAAAGCATGCTTTCAGCAAGCGTCATCATCCCGGGCCACTTCTGGCGGGAATTGACCCCGGAAGAACAGAGCCGCGTCTTTCCCGGCCTTTCGGATATGTACGATCTGAGGGCCACAGTCAATTTTCAGAGCGACGACTCGGGCGCGTCCCTGTATAGTATAGACGCGCACGCGGCGCCAAAGGGCGGACCTGAGTCATATATAAAAATTGCGCCCGGCGAGGCGACAGTCGACTACATTATCGACGGGGAGATAAAAGACTCGGACGTTCTCGGGACGGCGGTTTCGGCAGGGTTTTTTGAAACAAAACCGAACAGCAAAGGGCTGAAAAAAGTTATTTACTTCGCGTCGTTCAAAATGTCCGGCCTGGGCTACTATGTGGAGCTCGGAGGATCCGAATCCGAGAAAGAAAAGCTGCTTGAAGAGTTCTCGTCGCTTGTCGGCCTGCTGATTCGCGGCGGACCGGCCGACGTAAGCTTGTTTGACGATCCGGCTGTGCCCGAACTTCGCAATGAGCGCATGGATCTTGATCAGGCGCGGAGTGACCCCGATTTCGGAATGTATCTGCCCGCGAGTCTTCCCGCCGGTTTCTCCTTTGAAAGCGCGCTGCGCTTTATTGACCAGGATTCGGATTATCTGTACGCCACATGGTACAAGGGTCTCGGATATATCGACTGGCAGGTCTCCCGCTTTGAAGAAGAGGACGAAAAGCGCCTGACGTCGGTTGAAGATATTCAAAACTATGATCTTGCCCTCTACCCCATCCCCCGCGCCGAATCGGTGCCCGCCGAACTGCGGGCTGTCGTCAGTGATCCTATATTCCGCATCGATGATCTGACTTTGGACGTGGTCCGGGCCCGGACGTACGAGGTCTCCGACGCGGGCGACGAACCCGGACCGCGGATGGAGTTCGGCGTTCTGTACGGGGAAATACTGATAGAGCTGAACGTAAAAGGAGCGGCTCCCGAGGTCATATTTGAACTGTTGCGTCAGATCGGAAAATGATCCGAAAACAAAGGTCCGGGGTGCGAGCTGTCCGTGTGAAAAGCCGCGGATATGTCGGCCACGAATCTGTATGCGGGCATCATCCCGGAACGGCGCCCGACTCTATCATCCGGGCAAATACTTCCACGATATGCGAATCAAACTGCGTCCCGGCACTCTCCCTGACGGTATCAAGGGCCGCCAGGTCCCTATCCTTCCCGGATAGATCGCTCCTCCTGCGCACACGGTCATACGTCTCCGTGATCGAGATGATCCTCGAGATGAGCGGGATCTGTTCCCCTTTCAGGCCTCTCGGATATCCCGTTCCGTCCCACCGCTCGTGATGTCCGTATATGTATTCCGCCAGATCCAGCGTATCGTCAAAAAGATTGAGTATACGGTACCCGACGACCGTATGCTGCTGCATCTTTTCATACTCCTCTTCGGCAAGAGCGTCCTTTCTCAGGATGCTGTCATCGAGGGTTATCTTTCCGATGTCATGCAGGTAGCCCGCTCTTTGAAGCTTGCTGATCTCGTTCTGAGAGAGCTGCATAGCAGCTCCCAGAGCGGCGCACAGCTTGCCGACTGCGATCGAATGCTCCTTCTCCCTCGGGCTGCGGGCGTGCAGAGTTTTAATGATCGTGTCGATGATATCTTTATTTATCGACTTGCGATTGATAGTTTTGTCTCTGTACATCTCGTTTTCGGCATTGGCTGTTATGTCGTTGATCGATTGTCCCGTGTCTTCTTTAGTGTCAAGGCCGAGGGAGATGCTGCACTTTATTGCCTCCACACGCGCGTCGGAAAACCCGGCTCTGATCCTGTCCGCTATTCTGCCGGCTTCCTCCCTGCCCGTGTTTGGCAGCAATATGATAAACTCGTCGCCGCCTGTGCGGGCAGCCAGGTCTTCCTTTCTGCACACTTGCTGCAGGATCTCTGCCGACTTCTCTATCAGCATATCGCCCGCGCTGTGTCCGAATATGTCGTTGGTCATCTTCAGGCCGTTGATGTCGGCGAATATTACGGACAGCGGGAGATTTCCGGGTATATCGAAGGCCGGGAGGCGCTCATCAAAGCACCTCCTGTTGTTCAGACCTGTCAGAGGATCGTAGCAGCTAAGATAATGTATTTCGGCCTCTTTTTTCTTTCGGTCGCTCACGTCCATGAACGTTATGACGGCGCCGATCAATTCGCCGTTTTTTATCTGCGGGTATGAGAAATACTCGACGTCGAAAGAGGTCCCGTCGGAACGCCAGAAGACCGCGTCGTCAACGTGCGTCCCGGTCCCGTTGACAAGAGAGCCGATGATCCTGCACTCACCGATGTCGATCGGGCTCCCTTCCTTGCTGGTATGGTGTATCAGCCGGTGCATATTCCTGCCGAGCAGTTCGGAAGAGTCGCCGTAACCCAGGATTTTTGCACAGCTCCTGTTGCAGAACGTGCAGTTCCCGTCCAGATCGATACCGAAGATGGCCTCCGCCGCCGAATCAAGTATCAATCGGAGGTCGTCTTTGCTGGCTTCCAGGGAAAGGTAAGCGCTCTGAAGCTCCGCCGTGCGCTCCTGAACAGCCGTCTCCAGATTCTCGATATGCGACTGCATCTTGTCGGCGACGCTGTTGAAACTTTTTGATATCAGGCCAATCTCGTCGTTTCTGACGATAGTCACTCTTCTTGACAGGTTTCCGGAAGCCAGCTCGCCGGAGACCTGCAACAGGCTTTGCATCGGTTTGAGGTATTTTTTTGTGAGCAGATGATATATCAGGATCGACAAAAGCAAAAACAGGACGGACATGATCGCGGACCAGCGCATACTCTCGCCCACGTCCGACATGAAGAGGGACTCGGGTATGGCCGATACGATGATCCAGTTCAGCCCGTCGTATTCCAGCTCTTTTACCGTGACAAAATATCTTCCGTCCTCCCCCTCGAATATTCCCGGCAGGCTCCCGTGGGTTTCATAGAATTCGAACGCCCTGCGGATGTCCGCGTTTTCAACGTCAGCAACCGTACTATGCTTTACGGTACCGTCCTCAAGTATCGAATAGTTTTCAATATCCTGTGAGTTCGATATTAAAATCCCGGTACCTTTTTCAATAATGAGAGCAGCCCCGTTGTATCTCTCAACGGCGCTCTCAAGGTATGTTGTGATCTCGGAGAGCAGTATATGCGTTGCGAGCACTCCCCGTAATTCACCTGTCTCGCCATAGATAGGCCATGCGGCGGACAGCGCAAGGTCGTCCATGACGAAATGCTTATACACCTGAGAGAACACGGGGCCTGCGGCCTCGGCCGCTTCGATATACCACGCCCGGGTCCGGGGATCGAATTTCTCTGTTTTCTTAACTATGCTGCCGACAGTCTTGTCCTCATTTACGGAATAATACCATGTGCTCCATCCTGTATCGGCGTTATTCCCGAAGGCCTCCGTATCGCCGTTTTCATTTCTGCGCGCGCCGTAGTACTCGCCGTTTTCAGTCCCGTAGCCTATACTGTATATATGGCTGTCGTGCGCTTCCAGTATCCCGGTAAAAAAGCGGGCACGCTGCGTCTCGTCCGCAAGATCCAGGATATCGTTTTCGATTATCCCGTAATTCATCTCGTTTATGTGGCGCGTGGAGTATATAAACGACCGGACTTTATCATAAATGCTGTCGTTGATGCCCTCCGCCATAGCTTTCGCCATTGCCCGGGCAGAGTTGATCCACCCTGTGAAGACGAACAAGCCATAGCATACGACCAGGACCAGCATCGCGACGCTGAATACGATCAGGATGATCCTTCTAAGCGAGAGCGTATGTCTCTCTTTTTTCATATCTTCACCGCCTAAAGTACAGGCCGCCGTTAATCATCGGGACACCTTCAGCTTCCGGTATTAAACCGTGATTTTTCGTAATTAAAAGGTATACTTGTTCCCTCGGAAACGTCTTCGATTTTGTCAATGATCAGCCAATCGTCCATATTCCCCTGGTGTTCAAACCGGATCGGCGGCTCGATTTTCCGAACGTCTCCGAACTCGACCAGGCACAGGCATTTTTTATGCCAGCGCTCTTTCTGTTTATCATTCAGGTTCAGCTTATCCTGGTTTTCTTCGAGCGTTATTTCGATCTCGGCATCAGTCAGCTTCACGTAATTCTGCACCGCTTTTACTGTTGCGAGAGCGGAAATATCCTTCGTTCCCTTTTCAATGAAATAAAGGGTTTCACCGTGGAACACGCGGCTGTGCGGTATTTTACGGCCTGACGCGCCCCTGACAACCATTGTTTTTGTGCCGGACAGGATCTTGTCCAGTACGCGCTCGCCTTTTTTCCCCGCATTATCGCAATATACGAGATGTACCATTTTTTGCGCCTCCCGCACCCGGAGTATTCATTTTCCCGGTATTTGATCGCATTTTTCTGCTGAATCAATGATCAGCTCTGACATAGGTCTCGAAAAATCAGACCGGTGCTTATACCGTGTTTTTGTGATCATAATAATACGGCAAATCGACATATAACGCAATCTTATCACAGAATCCGATAAATTACAGCGTATAAAAAACACAGACGCAGTGTCCGCACCGGCACTCCGTCCCTGTTTTTGGCTTTTTCTATAGCATCTTATGCATTTTGGCGGACCGCTGTCCTTTTCTACGATCGTCTTTTTCCTGCCCGTGTCGGTACGGATCACCACCGTGAACTGCATATATGTTCGCCATCTGTCGTCATCGCCTCTTTGCTCGCTTTTCTACTTGCTGTATTTATCGACCACCACACCCTCCCACATAGGCTGCCCGGTCCTTCGCAGAGCCATGAGATTTAAGACAAGCATGACAAGCGCTGTACCGATACCTATGACAAAGGATTCCCCAAATGGGAAATCGTCCATCAGCAGACCAGCGACGGGGAATCCGACGAGGGGCACAAAAACCAGTATTCACATACAGCCGACGGAGAATTTCTTGTTTTCTTTCGCTGCCGCCAGTATCTCCGGCGAGCTGCACCTGTCTGAAAAGCCGACCGGCCCCGCTCCCCCACGCGGGGGTGTAAGCCGCCGCCCGCGGATTCGGCGGTATGGTGATAATGCCTATTACGAGCATCAGCAGGTTGGCCGCGATCAGCGCGATGATCAAGCCATTTTTCACATTTGAACTGCCCTCCGTATTACTTTCGCTGTCTGCCACGGATCATAGCCCTGAGGCGTGCATCGGGTTGAAAGCACCTGCGGGATAGTTTTATTTATAATAACATGCGTTGGTAAAAACATCTACGGCAATCCGGCAGACTTCGCCTTATTGCACGGGCGATCGCCGACAGGCCGGAGCCCCCGGAATAAGCGGTCAGGATCCCTGTACGGAACGAAAAACGGCATAGCCGCTCATCACGACTATGCCGGGTCTTTCGCAGACCTTCGATCTCTTTGTCAGAAAGCCGCAGCGCGGAGCCGCTCTCCGTGCAAGTGCGCAATACGGCTTGCCGCAGTTTTCCGGCCGCCTGATTACCTGCCGTATTTCGTCAGCGCCGCCCCGCGTATAACCGTATTCATGTAGGGCCTCGGCACTTCCACTTCCTCGGCGTGAGGCGCGGTTGAGCCTGTGATCGCCTGGAACACCATCGAGTTGCCCGCGCCGGAGCCCGCCACCATGACCAGGACGTTCTCGGGGGCGCTGAACGGTTCGCGGTGCAGACCGGGCTTGACCTCATCCGGCGACATACCGAACATCTTGTTGCCCGCGGCTACAAACTCTTCCTCGAGCTCCTTTTTTAGCTTCTCGCGCTCCTGTTCGGTCATCCTGTCCCAGTCGAGCACGTTTTTGTCGTACAGGTACTGTATCAGGGACTGCTTTGTAAATCCCGCGTTAGCGAGCTGCCACGCCATAGCGGGGTGCAAAACGATCATGTGGCGCACGTTCTCCGCGTTTTTCGGCAGGCCGAATCTTGAGAACAGCAGGGCTTTCCTTGAGAATATCCTGCACAGCTGCTCAAATCTTTCTTCAAACGTCGCGTTAGACATGCATTCTCCCGCGAAGCCTGTGCGGCCGTTATCCTCGCAGGCCGTGACGATGCTCTCGTCGGGCCCGTATCCGTTCTGCTCCGCCCAGGATTCCCACGGGCTCTCGTCCTGATTTTCCACGATTATCGTTTTCGCGTACGCAGCCTGCTGTCCCGGCCCGCCGGGGGACGCGTAAATGGTCATATCGCGCCAACCGATATTGATCATGCACAGGAGGACCGAGCGGCCCAGAGTGCTGTTGATCCTGTACCCCGGTGCCAGGTATCCCACCTTATTGTTGATGCCCAGCTCTTTTACGATGGGCCCGCTGATAAAGAAAACGGGCAGGATCTCGTTGACAATATGGAACTGGTTAAAGTTCTTAGCCGTGATCGTTTCGATCATCGCTATAATGACCGGGAGGTATTCGGGCTTTGCCCCGGCCATAACCGCGCTTATCGCGATCTTCTCAACAGTGGCGATCCCCTTCTTCGGGTACATCAGCCCGATGACCTTGTCGCGTGGATATGTGGTGCCGGAGAGCATCCATTCCACCGCTTCGGGGGTCGGAGGCGTGACAGCCAGACCGTCCGTCAGATGGTTTGCCTCGCAGTACTGCTGGAATTTCTCGTTAGCCTCGAAATAGCTGGCTCCTGTGAACACTTTGTTTGAATAATCGTATTCCATCTCGAAACTGCGCTTTTCCTCTTCGGTCAGAGGATCTGTCAGCGCCTTGATGATATCGTCGATCACCGCGGCCACGACGCCCTTCATGCGCTCCGGGTCCCTCTTGGCTACGCAGTAATCCGTTGCGGGAACGTCCACAAGACGGGCAGCAGGCATACCGTTGAGATCGGCAAGCGCCCTTTTCGAGCGCACCAGCACGTCCGAGCATATGGACACACCGGGCTTCCCCGCTCTCTCCATGTAGACGCCCACGTCGCGCCTGCCCTGAGTGATGGCCTCCTTGACGCCTTCGACCCACGCGTCGCACTGCGCGCATATCTCGTCCGCGTTGATCTTCGCGTTCGGCGAGCCGAAAGACTGGGTGAATATAAACTTCATATCAGGGTACCGCTCTTTCAGCATGTCCGCCAGAATCTCAAAAAACAATTCCGAGCCGAACTGCCGCAGATCATCCACGTGAATGCTCATCAGCGCGATCGTTTTCCCGTTCAGCTCCGTGAGACGGGGATTTGACAGGCCCTCCCTTTTCGGATCGGAGAGCACACCCTTCGGTTCAAGTACTTCAAGCTTGACCTGTTGTGCAGCAGACATTTATGTACCTCCCAGTTGTTATTGCCTTCCGTTTACCGGCCCCGCCGGCTCAGGAAAACGTTTAATATACAGATATCGACGAGGCGCATCCATGCGGAGAAAGTGCCGCATGATTAGCGAACGCTAATTAAGCGTAACATTCATCACAGTTAATGTCAATAGGAACAACCCTATAATTCTATACTCCGGCATGTCGGTGCGCGTCCCGCGGCAGCGTCATTCATGTTCGGGGCCCGTGTGCTTTTTTGCGCTCCTGTGGTCCGCTGGCCGGCGGTTCCCACGGTCACTGACCGCGGCGCCGGATCAGATATCTGTTTTCATTTTCACGGCCCCGTGCTATACTTTTTCCACAACCGCCGCGTCAATTATACACAGTCTGCCGTCATCATACGGGATATCCGGTCCGGCACCGCGGCGGCCTTTTGTTTCCTTAATTCGGGAGGAGATCTCTATGGTCAATTATGACACGGCAAGCACTGGCTTACAGGGTTTTGATCAGGTTATCGACTATCTCCGTCTGGGCGATAATGTTGTCTGGCAGGTCGATTCAGCGTCAGACTATAAAAAAATGGTCGATCCGTTCGTTGAACAGGCCACAGCGGACGGAAGGGATCTCGTTTACGTGCGTTTCGGCGATCACGACCCGCTGGTTACCGGCAGGACGTACCATGTAGACGCGAGCAAGGGCTTTGAGAACTTCGCGACGCAGGTGCATAACATCATAAAGAAGGAAGGCAGAAAGATATTCTACGTATTCGACTGCCTGACCGACTTGCTGAAGTACTGGAATTCAGACCTTATGATCGGCAACTTTTTCAAAGTTACGTGTCCCTTTTTATATGAGCTGGATACGGTCGCGTATTTCGCCATCATAAGGGGCGCGCACACGTTTAACACTATAGCGGGAATACGGGAGACTACGCAGCTGCTGCTCGATCTGTATCACGTGAAAAACAGGCTCTATATCCATCCTCTCAAAGTCTGGCAGCGCTATTCCCCGACAATGTTTTTTCCGCACCTTATCCAGGGGAGCGAAGCCATATCCATAACGGCTAGCGCCGAGGTATCAGAGCTGTTCTCGAGCGTCCCCCGCGGCGGGGAGAGGCTCGATTACTGGAACGTGACGTTCAACCGGGCGAAAGACGCTCTCTCCCTTGATCCCGGCCTGCAGGAGGGCATTAAGAAGCAGCTTATGCAAATGCTGCTCGGCAGCGAATCCCGTATGACACGGCTGTGCGAGCGGTATTTTACCCTGGCCGACATACTTGCGATTGCTTCAAGGGAGATCGGCACAGGTTTTATAGGCGGTAAGAGCGTCGGTATGCTTGTCGCAAGAAAAATCCTGGAACTGGACGCCGGCGACCGCTTCGCTCCCTTTCTTGAACCGCATGATTCATATTACCTCGGCTCCGATATTTTCTATACATATATAGTGCAGAACGGCTGGTGGAAGCTTCGCACCGAGCAGAAAACGGTGGAGGGATATTATAAGTACGCTCCGGAATTAAAGGAAAAGCTCCTGAGCGGAAAATTCCCCAAAGATATTCAGGAGCAGTTCGTTCAGATGCTGGAGTACTTCGGCCAGTCTCCGATAATCGTCCGCTCAAGTTCCCTGCTTGAGGACAATTTCGGCAATGCCTTTGCCGGAAAATACGAGAGCGTTTTTCTGGCCAATCAGGGGACGCCGGAGGAGCGCTACGAGGCCTTTGAGCAGGCTATACGGACTGTTTACGCCAGCACGATGAACGAGGATGCCCTCGCCTACAGAATGAACCGGGGGCTCTTTGAGATGGACGAACAGATGGCGATACTTGTCCAGCGGGTATCCGGGGATCAGTATGCGGACTGCTTTTTCCCACACGTCGCGGGCGTCGGGAACTCAAAGAACCTCTACGTCTGGGACAAGAGCATAGATATGGACGCGGGGATGCTCCGCCTTGTATTCGGTCTGGGCACGCGCGCTGTGGACAGGACGGTCGGAGATTACGCGAGGATCGTATGTCTTGACGATCCTCTGCGCCCTTCGCCGATGTACAGCGAAGACCTGAAAAAGTACAGCCAGCACACCGCCGACCTTATCTCCCTTACTGAGAACGCTCTGACGAGCCGCGACATTGAGGATATCCTGTCGCGCGATATCAAAACAGATAAGTCGCTCTTTGCCAGCCCCGACGCTCAGACCGCGAAAAGGCTGCGGGAACTGGGCTATACGTCCGGAAAAATACCGCAGATCCTTGACTTTAAGAAACTGCTCGGCAGCACCGAGTTTCCCCGCGTGATGCGCGATATGCTCGCAACGCTGTCCGCCGCGTATGACTACCCTGTCGATATCGAATTCACGGCGAATTTCTCGAAAGACGGACGCTTCAGGATCAACCTCCTGCAGTGCCGGCCGCTGCAGACCGGCGGACTTGGAAAAGCCGTAAAACTGCCGAAAATAGACGACAGTGCCGACTGCATCTTTTTAACAAAAGGGGGATTCATGGGCGGAAACGTCCATCTGCTTCTTGATTACATCGTTATTGTCAGGCCCCGGGAATACAGGCTGCTCAGTGAAAGAGATAAATATGAGACAGCCCGGCATATCGGCCTGATTAACGCGAGTCTGAAAGGAAAAACAGTGATGCTGATCGGCCCCGGCAGATGGGGGACCACTACGCCTTCTCTCGGGGTGCCCGTGCATTTCTCCGAGCTGTCCAACATGTCGGTCATATGCGAGGTCTCATCCGCGGAGGCCGGATTCATGCCGGAATTATCCTACGGCAGCCATTTCTTCCAGGATCTTGTGGAATCCGGTATTTTTTACGCCGCAATTATGGACGGGCAAAAGGACGTCGTCTATAACCCCGACAAGATACTGAGAAGAGAAAACCTGCTTACTTCGGTCTCGCCCGGGAGTGAAGCGTTTTCCGACGTGATCCATATCGCAGCTTCGGGAGGGGCCGAACTGTACTCGGACATCGTGTCTCAAACGCTCTTATGCATATGATCGCCGCCTTATTCAAAGCTTGCGGCTTTTCGCTGTGAGCAATATAATAGACTCATCTTTTTACCGGAGGTACCGACACGATGGATCAATCCGCTTTTTTTGATTTGACTTACGGCATGTTTTTACTCGGCAGTTCGGCAAACGGCAAGCCGACAGGCTGCATCGTCAACACCGTCACACAGATCGGCAAGGAACCGCCGCTGCTCTCAGTCAGCGTGAACAAAGAGAGCTTCACCGGCGAAGCGGTAAAATCGTCCGGGCTTGCTGTCGTCAATATCTTATCCCAGTCCGCGCCGATCAGCCTTATTCAGACCTTCGGCTTTCAGTCCGGCAGAGACACCGATAAGTTCCTCGGGATCGACTGGATCCCCACCGCTGACGACCTGCCTGTTCTGGAGGACGGCATCTGCGGCTGGCTGGAATGCCGCGTAAAGCAGGCCGTGGAGTTTCCCGCCCAGACGCTTTTTATTCTTGAGGTCTTCGATGCGGTGCGGCTGGGAGAACATGTGACGCCCATGACCTACTCCTATTACCAGATGGTGATGAAAGGCGGCGTCCCCAAGGCCGCGCCCGGGCACAGGCTCCCGGAGGAGGATGGCGGCCCGCCCGCCGGGCCCCGCTACGTCTGCTCCTTATGCAATTACGAGTATGACGGCTCCGACGGCCCCTTTGAATTCCTGCCGCCCGACTGGAAATGCCCCCGCTGCGCAGCCCCGAAGAGCAAATTCATGATCAGGGTCTGAGCGCGTTGATTAAAACTGACGTCCGGCTCCTGCTTATCTGATATCGAACCGGTCTTCAGGCAGGTAAATATACCCGATCGCATCAACGGTCGACCGTTGCACATATAGTTAACCCCCGATGTTTTCCCTGACAGGTCTGCTGATAATTCTTTCGGTGATACTCGGTGCCGCGGCACCGTTCACCCGAACGACAGCGGGCCTGTCTTTTATTTTCGCGCGATATGCAATACTTTTTCCCGACCATGAAGGTCCGGGCAAGCCGAATCCAGGTTCATTTTTTGAGTAAACAAAGTCAATAAACAATAGACATAAAATAGCAACACTGATATAATTGGCGCATTAATTCGTTTTTTTAGTCCTTTTTCGCTGAAAATTGTTATAAAAGCCCCCGATCTATGCGCGGAGGTGTTGCGTTTGCGCAATAACAGATCAAAAGAGCAAAAAGATGCGATCGTAGCTCTGCCCGGGTCCTCTTCAAAAAACAGATACAACCTCGTTTTAGTATGCCTCATCGTTCTGATCCTGACCGGAGCATATCTGTTTTATAAGTGGAACAGAGCCAGGGAGATCATATCGTCGGAAGCGATACAGTTAGCAGAGTCGATAGAGTCCCTTCTCCACGTCGAACACGTCGAAAATCTTTCGGGCGCTCCGGAGGATATCGAAAAACCCGAATATATCATGACAAAGAAGAGCCTGACTAGTCTTGTCGATAATACGGCCGCGATTGAATTCGCGTACATCCTGGGGGAAAAAAATAATAATATCATTTTTCTTGTAGATTCGGAATCTCCCGACTCCGCCGACTATTCTCCGCCGGGGCAGTTGTATTACGAGGCTGATGAGGCCGACTGGCAGCCCTTTCTTCTCGGTGAAACTGTATTGATGGAGCCGAAGACAGACCGGTGGGGCACCTGGGTCAGCGTAATGGTGCCGATCAAGGATGCGCAGGGCGGCATAGTTGCCGTATTGGGACTCGATTACCCGGCGTCCGAATGGAAACTTGATCTTTGGAAGCTCATGCTTCCGGAAGTGATAATAGTCATTTGCATCCTCATAATTATTGCAGCCTTTATAAGGATCTGGATGCAGCATCTCGAGCTTAAAAACATTACGAGGAAGCTGGCGATCGACGAAGCGCTGTATCGCAGCGTTTTCAGCCAGGCTCCGATAGGCATCGCTCTTGTTGACGGCAAAAGCTTCATATCGCATTCCGAACTGGGCGTTAATATCAACCCTATGTTTGAAACCATACTCGGAAGAAGCAGCCGCGATTTTGACATAATAAGCTGGGAAGATATCACGCACCCGAAAGATCTTCAGACCGATCTCGAGCAATTCGAGAGGTTTTCCAATGGCGAGATCAGCGGATATTCACTTGAGAAACGCTTTTTGCGCCCGGACGGTTCAAGTATATGGACTAATATGACGATTTCCCGCCTGACCGGCCTCCCGAACACCGGTTCCATGCAATTGCACTTGTGCCTGCTGGAGGACGTATCCGCACGCAAGGAAATGGAAAGAGCAAAAGAAGAGAGCGAGCGCAGCAAAACGCTTCTGCTCTCCCATCTGCAGGGCATGGCTTACAGATGCAAATATGACCGCGATTGGACGATGGAGTTTGTTTCATCAGGTTGTTACAAGTTGACAGGATATTATCCCGAGGATCTGATAAACAATAACAAGCTGTCTTTCAACGACATAATTGCCCCGGAATACCGCGACACCCTCTGGGACGAATGGGAGCGGGCAATGAAAGAGCGGCTCCCCTTTACGTTTGAATACGAAATAATAAAAGCCGACGGCGAACACAAATGGGTCCTCGAGAAGGGCGAGGGCGTATATGACGAGAACGGCAAGATCGAAGCCCTTGAAGGGATCATTGTCGACATATCCGACCGGAAAAAGATCGAGGATCAGCTCAAACAGACCCTGGAGCGCACACGGGCAATGATATATAATCACGAGGCGGTCATGCTGCTTATCGAGCCGCACTCCGGGAAAATAATCGAAGCGAACCACGCGGCTACTGTTTTTTACGAATATTCGAGGGAAGAGCTCCTGAGAATGACGATCCGGGATATAAATACCCTGGACAGGGATACCGTGCGTGAACTGCGCATGAAAGCATTAAGCAGAGGGCAGAAGCATTTCACCATGCCCCACCGCCGCAAAAGCGGAGAGATCAGGATAGTCGACGTATACAGCAGCCCGGTCGACTATGGCGACAAAAAAGCCCTGTTCTCGATACTCTTTGACGTAACGTACAGAGAGGAGATCGCAAAACAAAACGAATATCTGGCTTATCACGACCACCTGACAGGCCTCTACAACAGAAGGTATCTGGAAAAAGAGTTCCAGAAGCGTGTCGAGGACGGGGAGTTTCCCATCGCACTATTGCTCGGCGACATAAACGGATTCAAAGTCCTCAACGACACGTTCGGCCACGCGAAGGGCGACCGGGTCCTTATTGACGTGGGTGAGTCCATCAGCAAGGTGGTTGATGAAAGCGATGTACTCGCCCGCATCGGCGGAGACGAGTTTGCCATTGTTGTTTCCGGAAAGACCGAGGCCGAGATAAGGAAGTATCTGGATAGGCTCGAGATGATATCGTATAATGACCTCGAGGGCTTGCCGAGCGATAATCTGATCACCATCTCATGGGGTTACGGGATCCAGAAAAGGAGAGAGGATTCAATCGACGTAATTACCGAAGAGGCCGAGGCCTTCATGTATAACAGAAAATTCTACAGCCATGCGAGCTCCAGGAGCAAAACGGTAGACATTATAATGGAGACGTTATTCGCAAAAAGCGGCAGGGACGAGAAGCATTCCGTTCGCGTCGGCATGCTCAGCGAAGCCATAGCCCGGAAGATGAATCTGAATCAAATGGATATCGATAAGATCCGGGTCGCAGGGTTTCTTCATGATATAGGAAAGATCGGAATCGACGAGAGCATTCTGAATAAAGCGGGGCCGCTGGACGGGAGAGAGTGGGAACTGATGAGGCTCCATCCGGCTAAAGGCTCCGCCATTCTTTCAAACATCCGCGAGTATCAGGACATTTCCGATATCGTCCTGTCACATCATGAGCGCTATGACGGTATGGGATATCCTAACGGTCTCAAAGGGGAATCCATCCCCCTGGGGGCGAGGATCATTTCGGTAGCCGATACTTTTGACGCACTGACGAACGTTCGGCCGTATAAAGCGGCCGTGAGCCCGGAAGAAGCAATTGACGAAATCGCGCGGAGTTCAGGAACTCAACTGGATCCCGAAATAGTGTCGGTCTTTATCAGCGAGGTCGACTGGCGCTGATAGTCAGCGTCATATGCCTTGTATTCAGTCAAAAGGCAATCGTAAACCATTCCATGAACTGAATAACCCTCCGGAAACGTGTGCTCAGGAACACAGATCCGGAGGGTTCCCTTTATAACACAGCCGTAAGCGTTCCTGCCGCGCTTGAATTACGTACAGCACCGGAGACGTCGAAAACATTTACGCTTTTTGTCCTGATATTAATAAAAATATATTGAATATACTTATGCCGTAGTTTATTCTTTAGCCAGCGGCAGATAATGGTACCGCCGGCTTTTCGGGCTTATGTCGTCAATGCCGACTCTGATTATCAGGTGATTCTCGGGAGGATGCCGGATGATGACAGCTGAACATTTCGATTCTGACACCTTCAGCACCTTTTCGCTTACACATCAGTTATTTGAGCGCTAACATGATAGCCGCCGTCATCTATCAGCATGGGCAATAATCATCTGCTGCAAGGCTCAGCGAAAGGAGATACCCCGATATGTCGCAATTTGGTTTCTGTCCCCAATGCCGTCGGTGCGATAACATGGACCGTTTCCCCAAATGCGCCCGGTGCAAAAGCAGGCCCCGGCTCGTATCACCGTCCGATACGTTCTTTCACGAGATATTCGTCGAAGGAAAGCGTCCGACGCAGGCAGAACTTCTTGAGCTGCAGTCATGTGCTTTTGGCCCGGCTCATATGAACGATGTTGAACATAATGTCGCCAAAAAGAAGCTGGGCAAGAGCGTGTCGATCGGCCTTTGCTCGTTGGTTCTGGGCCTTATGCTGTTCGCCCTTCTCCAATTCGTATCGCTTCGCGGGCTGGCATGGGTTTGTATGGCATGCTTGCTCCTGTACGGGATCGTCTCCCCTGTCGCCGCGGTTGTCGGTTATATACATAACAAGTCATCCGGCGGAAAACATAAAACGCCGCGCAGCGCGTTTGTCCATTATTGGCTCAGTTCCGTTTTCAGACTCAGCGCCGAAAAGGAGACGGAATTTGAGTCCCCCGAATTCGCTGCGGCCTCCGCGCTCCGGCACGTACCGGAAAGCTACAGGGTCAAGCTTGATGAAGGCCATATAGCGTCCTATATCGTTAATATGCGGAACACGGTACAGCAAATACTGAAGGAACGGGCGCAAATGTCCAGAGAGGCTTACGCAGTTCATCATTACTGGGTTGACTGCGGCATTTTTCCTTCAATCAGGGAAAAGGATTTCCCGAAACCGACGCGGGAGAGCGGCGTATACGAGCTGAATACGGACGTCGAGCTCATTTTCAGGGTGTTTCAGACCAACCGCAGCACCTACGAAAAAATGTACGTTAACCTCGCAAAAGTTGTGCTTCATGTGCGGCAGACTTGCATCCGCAACGGAAAACGCTGGTTTATGTATGATCTGACTCCTGCCGTCGCGGCAGGCGCGGCCGGGCAACCGGGCAGCCTCAATATATAAGTTTCGTAACTGCCGATACGCTCGTTATTTGTTTCGGGGATATCCTCGGGCGGGGCCGCCGTCGCCTGGCCGCCTGAATATATGCGGGAGGGGCAAAATGAGCTTGTTCAAACGAGATAAACAGCGACAAGATCACCCGATTTCAATGAGCCCGCTTGCAGCAGAGCTTCTTTCCGACAATGATCCTGACTTTCTTAAAGCTCTTGAGGCGGCGGATTACGCGTCATGGCAGGGCGATTTCAGGGGCATTTATGAAATTCGCGAAGCCATCCGCATAAAAAGCGGCAAAGAGAGCGTCAGTTTCAAGGTAATCGATGATTCTTCGCCCTGTCCGGACGTTTACATATTGAAACCGGCGAAGAAGCGCGCACTGCTCGGCGATCCCGGGGTGACATGCGGTTATGTCGCCAATCTTTTGTATCGCATGTATCGCAGTAGTATCGATCCGGGCCAGGCCGGAGTTTCATACGGCTTTAACACAATTCCTTGTATTGGAACGAAGGCAGGGTTCCGGGAGACTTCCTCAGGAAGGTCGTCAAAACCGGCGGACAGCGCGCGGGTCATGATTTCCGGCTGCTGTGCTGCGAGATCGGTGCCCGCATGAGGCTGATGGATGCCTGCACGCGCACAGGCAATCGGGATGAGTATCTCGGCCTTGATTGCTGAGCTGCGGGTATAATCACATGCAGAGGCATGAACATTCTGACCCGACTTGCCGGCCATGACTGCAAGGTCTGGGCGCTGTATTCCTGAAACCAGGCAACACCATGAACCCTCGCGCTTTCCTCGCAGCAGCGTTACCCGCGCGCCGTTTCTTCTATATCGGTAACTTCAAACGACTTTTCAGATACAGAGTAATTGTATGAGCCCTGAATCCAATAGCCGCCGTCATCCAGCCAGCCAAAATCAATCTTTATCACCGTATCCGATAACCAGCTGTCGATTATGATCTCATACAGGCCTGAAGCGGGCGCCGCCGCGATATTTGCGTGTGAAAGAATCTCTTCGCTCCGCGGCAATACGTTGACCTCGAATGTACCGGTATCGATTATCGAAATGTCTGTCCATATCCTTCCCGAGTATTGACGCGCGACATATTCGCTGTCATCCGACCACAGATATCTCTCCCTCTGGCAGCCGCTGTCCTCCCACAGCACTTCCCCCGTATTCATATCCATTATCCTTGTTTCCCCCAGATACCGGTCTCCGCCGCCTCCGTGGCCTCCGCCGGCGATGTCAACAGATTCGATGCAGTACTTCTTATTCGGTGATACGGAATACGCATACCAAGGGGTGTTGAAAAAGCGCTCATAGTTTCCCGCAGGAGTTTTATAATAGAGCGAGTCTGACTTTGGATCGATCGCAAACGAATCCAGCGGATAAGTCCCGTTATCATATTTTCCCGACACTTCTATCGCCAGGCAGAAGTTATCGTCTACCTTTACAGGTCCGGCCACTTTAAACAAGCGTTCCGGGCTGTTTTCAAAAAAAGATGTGACTTTGTTTAAAGCGTCGTTTCGCTCATCTTCAGTGAATAATTCACTTTTTTTGCCGCATGAGGACAAACACATTAATACCGCAATTACAATAAACAGGAGTATGATTTTCGCTCTTAACACTTTTTCGCCACCTCGCTCGTGCAGATATAACCATAGGCATAGAGAAACAGGAAGGGACCTTATCTCCTCAGATCCCTCTTTTTTGCCTGTACCGCCCCGATACCGGAAAAAGGCCTGCCGCATCGTGTTTTCAACACGGAGAGCGACAGGCCATTGCGTCTTTTGCAGGACGTATCAGATCAGTGCGAGGAGCACAAAGTTCAGTATGAAGAGCCCCGTGCTGACCCAAACGATGGGATGGATCTCCTTTGCCTTTCCGGTCAGGCACTTGATTATGCAGAAGAAGATGAATCCTGCCGCGATACCGTAGGAGATGCTGTAGCAGAACGCCATGAATATGCCCGCGAAAAACGCCGGGACAGCTTCCTCAAGTTCCGTCCAGCTGATCTTTGCGAAGGATGCGAGCATCATGACGCCCACCAGGATTAGAGCGGGAGCTGTCGCCTGCGCCGGGACGATGCCGATCACGGGGGCGAGGAAGATGCTCAGGAGGAACATTATCGTGGTGACGAGCGAAGTGAGCCCCGTGCGACCGCCCGCACCGATGCCGGCCGCGCTTTCAACGTACGTCGTGGTGTTGGAAGTGCCGAACAGCGCGCCGATCGAGGTTGCGATGGAGTCTGCAAACAGGGCGCGATCCATCTTTGACTTGAAGCCGCTTGAGGACTCGAGGAGCTTCTGATCCTCTTCGCTGAAGATGCCGGAACGGCGGCCCGTTCCGATGAATGTGCCTATCGTGTCAAAGATATCCGAAAGGCTGAATGCAAATATGGTCATAAGGACCAGCGGGATTCTGGAGGCCTTGCTGAAGAGGGAGCCCATTCCCTCAGCTCCGAACGCGGCGCCGAACGTTGTGCCGAGCTCCTTGAAAGAACTGCCGACGTTGGAAGCGATCCCGACCTGGCTGACGTCCACAATTTTCAGAGCGATCCCGATGATGGTCGAAACAATAATGCTGATGAAGATCGCGCCCGGCACCTTTTTTACAACCAGCACGACCATGATGACGAGGGAGATGACCGCGAAAATTACGGGGAGCGCATTGAAAGTGGCCAGAGCCGGAACAATGCTGCTGTTTGCGACCACGGTTCCGCTGTCAAAGAGTGAATACGTGCCCGGGTCGGCGGTAAAGCTGAGGAGCCCGGCGTTCTTTATGCCGATGTAAGCGATAAAAATTCCGATACCGCCGCCGATAGCATTATTCAGGCTCTCCGGGATCGCTTTTATTATGGATTTGCGAACCCTCGTGACAGTGATCAGGATGTTGACGATACCGCAGATGAAAACCATTGCGAGAGCTTCCTGCCATGAAAACTTGAGGGCGAAACATACCGTATAGGTAAAGAATGCGTTCAGGCCCATACCGGGAGCCTGTGCGTATGGCACGTTGGCGAAAAGAGCCATGACCAGAGTGCCTGCAGCGGATGCGAAAATCGTTGCGAGGAATACGGCCCCATAGGGGATTCCCGTCTGAGACAGCATAGCCGGATTGACGAAGAGGATGTACGCCATCGCGAAAAATGTTGTCAGACCTGCAATGATTTCAGTCGATACTTTTGTTCCATGCTTCTTTAGCTTGAACAGTTTTTCCATTGACAATCTCCTCACGTAATAATTCTAGTCTCGGATTCATCTATCAATACCCACAATAATAACTGATTGAGTAAAAAATGCAACAATCTTTGAACTTTTTTTGACAAAGATTTTAACGGCAGCGGCTGATGCAAAGCGACATCGCGGTAAAATCCGGCCTATTTAAAGATCAACTGGAGAAAGTCGCAGGCGGCGCGGCGCCACACGCGCCACTCATGTTCTCCCGGGTAGACCTTCTCAATGTTGTTGACGCCTTTTTCCTCCAGGATCTTCGTCTCGTTCCGTATGAGCTCATAGGAGGACTCGCTGTCGCCTATCGCGCGGAACAGCACCTTGATCTCCTTGTTCAGATATTCCGCGTTGTCGAGCGCCTTCAGGTGGTGCTGCTCGCTGGGATCGGAAAACGGAGACGTTATACCGGTGAAAAGACCTGCGGCAATGAACATATCGGGGTGTTCCAGTATGATCTTGCCGCACTGCAGCGAACCCAGCGACAGCCCTGCGATAGCCCTGTTCTCCTTGCCCGGCTTGACTCTGTAAGTTTTCTCGATAAACGGGATAACATCCTGGAACAGCAGATTCTCGAATTCCCAGGCCCGCACTGCGGTCCCGCCTTTGCCGTCGTCAAGCTGCACCATGCCGTTGCTCATTACGATTATGCAAGGCACAGCTTTGCCCTCGGCGATAAGGTTGTCCATAGTGAAGTTGATCTTACCCTGGTACACCCAGCTCGTCTCGTTCTCGCCGCCGCCGTGCTGAAGATACAGCACGGGATAATTTACGGACAGATCCTGCTGATAACCCGGAGGGGTGTATACGAGGCAGCTTATGAAGCGGCCGGTGTACGTGGATTTAAAGTATTCCCTGGTCACGCTCCCGTGCGGCACGTCCTTCAGCAGCAGGAAGTCGCATTCCGTGTCCGGCACCTCAACATAGTTCAGCGGTGTGTTGCTGCCGAACCCGACAGGGGCCATTCTGTTCAGGACTGTGACGCCGTTAACCTTGAACCCCAGTTGTTTGAAGCCAGGCTCGTAATACGGAAGAATGCCCGTCCAAAGGCCGGCTTCATCCTTGACCAGGTCCACGGAGACGTCTTCATGAAACGCCGTGACTGTTTCGGCCTCCGGGGCGTAGAACGCGACCTTAACCGTGCCGTCTTCCTGCGTCACGGCGCCCTCGGGGATGTAGCTGCCGTTGGGGTCGGCCATCAGGATCGGGTTTGCGTTGACCGGGATCTGCCTGCTGAAAGCCAGCGGGCTGCAAAAGAAGGCCTGATTTTCAAGAAACTCTTTCGGTATATGCATTGCGGCACCTCACTGTATAGTATTTGTATGATCAGGCTTAAAGCTGACCTTTTCTTTTATTTGACTGCATTGGGCTTTCTGCGTTTTTCGGTCACGGGGCTCTCCGGGACCTCCGTAGTCCCGGATCCGCGCTTATATCTTTCATTTAACGAACGATTACTAAGTGCAATCTAACATTGAGGCCGTGATATGTCAATATGCCGGAAATCAGGCGTTCCGCGTTGCCGCTAGACGGAGTTGCGGAACGCCCGCGGCGCGCCCGGTCACTCGATGCAGTCCGGGTCCGTCCGGCGCCGCTCCGCGACAGCGGGGCAATTGTGTTTCTGAAGCGGGCTCCACAGACAGTTCCCGCATCCCCGGCAGGGAACGTAGCCGGTTCCCTGCGTGACCGCCCTTGCCCAGTTGGGGTCGGCCAGAAGGGCGCGGGCCGAATCGACCGTGTCCGCCAGGTCGTTGTCCAGAATGTAGTTCGCAAGCTCCGGAGTGTTGATGCCGTTGACGACGGAGACGGGGACCGCGCCGGACATATGGCGGTGGATCATGGTCCCGGCCCATACGATGCTGTTGTACGGCAGGTTCCCCGGATATCCGATATCCTCCGGCCGTGTTGATGCGATGCCCAGTGACGTCTGGATATAATCCGCGCCGGCGGCTGCATAGGCGTCCGCGACAGCGCACGCCTCCTCTATCGTCGGCTCGGCGACCGGTGTGCGGACAGATATAATGAAATCGCTCCCGCAGGCGCCGCGGATACCCCGTATGATCTCGCAGCCGAAACGGGCACGGTTTTCCGTGCACCCCCCGTATGCGTCAGTCCGGAGGTTTGCTGCCGGGCTTACGAAATCGTTTACAAGATATCCGTGGCAGCCGTGCAGCTGGATACCGTCGTAACCGGCTTTTTGTGCCCTGATCGCCGCGTCGACGAATCTGTCGCGCAGTTCCCCGATCTCGGCTATCGTCAATGCCTGTGTCGTCACCGTTCCTCTGAAGGTCCGCCATTCCATGGCGGACGGTCCTTTCGGTACGGCGCACTCGGGGTGCGTGTTATATCCCGCGTGATGGATCTGCACGAGCACGACAGCGCCGTGGCGGCGGCATGCTTCGGCAATAGCTGCATGTCCCTGTATCTGGCTGTCCTCCCAGAGGCCGAGCTGCGACGGCGCGAGCTTTCCGTCAGGCCTGACGCAGGTCGCCTCAACGACGATCAAACCCGCGCCTCCCGCGGCCCTGGCCTCGTAATGCCGGGCAAAGCGTTCATTTGCATGACCTGACCCGTCGGACCAATCATACCTGACGGCGGGCGCGAATGTGACGCGGTTCTTAACGGTCTTGCTGCCGATGACGATCGGTGTATTTGATCTGTTCATAATCTTTCAACCCTTTTATCTGTCGGCCTTCCCGGCCTCTATTGCGACTTCCTGTATTGCCGGAGCAGGAATCTCATGATCTCGCTCGGTTCTTTGCAGTCAGTTGTAACGGTGTCGCAGAACAATATCCTGTTGGGTTCGGCGTCCGCGAACGGTTTCCACAGAGGCATTTCCGAGCCGTCCGCGTCGAGTCCGTTCGGATCGCCGGACCTGATGAAGTTGGCCCAGTAGTTGCACATCTTCCTCGCGAGATCATAGTGCTTTCCGACAAAGGGCCGCCAGCATTTTGCCAGCGTCTCAAAGAAAAACCACAGGTCCGAGGAGTGGAAGGAACCCGGATTGTCCCAGCCGGGGATCTCCGGATCGAAGACCCAGTAGTATAGCGGCATCTTATCCCCCGTTTCGGCTTTCGCCCTGCCTATCAGCCTTATGGAGTATTCGATATGGCTGACTGTGGCTTTGTACATCATCTCGGTGAAACTGCCTATCGACGATTTGCAGAGCGCCAGAAACTCATCAGCGTCATCACCGTATGTACTCGCGGCAAACGCTTTAAGTTCTTCGATCGACCGGACCGGCGGTCGGTTCGGGAACTCCGTCAGCGTGTGCCCGAACATCATGGACACGGGCTGGCACTTATTCTCCATAAACAATTTGTTGCTGTTTCCCAGGCAGAATTTCCCGTCGGCAACGGTCCCCCACCATCTCTTGAACTCCACGGCCTTATCGCGGATATAAAAAGCGTCCAGCTTTCTGGCCTCCGCCAGGGAGGAAACACCCAGCTGTCTGAAAAACTCCTCGCCCTCCTTCTCCACATCCTCAAGAGTCCTTGAAGAGCCGAACATTCCGCCGGGATACGCCGTGAGGCTCAGGCCGCTGTCCACGATGGCCCTCTTGAACAGGCCGCCGTTTTGAGGAGAGGTGACCTGTGTCATGACGCTGCCGCCGCCCGCGGACTGTCCGCCGATTGTGACGTTCCCGGGGTCGCCGCCGAAAGCGGCTATATTGCGTTTTACCCACTTAAGACCGTACTGCTGGTCGAGATGGCCGAAGTTGGCGGGGGCTTCGGGATTCTCGGCCGTGATCTCCGGGTGTGCGAGAAATCCGAAGACGTTGAGCCTGTAGTTTACCGTCACAACTACGATCCCGCGCCTTGCTATCCTCTCGCCGTCAAATTCCATCTCGGCGGTGTTGCCCTCCTGCAGGCCGCCCCCGAAAAACCAGACAAAAACGGGAAGTTTTTCATCCGAGTGTTTTGCCGGAGTCCATACGTTGAGATAGAGACAGTCCTCGCTCATCTCTATGGAGGTGTCCACGTTCCATTCCCTCGTATAGATGTTCTCGGGATCCTCACCGGGGACATGCTGCATGGAGATCGGCTTGAACTTATATGCGTGGAGAACGTTTCCCCAGTTCTTCGCCGGCTGCGGCGCTCTCCAGCGGAGATCTCCGACCGGCGGCGCGGCAAACGGGATACCTTTAAATGACGTGATGCGCGGGTCGGCTGCGGGCAGACCTTCAACAATACCGTTTTCGGTTGTTACTGTTCTTAACATGATGGTGCTCCTTACAAAATACTTCGGAACCGTGATCTGCGATCGTGGCGGGAGTGGGATACCGAACTTCGCAAACAGTTCTTTGTGCATTATTATAACATGTCATGCGTCGTGCTTGAAAAAAATGTTTCGGATAGTAAAGGTTTTTTGCCGTATTACCCTCAGGTCGCGGAGAACAGTCTGTCCCGCTGATGAATATTCCCGCATGTGGAAATAGCTCTGTCAACAAATTTCGCGTATATTTTGTAATTAGTAATTATAAATCCAAACATTTTACCAGCTTCGACAAAATATGACCTAAACGTACACATTCCCGTTGTATACTTAATTTACAATAACTAGAAGGGGGTGCGCACCGTGAAAACCATTCGTATACCAGTGTCCGATCTGCTGAGCAAAGCGATACAGATGACAAACGACAGCATGGTGGAAGTCGAACTGACCTTAATCGATGAAGTAACGGATCAAGGCATAACAACCCCTCAGTTTCTGAATTTCGTAGGATTCAAAGATGACGGAGCAGTATTCGACTATGAATCGATCGACTCAGCAGCATTTTCCACGCTTAACCACGGAAAAATCGTCGTCTTCAAGCGACCACCGGATTATGAAGAAAAAGTGATTTAGGGAAGCGTTGGGCTCTGCTCGGCGTCTTTATTATTTTCCAAGATTAATAGCGTCTGCAATGCTTTAATGAAAGACCGATACCGTCTGCACAGGCTGCGCGGTATCGGTCTTTCCGATATCGGTTATTCTTAATACGGAGCCGGTAGTCCGCAGCGGTCCGCGTGTCTCCATCCAGGTTTTTGACACAGGGTGTTATGAACGGGTAGTATTGACATTATTTAGCGTTATAGTAAGATGAAACGGAACAACAGCGCCGCAGCGCACTTTGAGCGGCAAAATAATACGTTCGGCAGGTAGACGTATGACATTAACTGCTAACTATAAAAAAAGAGCACGGACAGCATTCACCTTCCTGCTCACGGGCCTTTGTCTGGCGCTCGTGATGCAGACCGCGTTTATCCCTATGAGTGACCCCGACAACTTCTGGCATATTAAAAACGGGGAATGGATCGCCGCGAATAAAACCATCCCTTACTCCGATCATTTTTCATGGTACGGCATGGAAAACGGGTTCAAGTGGACGAGCCACGAGTGGCTTTACGACCTTCTGTCTTACGGGGTATTTTCTCTTGGGGCGTTCTTCGGCGCTGAAAACGGCGGGTTCACAGCCATCCGGCTGATGGTCGCGGTCGTGATACTTGCTTTTTTCTTTCTGACTTACGCTCTGGTACATATAAAAACCAAGAGTCTGACAGCGGCCCTGCTGATCGCCATGATATCCGCAAGGGGCCTCGTGCCGCACATCCAGCCGAGGCCGCAGATATTTTCCTTCTGCCTCTTCATAGTTTTCATGATCTTAATGGAGAAAAAGAAGTATGCCTGGGGTATCCCTGTCATCATAATCGGGACAAATCTTCACGGAGGGGTATATCCGGTTTATCTGGCGCTCGGCGCGTACTATCTGCTGCAGAACGTCACGCTGAAGCGGTTTATCATTTATATGGCCTTGTTCCTGCCGGCTGTTCTCATAAATCCATACGGATTCGGTATATACATGTATACGATCAAATCCATGAGCTTTGCGGATACTGCAAAGTATATAAACGAGTGGAAGCCTACCGTGCTTTTCGAATATAAGCCGCTGATGCTCTGCCTTGCAGTCCTGCCTTTATTGCTGAAGTATGCGAAGGTGAGAGCGAAAGATATTATCCTGCTGCTCGGCGTCTATTTCATGGCGCTCAAATCCGCCAGACATATGGCCCTGTTCTATATTATTTCGCTGCCGGCGGTCTCCCCATATATCTGCGAGACGTTCGCGATATACAACGCAGCGATGCGAAACGACCAAAAAGCAGAAAAATTCGTCAAGGCTGTCAATAACCTGAAAACAGTATTGGTAAAAGCCGCAGGCAAGGTCTGGCTGCCTGTGTGTGCGGTCTCCGCAGCCGCCTGCCTGCTCCTTTTCTTTGTCCTGGCCGCAGGGCATATCGAACCGCAG
>JAAYAR010000114.1 GCA_012719235.1 Clostridiales bacterium
AGGCCGATCGAGAGCGTCCCTCTGAGCACCGTCATGTACAGGTTCGCGTTTGAGTAGTGCTCCGGCAGACCCTCCCCCCTGGGAAACACCATATGGAGATAGTTCACGTTCTCGTCGAGCAGGACCTTCTCGACGGCTCTCTCGTCGGTCGTTGAGAATCGATACACCTGTTCAACCATTGTCTGAGCCCTCCTTCACTCCAGTATTCTTCCGTCGGTGGTAACGGTGACCACGTTCCAGGGGATGAATTTCCCGCTGCTCTGCAGCGCTTTTTTTGCGGCATTCTCGAGGCCGCCGCAGCACGGGACCTCCATGCGCACGATCGTGACGCTCTTTATATCGTTGTTTTTTATGATCCGGGTCAGCTTTTCCGTGTAGTCGCCCTCGTCGAGTTTCGGGCAGCCTATGAGCGTGACGCGGTTTTTGATAAAGCGGTCGTGGAAATCGCCGTACGCGTAAGCCGTGCAGTCGGCTGCGATAAGCAGGTTCGCGTCCTTGAAATACGGAGCGTTGACGGGGACCAGCTTTATCTGTACGGGCCACTGAGACAGCCGGCTCTCACTTTGGCTCTTCGGGGCGCGGGACGACTCGCATGTCTGCTCGCGGTTTATGACCTTCGAGTGGGTGCCGGGGCAGCCGCAGGGCAGCTTCTCCTGTTTTCCGGCCGCGGCTTCCTTATTTGCAAGTACTGCAGCCTCGTTGTATTCGGCGGCCTCCCTCACTTCAAAGCTTATTGCGCCGGTCGGGCATGCGGGCAGGCAATCGCCGAGCCCGTCGCAGTAATCGTCGCGGAGCAGCACCGCTTTCCCGTCGACCATCCCTATTGCGCCTTCATGGCAGGCATGAGCGCAGAGTCCGCAGCCCGTGCACTTGTCCTCGTCTATCCTTATAATCCTTCTGACCATTGATTTCACCATCTTTCACGTTGTTTTGGTTGACTTTTCGCGTTAAGCTTACTATCATTAGGGCGATATGTCTGTTGTAATTACAACGAATCGAGGAAAAAATGGAGAAAAAACTGGGTCTACTTACAAAAGTCGAACTGTTCAGGGATATCGGCGACTCGGAGCTGTCCGCGCTGCTGTCATGTCTCGGCGCTGTCTCCGCGAGCTATAAAAAAGGGGAGACGGTCTTTCTGAGCGGGGAGAAACCCGAACGTTTCGGTATCGTTCTGTCGGGACAGCTGCAGATAGTCCAGGATGATTACTACGGGAACAGGACCATCCTAGGCAATCCCGGAGAGGGCAGCCTGTTCGGCGAGGCTTTCGCCTTCGCGGCGATAGAATCTCTGCCTGTGAGCGTCGTCGCAGCGTCGGACTGCGAGCTGTTGTTTTTCAGTTCGAACAGGTTTGCCGCCCCCTGCTCGAACGCGTGCGGTTTTCACAGCAGGCTCATTAAGAATATGCTCGGTATAGTGGCGAAAAAGAATATTGAACTGACGAAAAAGATAGAGTTCACCTCGAAACGCACGACCCGCGAAAAACTGCTCAGCTACCTCGCGTCCGAGGGGCTCCGCGCGGGCGGCGGCCGGTTCAGGATCCCGTTCAACCGCCAGGAGCTGGCAGACTACCTCTGCGTCGACAGGAGCGCGATGTCGGCGGAGCTGTCGAAGCTCAGGGACGACGGCCTGCTGCGCTATCATAAGAACGAGTTCGAGCTGTTATAGAGCGGCAGAGCGCGTCGGCGATTCAAAGAACACTTGTTCTCTGACGCGCTCAGGCTGCGCCCCTATTGACGACGTACGTAACGTACTCCCGTTCCAGGCGGTAACCGAGCTTTTCGGCAAGAGCCAGCGAGCGCAGGTCGTGGGCGTCCCAGCAGGGGTCGAGCCCTCTTTCAAGGCATTCGAGTATCAGCTTCGAAGCGCAGGCGAGAGCGCATCCTCTCCTTCTGAAATCGCTCCGGGTGTCGATCTCGATCTCAATGCCCCCGTCGTAGTACGCGTACGAGGACGCGCCGCTGACCGGCGTGTCGCCCAGCAGGGCCATGACGCCGAGGCCGTGTTCCGCGTACGACTCGAAAGAGGGGTACAGCGAGCACAGATCCCGAGACCAGTCATCCTCTTTCGACATGTTATATAAGTCCTCGCCGATCATGCTCAGGCGGAATTCGGGCGGAAGCTTCTCTATATATGATTCGAGGGTCCGGCGGTCAAAAGCGCCCGGACCTTTCTTTACGGCGTAACGTGTGATCTTTTCGCACCTGCCCCCGTGCAGCCGCTCGATAAGCCGCGACCAGCCCGCGTCCGGCGGCACCATCAGAAGGCTTGAAGACCCGGGCGGTATGTCATATACGAGCCGCTCGAGGGGCTCGCCGGCAAAAGAGCAGAAATCTCCGACAATAATCCGGGCGGAAGAGGGGCATGGGATACTGTCGGCCCAGGCCGAGCCCATGTGGCCCTGCAGATATGACGCTGTCAGCGCGTCGCCGTGCCCGCTGAACAGCCCTGCGACGAGCCCGGCATCGCGGGGCCCCAGTTCGACCATTTAAGCATCTCCTTTTTCCCGGTCTTTGAGATCACAGACCATTACGTTGAAAGGCATCCCGCTTGTCAGGTGCTTGACGGACGCGAAAAAACGGAAACCTGCCCTCTCGTACACGCGCGCCGCGCGCTCGTTAAACTCGGCGACCGTTAGACGGAGCCTCGCCGGTTTGAAGTTATGCGCGGCAAATTCCATACCTTTGCGCAGAAAATCGTATCCCAGACCGCGGCCGCACAGAGAAGGCGCCATGCCCAGCCCGATATCCAGCGCGTCGGAGTCGTAGACCCATTTTTGCAGCGTGGGGATGCGCGCCGAGCTTCCGAAACAGTAATAGCCGATCAGCTTGATGCCTTTAAGGCACGCGTAATAATTGCCGCTCAGGAGTTCGAGCAGGGTGTCTTCGTTTCTTTCAAAGCTGTACACGGCGTAATTGCCTTCATACTTCCAACCGGAGATTATCAATGCGAATTCTTTCTTAAGGGGCACTATCATATCCTGAACCCTCTGCCGGAGCGCTCCCGCGGAGCCGCGCAAAAGCGGCTGCGGATTTCAGCATAATTTGCCCCGGTTTTTCAAATACTGATGCACGGAGGTGATAAAAACGGGCATTATTGGCTGGGTGATCATAGGCGCGATAGCCGGCTGGATCGCGAGCATGATAACGGGCAACAACAGGAAGATGGGCGCGGGAAAGAATATCCTGGCCGGCGTGGCGGGCGGAATACTGGGCGGTATCACGATGAACCTCATCGGAGGCCGCGGAATTACCGGGTTTAACCTCTGGAGCCTGTTCGTGGCAACGATCGGCGCCGTAATCGTGCTCCTTATCGTCAACGCGTTTAAAAAGAAGGCTCATTAGTTTTGTGCCGCCGGGGCATGAGATGCAGCGGGTTTTTGAGGCGCCGGCCGTCAGATAAAAGCCGTTTGCCCCGCCCCGGCGCGATCATGCTCCATACGCCCCCGGTGCACCGGCTCCCGCCGGAACCTGGGGCGTTTTACTGTCCGCGGCGGCCGTGCGCTCTCTCAGCGCTTCGGCCCGGTCAGGCGGTGGCTGCGCTCGATCATGTCAAAAAGCTCGCTCCGGGGGACGTCCGAATCCACGATCACCGTTATCCAGTGCTCCTTGTTCATGTGGAAGGCAGGTCTCACCCCGGCGTATGCCCCGCGCAGGAAGTCGGCCCGCGGGGGCTCGCATTTGAGATTCACGCGCAGGCCGTCCCGCTCGTATATGAACGCGAAGCACTTCCTGTTCGAGAGGTGGCGCAAAGCGGCCCAGGCGTCCGGAGCGCCGGGGTCGTCAAAGGGATAATCCTCGTACGAATCGGGCAGGCCGAGGCAGTGGTCTATCAGTTCGCGCTTTGTCACCGGCGCACCTCGCTCCCGCGGGAGTTTTTCCTCACGACGGCACCTCCGCTTACATTGGAACGATCTTCGTTGTCCCGCAAGTACATTTTGTATCATTACCGCTCAGCTTTCAAGCCCCGCAGAGGATTTTTTTCACACATTTCGACCGAAAATAGCCCGCGGAGGGGATGCCGCGCCGGGGAGGCGGCAGATACTGTCACATTATGTCATTTTATTGATGCGGTCCGCCGCGCGGGCGGTATACATACGGTATTATTGCGGAGGAATATAGCGGCGGATA
>JAAYAR010000115.1 GCA_012719235.1 Clostridiales bacterium
GTTCTGGACGACAGACCACATGTTCATCGTCGTTGCGGGGTATACCCAAGGCGCCACCTGTATCACACTGGCGGGCGGCGGAGAGCACGGAGGTCCGGCCTGTGCAAAGATAGACCTGCCCGCAAACCGGGACGCGCTCGTTGCCGAGTACGCAGACTTAATGCCCTCCTACCACAATTATTGATAAGGTAAACCACCCGTACCTGCGGCGGACCGGGGCCCGCCCGCCTGCTCCGGACTCTGTTCGGGAACCAAAAGGAGGAATTATATGACAGCTGAAGAGCGTATTAACAAAATCAAAAATGATATCCGGATAACTCCGAGGCTCTGCATCGAGCGCGCGAGACTCTATACTGAGTCGTATAAGACTACCGAGGGCCTGCCCCCCGCGCTCAGAAGAGCAAAGGCCATTGAAAAGGTCCTTTCGGAGAGATCGGCCATCATCTACGACGGCGAACTGCTTGTCGGTAACCCCACATCCAAACGCGTTGCCGCGCCCATCCTGCCGGAGGTCGCATGGAAATGGTACATGGAGATCATGTTCGGTCCCCCGGGTGATCCGGATGATGTGGACAGCGCCCTCACCGACCCGGAGAAGATCGAGTTCCAGGAGATCCTGAAGTACTGGGACGGCAGATCCCTGCGCGACAGGTGGCTCGCTGTCGTTCCCGATGAGTATAAGGAACTGGACGGGCTTGCATGGATGCAGAGCAGCGGTAACCCCAGCGCCGGGTATTACTTCGCGCACTGCATACCCGATTTCGAGCGGGTGTTGCGCAAGGGCATAAACGGCATTATTGCCGACGTGGATGATAGACTGAAAGAGCTTGACCCCCTGAAGCTGGAGAACATGCAGGCCATCACCTTCCTCAAGGCCATGAAGATCAGCCTGCCGGCCGTGACCGTCTGGGCGCGGCACCTGTCCGAGGAAGCGGCCCGACAGGCGGAGTCGGAGGCCGATCCCGAACGCAGGGCCGAGCTGGAAAAGATCGCTTACATATGCAGCAAGGTCCCCGCAAATCCCGCGGACACATTCTATGAGGCCCTGCAGTCGGTTTGGATCACCTATATGGCTGTGATGCAGGAAGGCTGGGGCCCCGGCGTCGGCTTCGGACGGATGGACCAGTACCTGTACCCGTATTTCCGCAGGGATATCGACAACGGCGAGCTGACAAAAGACAGGGCAAGAGAGCTGATATCTCTGTTCTACCTGAAACTGAACGAGCTGGTAAATCCCTTCCCCCTGACCGCGGGCAAAGGTTCCGCGGGAACTCTGTCCGGCGTTACCATCGGCGGCGTATCCCGCGACGGCACGCAGGATGCGGAAGAACTGTCGATCCTGTTCCTTGAAGCGGAGGACAGCGTATGCATGATGGAGGACATAGTGGTCCGCGTGCATCACTCCGTCTCCGATGCGTTCCTGTACAGAGCGTGCCGGCTTGCGACCTCCGTCCGCGGCAAGATCAAATTCCTGTGCGATGAAACGGTATTCAAGCAGCAGATGAATCTGGGCAGGACCTATGAAATGGCCCGGGAATATGCCGGCACCGGCTGCTTCATCCATACTATCCCAGGCAAGAGCCATGACCCAGGCACCGACGCGCAAAATCTGCCCATGATGCTGGAGCTCGCGCTGAATAACGGCGTGGCTCGCAAGAACGGCAAGAAGATCGGCGCCGAAACGGGCGATCCCCGAGGCTTCAAATCCTATGAGGAGGTCTGGGAAGCTTATAAGACGCAGGTCGCCGCCGTGGTGCCCAAGTGCCTCATCGGCATCAGCTACTATCAGCAGCTCTGGGCCACGCAGTACCCGTCTCCCATAATGTCTTCACTGTTTGACGGCTGCATGGAGCGCGGGCTCGACGTCGTTGACGGCGGTACGAATCCCTATTCCAGCGTCGGCCTGTGGGTGACCGGCACGGTCAACGTCGGCGATTCCCTCGCCGCACTGAAGAAGGTGGTCTTTGACGATAAGAAGATCACGATGGCGGAGCTCATCGACGCTCTGGACAAGAACTTCGATGGCGAAGAGCGTATCCTGCA
>JAAYAR010000116.1 GCA_012719235.1 Clostridiales bacterium
AAATATACCGCAGACTGTCGCGATGAGCGCCAGAGCGGAGATACACAGGACCAATACGTTTACGGATCTTCCGAACCTCATACACTTCACCCTCCGTTTTAATGTGCTCCGGGGATATTGCAGCTTCAGGTCCATGACTTTTTAAGTAACGTAAAAAAAGACGTTCCCGGCAGCGGTTTTGTTCCTGTTTCCACCCGTCTCCCCGGGCCGCGGCATCAATTTCGCGCTGCGCAGCGCTTTTGATATCGGTTTGTAGATCAACATAACGACGGCGCCGTTGAGGCCGCCTTTAAGCAAATTAAAGGGCAGAAACACCGGTAATAAAAGCCCGGCGACCGCTTCTCTGGGGTATCCCATGTAGATCGGTGCGATCAGGTAGTTCCACAGGAGCATAATGGCCGCCATGGCGAGCCATCCTGATATCAGCCCGAGGACCGCACCTTTAAAGGTGTGTTTCTTTTTGTAAATCAACGCGGCAGTACAGGCAAACGAGCAGCTTGAAACAACGTTCATCAGAAGCCCGATAAAGCCTGTCGTGCTCACGGTCAGCATCTCAATAAAAGAGACCAGCGCTGACATCGCAAACGCGGTCATCGGGCCGAACAGGAGGCCGCCGACCGTGATAATTGCGTCCTTCGGGTCATACTTCAAAAACAATACGATCGGGATCCGCCCGAATACCATGACGAGATAGGCAATCGCGCTGAGCATCGCGATAACGATCAGTTTCTTCGTACGAGCCCGCGAACGCTCCCTGCCGCGCGACGTCTTTTTCAGAGATACTCTGAACTGCTCCTCATTCACTTTTTCACACCGGCAGAATTCATGAACATTGTCATAGATCGTCCCGTCGCGCTTCTCAAACCGGCCCGAATTGTTCAACATCCTCTATCATCTCCGATCGCGATCTTTGGATTTTTTGCCCCCGTTCAGGGGAGCAGCGCGGCGAACAAATAACCGCCGCCGACCATGAAAACGTTGCTTATGCTGTGCATCAGCATCGGATACAGTATGCTTCTTGTTCTCTGATATGCTATGCCCTGTATCGTGCCCAGCACAAACGCATAGATCACCTGAAAAATATCCGCCTTAAAACGCAGCGGTGACAGTGACCAGCTGACATGCGCAAACGCGAACAGCAGCGACGCGAGGATCACTTCCAGTGTAACGCTGCCTTTTATCCTGACGCTTTGCCCGAACGAGCGGGTCAGCAGGACCACCGGCAGCGCCCGGAAGACTACCTCTTCCGCAGGTCCGCTCAGGAGCAGCTGGAACCCCAGCGTCCCGGCGACGTTCCTCGCGTCCAGAGGGAACGCGTACACGGGGAGCCGGCCGTTAAGGGCCATAAAAGCATGCTGCGCCGCCGAGATCACCGCGAAAGCGGCTGCGTACACTGCGACGAATCTTATCCCCTTTTTCCTGTCCCCCAGTTGAAAACAGAAGTCGAGATCCGGAAGTTTGCCGAGCACCGCAATAAGCGCAAGCGCAATTATCAGCATGACCGCGTGGTGTATCGAGATCGCGGCAAAGCTGTCGTAAGGGTCTATCGACAGATAGGGGATGGCCCCCGAGATCAGGGTACCCGCTTTCCCCAGCAGGATCTGCACGATAAGCAGTGATATGAAAGTGACTGTTCCGAGCAGCGCCCGGCTGCGCTTCAGTGTTCTTTCCATAAAAATACCTCCCCGAATGATCCTGATGATCCTGTTTCTCTCCTATATCGAACGTACGTTAGATACCGCGCATAAAGATACCCGATTATCTTTTTGTCTAACGGGCGCCGGGTTTCAGGTGATCGCACAGAATGAGCGAGATCTCATCCTCTATATCCTCCCTCGCGATTGTTCTGCCTTTTACGACGATCTCGACTATCAGTGTGTCCAGAAGATGTATAAGTGTACGGACTATGACCTCGCAGTTTTCCGGATCCCGCAGGTGTGGCCTGAGTATCTCCGCGTGGCGGGGGTACACGGACTCCTCGTATCTCTCCATGGCCTCAATATGCTCCTCATCGCCGTCAAAGGACATATAGACCTTGATGCCCAGACGGTACAGATGCCTGTCAGGATCGGATAAGTCGTTAAGGTTGTTGACAAGCTCGGTGTAGAACCCGATGGCGTCGGTCTTTTTTATCTTCTTGCCCAGCCTTACCAGCAGCGCGAGATAATCGTTTGTGATGATCTCGTTGAACAGTTCTTTCTTGCTCTTGTAATAGTAGTAGATCATCGGCAGTGAGCAGCCCACTTCACGAGCGATGTTCCGGATGGTGGTCCCGTGATACCCGTAGTTGTTGAAATGCTCGATCGCCGCTTTCTTGATCCTGACCCGCAGATTGTTGTCTTCCATAATTACAGCTCCATATCTAACGTTCGTTAGAATCGTATCACAAATATTCACAGTATGCAATACCCAAATTCATAAAATGAGCCGTTTTTTCTGCACGGCGACGTGGTACGGACGACCTGCGAATATCCGGGCACCCGCACGAGCCTTCTCCCGGAGGAGAAGGTGCTTGACCGCAGCGAGGCGGATGAGGTGGTGTTGAGGGATTGACATCTTATTTGGCCGGATGTGCCGATCCTCTCCCCTTTCGGACGAAATCAGAGTCTTGTGTAAAACCAGATTATACTATATAATTCTCTCGTTGCCCTTTCGCGGCGCGCCGTCGGGGCGCGTCAGTAAGAAATAAGTATTTTATTTTGGAAGGAGTTTACATAACATGTGCGACATGAAATACCCGCATCTTTGCGAGCCGCTGAAAGTGAGAGGTGTGGTATTCAAAAACCGCTTATTCTCCGCTCCGCAGGGTTATTACAACGTCGGCCCCGAAGGGTATGTCAATGCGGACGCCACCGCCTATTTTGAGGCGAAAGCCCGCGGCGGTATGGCCTCCATCTGCGTCGGCGACGGTATGGTACACAGGGCTACCGGAGGAAAAGGACGCGTGCCTCCTCTGGACGACCCGAATTCGGCCCCCGGTCTAGCCACGCTCGCCGCGTCCGTAACCCGCCACGGCTGCATAGCCTCTATGGAGCTCAACCACGCCGGCATGTACAGCCGCGTTTCGACTCTCAAAGGCCCGCTCTACGGCCCCTCACGCGTGACCAAGCCCAACTCCTATCACGGCGGACTCTCGGAGGTTGTCGAGATGCCCGAGGAGATCATCCTCGAGATAATCGATGCTTTCGGCAAGGCCGCGGCCTTCGTCAAGAACCTCGGCTTCGGCATGGTCACCATCCACGGCGGCCACGGCTGGCTCGTGCACCAGTTCATGTCGACCCGTCTGAACCAGCGCACCGACAAATGGGGCGGCAGCCTCGAAAACCGCATGCGCATGCCTCTGGCCGTCGTTGAGTCTGTCCGCCGCGCCGTCGGCCCCAACTTCCCCATCGAGTTCCGTATGAGCGGTTCCGAATGGGCGATGGCCGACGACAACGGCTACGACATCGACGAGGGTGTGGGATTCGCCCAGATGCTCGACGGCAAGGTTGACATAATCCACGTTTCCGCAGGCACCCACGAGACTGTCGCGTCAGTCTGCATATCGCACCCGAGCATGTTCCTCGAGGACGGCGTCAACGCGAAATACGCCGCCGAGATCAAGAAGCACGTGAAGTCTTCCTTCGTGGCGACCGTCGGCTCCTTCTCCGACCCCGCACACATGGAGGAGACGCTCGCGTCCGGCAACGCCGACATCATCGAGGTGGCCAGGCAGTCCCTCGCCGACCCGAACCTGATAACCAAGGCGCGCACGGGCCGTGAGGACGAGATCCTGCAGTGCATCCGCTGCATGCAGTGCTACCGCACGGGCACGAAGCTCGGCCTGCACTACTGCTCCATCAATCCGGTTACGAGCCGCGAACGCGAGGTCCTGATGGCGCCCCCGGTGCGCTTCAAGAAGAAAGTACTCGTCGCGGGCGGCGGCATCGCCGGCATGCAGGCGGCTCTCACCGCGGCTCAGCGCGGCCACGAGGTCATCCTGTGCGAAAAGACCGACAGGCTCGGCGGCGTCCTCCTGTGCGAGGAGAACGTGCCGTTCAAGAAGCACCTCGCGGCCTATATGGCTCAGCAGGCGAAGCTCATCTCCCGCTCCGCGATCGACGTCCGTCTTAACACCGAGGTGACCCCCGAATATGCCAAGTCCCTCAACGTGGACGTCATCGTCGCCGCTTTGGGCTCCCGCCCGATCAAACCCGCCATCGAAGGTATCGACGGCCCGAACGTCATGAGCGCCGAGGTCGCCTACGCCAACCCGGATAAGGCCGGAGACAATATCGTCGTTATCGGCGGCGGCCTCGCCGGTGTCGAGTACTCGATCTATATGACCAAGCTCGGCCGCAAGGTGACCGTCGTCGAGCTCCAGGACAAGCTCACCACCGACGAGAGCCTGCACACCGTCGCGATGATGACGCAGGTCAAGGAACTGAACATAGATATCCGCCTGTCCACGAAGGTGACGAAGGTCACGGATAAGGCCGTGTACGCAGTCGGCCCCGACGGCGACGTGGTGTTCGCCGCGGACACCGTGGTCTACGCGACCGGCCAGGCGCCGCTCGCCGACGAGGCGATCGCCCTGTACGACTGCGCCCCCGAGTTTTATCCCGTGGGCGACTGCATCAGGCCGAAGAACGTCATGCACGCCACCCATACGGCGTTTGTCGCCGCCTATGATATCGGCGTGATCTGAGCAGCGTTATCCGCATAAGACAGATCCCCCGGAGCACG
>JAAYAR010000012.1 GCA_012719235.1 Clostridiales bacterium
ACGGCTGGGTAGATTCCCATCTCGGCGACCGAACGGGAGAGGACGGTCGTCGCGTCAAGATGCGAGAAGATCGTTGCTGGGGCGGGGTCTGTCAGGTCGTCGGCCGGGACGTATATTGCCTGGACCGAAGTGATGGAGCCGTTCTTTGTGGATACGATCCGCTCTTCAAGGCTCCCCAGTTCGCCGGCCAGCGTGGGCTGATAACCGACGGCGGAGGGCATACGTCCGAGCAGGGCTGAGACCTCGTTGCCGGCCTGTACGTATCTGTATATATTGTCGATGAAAAACAGGACGTCCCGGTTCATCACGTCGCGGAAATACTCGGCCATTGTGAGCCCCGTAAGTCCGACACGCATGCGCGATCCGGGCGGTTCGTTCATCTGGCCGAAAGCGAGCGCCGTTTTGGAGATCGCGCCCGAGGCCATCATGTCGTGCAGAAGCTCGTTGCCCTCCCGGCTGCGCTCGCCGACTCCCGCGAAAACGGAAAAACCTCCGTGCATATTGGCGATATTATATATGAGCTCCATGATGAGGACGGTCTTGCCGACGCCGGCGCCGCCGAACAGTCCGATCTTTCCGCCTTTTGAGTAGGGGGTTATCAGGTCAATAACTTTGATGCCGGTCTCAAAGAATTCCGTCACCGGTGTCAGTTCAGTAAAAGCCGGCGGTTTGCGGTGAATATCCCAGTATTCGTCGGCTTGGGGGGGCGGGCCGTTGTCTATCGGGCGCCCGAGCACGTCCACGACGCGCCCCAGAATGCCTTTGCCGACGGGTACCCTTATGCCGTGCCCGGTATTTCTTACCGCGGCTCCGCAGTACAGGCCGTCCGTGGCGTCCAGCGCGACGCAGCGGACGATGCCGGGAGAAAGGTTGGCTGCGACCTCCATATACCGGTCGTCTTCCGTGACGAGCAGGTCGTTGATCTGCGGCTCTTTTGCGGTGTCGGAAAAGCGCACGTCCAGGACCGAGCCGCTGATCTTGATAAGAACTCCGCTGCTGCTTTCGCCCATTATCCGTCACCCTCCTTTCTGAGGATCTCCGCCGCGCCGGTGATCTCCGATATCTCGTTTGTTATGGCGCTCTGACGGGCCATGTTGTACTCCGTACGCAGGGCCTTGAGCATCTCCTGCGCGTTTGTAGTCGAATTGTGCATGGCGTTCGTGCGGGCATAATTCACGCTTGCATAGGCCTGGACCATCACGCCGAAAAGAATACCAAGGATATACTGAGGGACCAGAAGGTCAAACACCTCCTGAGGGGAAGGGTGATAGATTATCTCCGAAAGCTTCTCGGTGCCGGATATCTGGATATAGTCGCTGAGCAGGATCGGCAGAAGTCGGCGCATGACCGGCTTATTCTTCGTGTCTCCGTAAAACGAGGTGTAGATCACGCAGACCTCATCTGTCTCGCCGCTGTCGAATATATTCATGATATCGCGAACGAGCGAGCGCGCTCTTGAGAGCGCCGGGTCCTGTGCGATGCTGAGCAGCGTGATGTCCGGTATGATGCCTATACTCTTGAAGAAATCCTCCGCGGTGTTGCCGATCGTTATTATTGAGAATTTCTCCTTGCTTGTGATTATGCTGTGGGCAAACTGAAGGACGTTGTGGTTATGGGCTCCGCAAAGGCCCTTGTCGCCGGAGATGACGATATACGTGCAGTGGCCGTTTTCCGGTATATCGCGCAGATAAGGGTGCGAAATGTTCCCTGACGTCTCAAGTATTTCTTTCATCGTCTGCTGGACGCTGTCGAAATAATGCCTGTTCTGCACTATGTGGCTCATCACGCGCGTCATCCGCGTGGACGATACCATCTCCATCGCCCCGGTGATCTTTTTCGTCTGTTCGATCGCGGCTATGTGGTGGCGGATTTCAATCGGACTCGGCACTTTCTTTGCCTCCTCCCTCATACTGCTCGAACAGATGCAGCAGATCCGCTTTGTCGTCTTCCGTCAACGTTCCGGTCGCGTCGATGCCGTTCATGACGGAAGGGGCGTTTTTGTGAAGAAAATCGAGCAGCGCCGTGCGGGCTGCGTCGATCCCGCTCTTATCGCAGCCTTTGAACACCCCGCTCTCCATGGCGAAGAGAAGCGCGACCTGTTCCGACAGTGAGAAAAGCTGATCCTGCTTCTGTTTTAAGATCTCGATCAGTTTCTCGCCGTTTCGCAGAAGCTCGGCGGTCGACGCGTCTATGTCTGCACCGAACTGGGCAAATACCGCCATCTCGCGGTACTGGGCGACCTCGAGCCGCAGACTGGCGGACACTTCGCGCATCGCCCTGCTCTGGGCGGCCCGGCCCACGCGCGACACGGAAAGACCCACGTTTACTGCGGGGCGTATGCCCGCATTGAAAAGCTCGGTCTCGAGATATATCTGGCCGTCCGTGATCGAAATGATGTTTGTGGGTATATATGCCGATATATCTCCCGCCATCGTTTCCACTATAGGAAGAGCGGTCATTGAACCTCCGCCTTTTTCACGGCTTAGCTTTGCAGCACGTTCGAGAAGCCGGCTGTGCAGATAAAAGACGTCGCCGGGGTAGGCCTCGCGGCCGGAGGGACGGCGAAGCAGCAAAGACATCGCTCTGTAAGCAACGGCGTGCTTTGAAAGGTCGTCATAGACGACGAGCACGTCCTTGCCGTTGTACATGAATTCCTCTGCAATGGCGCAGGCGGCGTACGGAGCGATGTACTGCATTCCGGGCGTATCGCTGCTGAAGGAAGCCACGACGACAGTGTTGTCCATCGCGCCGGTTTTTTGCAGCGAGTGCACCAGGCCGGAGACTGTCGACGCTTTCTGGCCGATAGCGCAATAGACACAGAAGACTCCGCGGTCCTTCTGGTTGTTTATGGCGGCAAGCGCGATAGACGTCTTACCCGTCTGCCTGTCACCGATTATAAGCTCCCGCTGCCCCCTGCCAATAGGGATCATGCTGTCGATCGCCAGAATGCCGGTCTCAAGAGCCGTGTTGACGGGAGACCTGTCCATTATGGCGGGCGCCGCGGATTCGACGGGGCGGGTGAGCCTCGCGAGGATCTCACCTTTGCCGTCAAGAGGATGCCCGAGAGGATCGACCACGCGCCCGAGAAGATCCTCGCCGACGGGTACCTCAGCGACACGGCCCGTGGAGCGCACGATGCTTGACGTTTGCACGGTCCCGCTGAGCAGCGCCGCGCCGACACCCCCCAGGTAAAGGTCCATGGTGAGCCCTACAGCGCCGTTTTCAAACTCAAGCAGTTCGCCGTATTTGCAGCTTGCCAGGCCGTTGATACGGATGATCGTATCGCTGCAGCTGTTGACAATCCCGTAATCGTATACGTGCGCACCCGGGTCAAAATCAGAAAGTTTCGTTTTCAGCAGACCGCCGACAGACGAAAACTCATGATCAAGCATTTTCTCACTCCTATTCGGTCATCCGCCGCCGGATCGCGCTCAGGCGCGACGAGAAACTTGCGTCGTACACTTTACCCTCAACTATCGCGATAAAGCCTCCGACCAGTTTTTCATCCTTTATAACGTCAAAATCCGGCGCGCTGCCTGTGAGCGCTTCAAACTCGTCGCGGACAAGGCTGATCGAGCGCTCGTCAAAGGATGGCGCGACTAACAAAAGCGATCTTTTCATTTTGTCCTCAGTTCGCGAAAGAACTCTTCCGTCAGCCTCATGTTGTCCGCCACCGAAACTTCTCTCTTCAGGATGCGCGACGCGATGTCGACCGAGATCTGAGCTACCTCGTATTGCATCTGTTCCAGGGCGCGCTCTTTTTCTTTCTTTATCCTGTCATGCGCTTCATCCAGTAATCTCTGCGACTCTGTTTTTGCTTCGGCAATAATCGCCTGTGCTTCCTGCGCAGCTCTTGTCTTTTCGGCCCGGACTGCGGCGTGGCCTTCCTCGACAGCCTGGTCAAGCTTGGCGCGATACTCCTGATTGATCCGCTCTGCCTCGAGCAGTTTCTCGTCGGCTTTCGCGATCTGATCGCCGATCCTCTCAGCGCGGGCAGACAGGAAGCGGGCGACCGGCTTATACAGGATCAGTCTCAACAGGATATAAAGTACCGCGATGTTGATGACGTAAATGAGTATATCCAGAGGATAAAACTCCACGTGTGCCGCCTCCTTTCGGGCTATCTTGTGAATATCATTATCAGTGCGATGACAAGGCCGTAAATTGCCGCCGATTCCGTAAGAGCCAGACCGAGAAGCAAAATTGAATTTATCTTGCCCGCGGCCTCCGGCTGGCGTGATACTGCGTCAACTGCCTTTCCCGTTGCCAAACCCATCGACAGGCCTGCCGCAACGCACGGCAGCAGGCACAGCGCTACTCCGATTGCATAACTCATATTATCCTCCTATTCCGTCGCTTCGTTAATGAATGTAAGTGTCAGCGTAACGAATATAAAAGCCTGTATAAGCGGGTGAAAAACGTTGAAGTACAGGCCCAAAACGCCGGGTATACCGACGGCGTTGTTTCCGAGAGTATCGTATATCAGATCCATAACTATCATTCCGCCAAGCATATTCCCGAATAAACGGGCGGACATCGATACGGGCAGCGCGATGTCCGTGATTATTCGTATGGGCAATACCGCGGGGGAAGGGGAGGCAAGCGACTTCAGTCTGCCCTTGAGTCCTTTTCTCGCGATGCCGTAGCAGTTTATAAGCACGAATGTGATGAAAGCCAGAGAAAACGTCATGGTGATGTCGGCGGCGGGCGTTTTCAGTCCGAACATCTCGAGTACGGCGCAAGTGACCAGAAATACGGCGACAGTAAAAATGTAGGACGAAAAGCCCTCGCTCATTCCGTGCACCTTGCTGTTGATGTAGTCCGACACCGCCTCTACGGCTGCCTCCAGGGCGTTCTGAACTGCGCCGGGACGTTCTTTCATCTTCCTGACGACAGTGAGCCGAAGAATGATCGCGGCTATGAGGATAACCGCCATTGCTATCCAAGTAGAGATTATAGTCGTGCTGAGATTCAGGCCGAGGAACTCAACACGCTCGGCAAATAGACTGACTTTAAGCTCCTCTTTTTCGGGAGGCCCGAAAATCAGGTTCAGTACGCGCGTAAGAAACAGATAGACCCCGATGATCGTGACCACTGTGGCAAGCGTTTTCGGCCGCTTTTTTCGCTTGTCGGGTTTGGGTTCAAGCAGGAGTTTCTTTACGGCGCTCCTGCGCCAGAAAAATCCCGCAGCCATGATAGCCACAGAGGTGCACAGCAGTATCCAGTCAATCATTTTGATTTTCACCGCCCTTAGATTTCCGCCGGACAAGTATATATTTAAGGAGTGAACCCGCTATCAGCGCGACGGATATACCGACGCCCGCATACAGCAGGTCCTGTTTCCGCAAAAAAGCGACGGCAAGCAGTACGAAAAGCGGCAGCATCAGCTGCGTAAGTCCCAGCAATACGGCCCGCGGCGTTATGCCGCCGCCGGTCACCAGCCGAGTAAATTTTGAAAGAAGCCAGAACTGGACAACGCCCGAAGTCAGTCCCGCAGCAAATCCTGCCACAGTTTCACACCCCTTCTATGTGCGGTACTCTACTCTTAATATTTGCTAAAATCAACAGAAGATTTAAATATTTTCGCCGGTCGTTTTTTGTCTTCTATGGTGCAATCTGCTAAAAAAACCCGGAGCATTAACGGCGCTCCGAGGCTCTTTGTATTATTCTCCGGGGAAGCGCCGCTCAGGTAACCGCACGGAAAAGGTGACAATGTCAGCCGCTCGCATCGTGCATCCCGGATCTGTGTCCGGGCGTATGACAAATGTGTGCTTTCGAATAGAGTTCGTTCCGGGGCATAAGTATTCATCCGGTTCTGATAAAAAATGTAACCGAAAGATTTTTACCCATTGACATAAATGGTAAGCTGTGCTAATATCCTATTAAACTACAAGAATGGTAGGTAATTATTGATGAATAATATCTTTGAGCTCATGGTGAGAGCGAACTTTCGTTTCGGTCGAATGTGTCGATGTATATAAAACTATAATGAATTATACATATTAAAACACATTTAAACGAAAGGGACTATATATATGCCGGATAATAACTATAAATTTGAAACTCTGCAGCTGCACGTGGGACAGGAGACTCCGGATCCGACGACCGATGCAAGAGCGGTACCGATATACGCGACCACTTCATACGTTTTCCGCGACTCCGCCCAGGCTGCCGGCAGATTTGCTCTGACCGAAGGCGGGAATATATACACGCGCCTTATGAACCCGACGTCCGACGTTTTTGAAAAAAGGATCGCGGCCCTCGAAAACGGTGCGGCGGCCCTGGCGACAGCATCGGGTTCTGCGGCCATCACGTACGCGATCATGAATATCGCCAGAGCCGGAGACCACATCGTCTCCTCGGAGACGTTATACGGCGGAACGTACAACCTTTTTGCCAACACTTTAGCCGATTACGGGATCGGGACCACGTTTGTGGACGGGAGCGATCCCGGGAACTTCGAAAAGGCCGTCAAGGCGAATACAAAGGCGATATTCCTTGAGTCGCTGGGCAATCCGAACTCCGATATCATCGATCTCGAAGCGGTTTCGGAGATCGCTCACAGAAACGGGATCCCCGTTATCATCGACAACACGTTCGCGACGCCGTATCTGTTCAGGCCCATCGAGCATGGCGCCGATATTGTAGTCCACTCTGCGACGAAATTCATCGGGGGACACGGGACGGTGATGGGCGGTGTGATCGTAGACGGTGGGAAATTCGACTGGGCGCAAAATGATAAATTCCCCGGCCTGTCCGGCCCGAATCCTTCATATCACGGCGTCGTATTTACGGAAGCTGCCGGTAAGCTCGCGTATATCATCAAGATCCGCACCACGCTTATGAGGGACACCGGGGCGACCATAAGCCCGTTTAACTCTTTTTTGCTCCTTCAGGGGCTTGAGACCCTGTCGCTCCGGGTGGAGCGCCACGTGGAAAACGCGCTCAAGGTAGTGGACTACCTGAAAAACCATCCGCAGGTCGAACGGGTCAACCACCCCTCGCTCGCGACCGGAAAGGCGAAGAAGCTCTATGACAGGTATTATCCTCGCGGGGGCGCGTCGATCTTCACGTTTGAAGTCAAGGGCACGGAGGAGCAGGCGAGGAAATTCACGGAATCCCTCAAGCTCTTTTCTCTGCTTGCAAACGTCGCCGACGTAAAATCGCTCGTTATCCATCCCGCTTCGACCACTCATTCGCAGCTCTCTTCCGAGGAAATGCTCCGGGCGGGAATCAAGCCGACGACAGTCAGGCTCTCGATCGGTACGGAACACATAGACGACATCATCGCCGATCTTGCGCAGGGCTTCGAATCAATAAAATAAAACAGTGAGATGATTGTAATGTCAAAAGTATACACCTCAATAGACCAGCTGATCGGCAGGACCCCGCTGCTCGAGCTCAGGAATTTCGTAAAGGCGAACGGTCTCGGCGCAACGATACTGGCTAAGCTTGAATACTTCAATCCGGCAGGAAGCGTCAAGGACAGGATCGCAAAGGCGATGATCGACGACGCGGAGGCAAAGGGCCTGCTGAAAAAGGATTCAGTCATTATTGAGCCGACCAGCGGCAATACGGGCATAGGCCTCGCCAGCGTTGCAGCGGCCAGGGGTTACAGGATAATTATCACGATGCCGGAAACCATGTCAATCGAGCGCAGGAGCCTGATGAAGGCGTACGGAGCGGAGATCGTTCTTACGGAAGGCGCTAAAGGCATGAACGGAGCGATCGCCAAGGCCGAGGAGCTTGCGAAGGAGATCCCCGGGAGCTTCATACCCGGACAGTTCGTCAATCCGGCAAACCCGGCGGTGCACAGGGCCGAAACGGGTCCGGAGATCTGGAACGATACCGACGGAAACGTGGATATCTTCGTCGCGGGCGTCGGGACCGGCGGTACCGTTACGGGTGTCGGCGAGTATCTTAAATCAAAAAATCCGGCGGTAAAAGTCGTGGCTGTCGAGCCCGCCGCCTCCCCCGTGCTGTCGACCGGCGTCGCCGGTTCGCACAAGATACAGGGTATCGGCGCAGGTTTTGTTCCCGAGGTACTGAATATCGGGATATATGACGAGATCATAACGGTTGAAAACGAAGCCGCTTTCGCGACCGGAAAGCAGTTAGGCAGGACCGACGGCGTGCTTGTCGGAATATCGTCCGGAGCGGCTGTCTGGGCAGCGGCAGAACTTGCGAAAAGGCCGGAAAACAAAAGTAAAGTCATTGTCGCCCTGCTTGCAGATACCGGCGAGAGGTATCTCTCGACCGCGCTATTTGCGGACTGACACGTTCAGATTGTCAAAAAGGAGAGAATTTCTGCCACAGTACTTTTTAAGTGCGAAAAGACAAAAATCCCGTTGCAAATGCATTACCGGTCTTTTGATATCTGTTGCGTGCCTTCTCCATGAGGAGAAGGTGCCGAACGAAGTGAGGCGGATGAGGTGGCGCCCCAGCGGAAAGAACGGAAACACCTCATCCTGCCGGCTTCGCCGCCCACCTTCCTCTCAAAGGGGAAGGCTTTTTGCCGCAGCGGCGAGGTCTTTCTCCGGTCCGTTGGTTATAGGCGGCGCTTAACCAATTTCTTCATTATGATAAAATCAAGGTCAAAGGAATGATATCGATGTGCGGCGATAAAAATGATTTATTTGCGGGATACACGGCAGGGAAGACTTTTGATATAACTTTCCGTGTACCCGGGGAACCGGAGCAGAAAGTCTATGTCCGCCGTTTTCAATCCCCTGTAAGGCTGATCATACTGGGCGGCGGGTACGTGGCGCAATCGCTGTGCCGGTTTGCTTCCGCGCTGGAATTCGATATAGCCGTTGCAGACGACCGGCCGGTATTTGCTAATACGGAGGTGTTTCCTCAGGCAAAAAATGTTCTGTGCGACACTTTTCCCGATGCGATAGCAAAGCTGCGGATCACGGATCGAGATTACGTTGCCGTTGTGACAAGAGGGCACAAGCACGACGCCGACTGCCTTCGCATCATTCTGAGGGGAAACATGCCGGAATACCTCGGTCTTATCGGTTCAAAGCGCCGCGTACGGGGCCTTTTTGACATGCTCACGGATGAAGGCTTCTCAAAAGAGCTGCTCGAGCGTATTCATACGCCGATAGGTCTCCCTATAGGCGCAGTCACACCTGATGAGATCGCCATATCCATACTGGCAGAGCTGATCCAGTGCCGAAGCAGACGTATGTTATCCCGCGGCGGCGAGATACTCGAGCAAACAAACGTCGATCCTTCTTTCCTCGGTTATCTGAGCAGCAGCGAAGAAAAAGCCGTCGCGGTCGTTGTGGAGCGCAGAGGCTCGACACCCGTCAGGACCGGGGCGATCATGGCGGTCAACAGGCTGGGTCAGACATTCGGAACAGTCGGAGGGGGCTGCGGGGAACATGAGGTAGTGACAGCGGCGCTGCGCGTATTGCGCACAGGCAAAAACGAGCTAATCACGGTCGATATGACAAATGATATTGCGGAGAATGAAGGAATGGTCTGCGGCGGCAAAATGCATGTCTATATTTGTAGGGGAGAAGAAATGTTTGCCGGGAATTACGGGGCCGCACGAACATGAAGCATTATCGAGAATGAAATACAGGATTTTTATACTTTATCCACGACGGATGTTTGTGATATAATAGAAAAAGGGAGTTCTCCGGTTTTACCGTTACCGGAGTTGAACAATAAGTCAAAGAGAAGAGGATGCTTATGGCAACAGTACTGGCTGTGTGCACAAGTGAGAAAAAAGGTGTTCAGAAGCTTGCGGTACCCGAAATATCCGTTGAAAAGGGTCACGGAGTCAAAGGGGACGCGCATGCGGGCGACTGGCACAGACAAGTCAGCCTGCTGGCTGAGGAGAGCGTCGACAAAGTGCGGGCACTATTGCCGGATATTGCCGCCGGCGCTTTTGCGGAAAATATTCTGACCCGCGGGATCACTCTATATGAGCTGCCTGTCGGTACGCGCCTGCGCGTGGGAGAAGCTCTGCTGGAAGTCACACAGATCGGCAAGGAATGCCATGCAGACTGTGCGATCCGCAGGCAGACCGGTGACTGCGTCATGCCACGTGAGGGGATATTCGCAACTGTGCTGGAATCGGGGACCATACGTTCCGGGGACAATATCGAAATCGAACTGAAGATGTGACTTTCTCCGGGGGAGTCCGCACCCCGGGGAGCATTGCGGCTCCGGAACGGGCGGACCGAGTAAGGTTCCGGATTATAATATAAATGGAGCCGGGAGCGGAGCGAGAGGGAAAACATCATGATGGTATCGTCAAAAGGAAGATATGCGCTGCGGATCATGCTTGATCTCGCGCAGCACATGGACGACGGCTATATCTCATTGGCGAGGATCTCCGAGCGTGAGAAAATATCCGTCAAATATCTGGAAGCCGTTGTCGCGATACTGAATAAAGCAGGGTTGGTCGAGAGCCAGCGCGGTAAGGAGGGCGGTTACAGGCTCACAAAAACACCGGAGGAGTATACTGTCGCGTCGATCATAAAGCTGACCGAGCATTCTATCGCCCCCGTATCCTGTCTGGACAGCGAAAATAACAGCTGCGCCCGCGCTTATCACTGCCTTACGCTGCCGATGTGGGCGAGGCTTGAGGAGATCATCAACGAATACCTTGAAAGTATCACCCTTAAGGATCTGATAGAGCAAAAAATAAAGTAGCTGCGCGTATTTCCCGAAAAGGTTTAAAGTGTGTCATAATCCTATTGACCGAGTAGGAATTAGATGATATAATACATATGACCCCGGTAGGTATATAGGAGGAGACAGCGTGTCGAAAGTTTCCGCACCCTCCGGGCGGCGTCGCCGCAAAGGGCGGCAGCTATGTGGCTGCCGGCAGCGTATGGCTGGAACACTCGAAGGAAGCGGGCAAAATACTCTGCGTCAGCGCAGACCGATCTTTGCGCGGTCCGCTTTCGGACTGCAGCAGATCAAAAAGAAGGAGTGGGCAAATTTATGAAAGTATACGCAGACAACGCGGCGACAACGAAGATGAGCCGCACTGCAATTGACGCGATGCTGCCGTATCTGGATAAGTTCTACGGCAACCCGTCAAGCCTGTATTCAATAGGCCAGGAAGCTGCCGAAGCCATGCAGAATGCAAGGGAGACCATGGCAAGGTGCCTCGGCTGCGAGGCCCGGGAGATCACGTTCACGTCCGGCGGCAGCGAAGCCGACAATCAGGCGATCATCTCGGCTGCCGTGCTTGGAGAAAAGAAGGGTAAAAAACACATTATTTCAACGGCTTTCGAGCATCACGCGGTGCTGCACACGCTGAACAGACTTGAAAAGCAGGGCTTTGAAATCACACTGCTCGACGTTCATGAAAACGGCGTCGTAACGCCCGAGGAAGTAGCGTCCGCCATTCGCGACGATACCTGCCTCGTTACGATCATGTATGCGAACAACGAGATCGGCACGATCCAGCCTATCGCCGGGATCGGAGAGGTCTGCAAAAAGAAAGGCGTGCTTTTCCACACCGACGCGGTACAGGCCGCGGGGCATCTGCACATCGACGTAAAAGCGCAGAACATCGATATGCTGACTCTGTCCGCGCATAAGTTTCACGGCCCGAAAGGCATCGGCGCCCTCTACGCCCGCAGGGGCATACCGCTTACAAACATCATTGAGGGCGGCGCGCAGGAGCGCGGTAAACGCGCGGGGACTGAGAACGTAGCCTCGATCGTGAGCATGGCGGCGGCGTTTGAGGAGGCCTGCGATCATATCGATGAAAACGCGAAAAAGATTTCGGCTCTTCGGGACAAACTGATCGACGGGTTATCGAAAATCCCGCACTCTGTCTTAAACGGTGACCGTGAGCAAAGGCTTCCGGGCAACGTGAATTTCTGTTTTGAGGGCATCGAGGGTGAATCCCTGCTACTTTTGCTCGACCAGAAAGGTATCTCGGCGTCCTCAGGGTCTGCCTGCACATCGGGTTCCCTCGACCCGAGCCACGTACTTTTGGCGATAGGCAGGCCGCACGAGATCGCTCACGGCTCGCTGCGCCTCACGCTGTGCGAATGGAATACCGAAGAAGAAGTAGATTATATGCTGCAGGTTATTCCCGAAGTCGTCTCATATCTGCGAAGCATTTCGCCGATCTGGCGCGATCTGGCGGCAAATAAGAAGCAGTTCATCCTTTAATGTGAGAGGTGAAAATCATGGCGTTATACAGTGAAAAAGTAATGGATCATTTTACAAATCCAAGAAACGTCGGCGTCATTGAAGACGCGGACGGCATCGGCGAAGTCGGCAACGCAAAATGCGGCGACATAATGAGGATATACCTGAAAATTGATGACGGTATCGTTAAAGATGCGAAGTTTGAAACATTCGGATGCGGCTCCGCCATCGCGTCCAGTTCGATGGCGACCGAAATGATCAAGGGCAAACCGATCGCGAATGCTCTTGCTCTCACGAACAAGGACGTGGTAGACGCTCTTGACGGCCTGCCGGCGCACAAACTGCACTGCTCTGTCCTCGCCGAGGAAGCTATCAAGCTTGCCGTGCAGGATTACTATGAAAAAATCGGACTCGAATACGACAAGTCCGGTTTCCCTGATTGTGAAAACTGTCAAACCTGCAAGGAGTGCCGATAAACAACCGTGAATGCGGGACGGGCAGCCGCTTCAGCCTGATATTGCCCGGTCGATGATCAGGTCCGTCCGGTAGTCAAGGTTATGGGGGAGGAGGTGCAACATAGTGAGGATATCGACAAAGGGAAGGTATGCTCTGCGCGTGATGGTAGACCTTTCGGAACACAATAACGGCGCATATATTCCGCTTAAAGATATTGCTGAACGGCAGGAGATCTCACAGAAATATCTTGAGAGTATCATGTCTGTTCTGTCAAAGGCTGGTTTTGTCGATGCGCTCCACGGTAAAGGGGGAGGATACCGGTTGAACAGACCCCCGAGCGAATATACCGTCGGCAGCATTCTGAAACTGACGGAAGGCTCCCTCGCACCTGTCGCCTGCCTTGAAAGGGAGAAAAACACCTGTGAACGGGCCGCAAAATGCAGGACGCTCCCGATGTGGACCGAACTTGATCACCTGATCGATAATTATCTTGAGGGAGTAACGCTGGGAGACCTGGCCTGCAATGCTTCGGCCGGCGATTACGTCATATAGCGTAACATAAGGCTGAAGAGTTTTGCTATAATACCCTGAAAAGCGCTTTTATTCTGCATGAGATATAACGAGAACAGAGCCGGGAATGAAATAACATGGGCGGAGGATCGCGGTATGCGTTCTTCCGCCCCTTGAATCTCTTATTACTTGATACTTTTCCTGAATTCGGCGAGCGTGAAGATCATTTCAAACGATTCAGGCGAACGTAGTTCAAAAACGAGGGAAAGTATCTGAGCTTCCCCATACGCGGCAACCGCTCGGGGATGACAAAGAGGCCGCCGGTTCTCATAGTGCATATGAACGAATTGAGAGCAGAACAACAAAAGTTGTCCTGCTCTCAATGGTCCGAGTGACTGGATTCGAACCAGCG
>JAAYAR010000117.1 GCA_012719235.1 Clostridiales bacterium
GCTCCCGCCACCAGCATCTTCAGGATAATGACCCATACCCTGCGCAGCAGGATATGCAGCACCTCGCTCAGATCGATTTCTCGCAAATCTTGTACCTCCAGATGGAACTTTATGACCTTAGTGATTATTTATCCGACACGGATTATTTCCCTGCCAAGCTTGCGGGGGAGATCGGATCTCCTGACGGCGACCTTGGCATCCGATTCGTTGTCTGCGGTATCTGCGTTATGATAACCGGGGACGTAGCGGTGCAGAAGTTGCCGTATCCTTTCGTTATCCCCGTTGCTCACAGCGGCGCCGAATTCATCGAGCTGCCTGACGACCGTCGACCAATTGACGTTAGTGTTATTCTTTTCTACAAAGATCTTGGATTCCTTCGTCGCGATGTGTTTCTCATCGCTCACCAGCAGTTCCTCGTGGAGCTTCTCTCCGGGTCGAAGTCCGATCTCGATGATCGGTATGTCTTTGTACGGTTCCATCTTTAATAACCGGATCATGTTCTCTGCCAGATCAATTATCTTCATCGGCTCACCCATGTCCAGAATGTAAGTTTCGGAAGAGGAGGCCATCGCACCTGCCTTCAGGACGAGCCCTACTGCTTCCGGTATCGTCATGAAATATCTCGTTGCGCGCTTGTCTGTGATCGTGACCGGCCCGCTGCGGGCGATCTGCTCCTGAAAGATCGGGATAACGGAACCCGCTGAGCCGAGCACATTGCCGAAACGCACCGACACGAAGCAGGTCCTGTTGAACGGCTGCCGGGACAGCGCCCTTATCATGTCCTCGCCGTAGCGCTTGGTCGCTCTCATGACGCTGCTGGGGTTTACCGCCTTGTCGGTGGAGATGAAAACGAATTTTTCCACGTCGACCGAGCTGGCCGTTGTGATAACGTTTTTCGTACCTAATATATTGTTTTTCACCGCTTCATAGGGGCATTGCTCCATGAGCGGGACATGCTTATGTGCGGCGGCGTGGAACACCACGTCCGGTCTGTACTTTCCGAAAACATCTTCGACGCGGCGTATATCGGTGACAGATCCGATCTCCACATATACACGGATATCGTCATCTATCTGATCATGTATCTCGTTTTGAAGCAGGTACGACGAATTTTCATTTATATCGAAAATAATAACGGCCTTTGCCTTTGCGCTCGCGATCTGCCGGCACAGCTCAGACCCGATCGAGCCGCCGGCTCCCGTGACCAGAATTGTCTTGTCCCGGATAAAATCCTTTATCTCGTTATCCGTGAAGACGATGGATCTTCTGCCGAGCAGGTCCTCTACCTTGATATCGCGGATCGACCTTACCAGCTTGTCCGTGCCGTCCTCCATTGCCATGACTATATCCGGCATTATCTTCAGCCTGCTGTTCAGGTTCTTGCAGATGTCTATGATCTCCCGCCTGCGCTCAGGCCCCAGTGACGGAATGGCCAGCACTATGTCGTGCACATCGGACGATTTGATCTTTTCGGGGATGCTCTCGATATTCCCCCTTACAGGCACTCCGTCTATCGACAGCCCGATCTTGTTTTCGTCATCATCGAAGAATCCCCAGACAACATAGGGGGATTCTTTATTGCGGGAGATCTCATGCATCAGCATGACTCCCGCGCTTCCCGCGCCGATGATCGCTATCGGCCGGCGGCCTTTATTTTCCGATTGTTCGCCGCCCGCTCTCCTGCTGCGCGCGTTATAAAGTTTTCTGAAAACGGTACGTAAATAGCAGGAGATCATCTCCGAACCGATCACCGAAAAAAGTGTGATCCTGACCGGAACATCACCGGAAAAAATGTGATTGATAAACAGCGCTGTGATGCAGGTAAGCGCGTAGGCGTTCATCATACCGAAAAGCTCCGTCTTTTCGGAATACCGCCACAACTGCTTGTGCGTCTTCAGAAGCAGCATAAATACCACAAACAATATCGCGAGCATTCCCCAATAGATCAGGGTCTTACCCCACGATATATAGCGCGGCCATATCAATCTCGCGCTTATGATCGTCATCACCAAGAGGATAGCCAGATCGGCTAATAGCAGCGCGTTTCTGACTTTATTCCGGAAAAAACGCGTAAATTCGGCCAGCATACCTTAAACACCCTTCGATCAAATCACATATGTGTCGTCTTGCATATGTACGAGGTATCTTACGGGAAAACGGCAAACCATGAGTCGACAAAATAAAAAATTAACTCGCTTTTTTCGACATTATCGCCAACAAGAAATGTGCCAAGACATGGAGAAGGCTTTCTTCGACATTTCTCAGCACATTTTTCCTATTGAGCGAAATTATTCCAGTGGTTCACATAAAATGTTACCGTTGAACTTGTTTGCTGAGCGGATACATAAGAGACCCGATGAAGATGATAACTTATTTATATTAAAGGCATATCAAAATCCGGGCAACACGCATAATATGGTGGTCCGCAACCTGCCGTGCGTGTGCTCTCTTCGGGTCAAAAGCGCATAATACCGACGGCCGCGGTTGTTGCGGCGCAGCTTGAATGATAGAACCGTTGTCGTTCATCAGCGGCCGGATCAGATCGCGGAAATGGTTATCGTTACGGTATAGGTATTGCTGTTTACGTTATAAGTAAAAACGTGTGTACCGATGAGCTGCGCGAGAGTCGCATCCCTGTTCAGAAGATCAGAATCATGCTCTTCGATCACATCACCGTAAAGATCAACAAAAGACTCCCAGTCGGCGTCGCTTCCCTGATAAGCCGCGATCCCGGCATCCAATATATCGCGGGCGGCTGCATCGGGGAATGCATCACGCAATGCGGCGCGGTTTTCCTCCAGCAGCATGACGGCCTGGGCATAGAAAGGCGTGCTGCCTGAGAGGGTCGTGCTCGCGGTGGATCTTGTTATCGATTTTACGCCGTCGCTGATGCTGAGCGTTAATTTGTAATAGGCAGCGGGTCCGGCATCCTGCTCTCCCGTCTTACCGGTCGTACCGGGGGCGATATCGCTGCCTTTATTCGTTTTGACCGGCGTGCTGCTGTTGTTCACGACAATGGTACCGGCGGTATCCACGCGGGTATCGGACGATCCGGCTTCGGCAGTCACATTTTCCACCCTGCCGCTGCCGGCTATTACGGTCCCGGCCGCGCCGGCCTTCACATGTACGAGCGTGACCTTACCGGCAACGTTCACCTGAACTCCCGAGGCCGCGACGTCTATATCCGACACCGTGGAGTCTTTATCGACCAGAAGCCCGGCGCCCGCCGCCGAGATCGTAACGTTGTCCACAGCCGCCCTTCTTAATTCGACATCCACATCGCAGTTAATGGCGAGGTCGCCAAACTCGCCGGAAATTATCACTTTGTCGCTTCCGTCGTCGACGACGATTTTTTTCACCTCGGAGCCGCCGTCGACGCTGACATGTACGGCGCCGTCCCTGCGGGATATGATGACGGAACCGCCGATGCCCGTATTAATGATGTATATTGTATCGGCTCCGCCGCCGCGCACAACGAGGCGCCCGTTAAGCGTGCAGTTTTTCAGGGTGAAATCTCCGCTGCCCACACCGTCGCCCACAATTATATCCCCGTTGATAGTGACGTTCTCAAGCGTCACACCGGGGACGCGGATAACCAGATTGCCTGCGGGAACCACATTGAGCGTACCGGCCTGAGTAACGTATCCCGATACAAGATTGTACATTAACTGAGCGAATTCCTCGCGGCTGATATTGTTTTTCGGATTCAGGTTCTTTCCGTCCCCCCGCATGTAACCGGCCTTTACTATCGCCGCAACACCGTCGCGAGCCCAGGAGGAGATATCGTCTTCATCCTGAAAAACCGACAGGTCGGCTCCGGTATCCGTCAGTTTAAACGCACGGGCAAGCACGAGCGCAGCCTGCTCCCTGGTAATATTGTCCTCGGGTCTGAGGCGTGTGCCGTCCCCTTCGAATATGCCCATCTGTACGGCAACAGCCATTTCGCCGTAATACCATTTGTCTGTACCGACGTCCTTGAACGCGCTTATGTCCGCCTGCTTTGTACCGCCGAACGCGCGCACGATAACTGCTGCCATTTCCGCTCTTGTCAGGAACCCCCTGGGATTGACCTTTCCGTCATATCCTTTCAGCAGCCCGTTTTCGATCGCGGCGACGACCGCGTCGTGCGACCAGCCTGTCGGAATATCGGAATAATCGCTCCCGGAGTTCGCAGCCAGCGCCGCGGTCGACAATGACAGAACCACCGCCATTGCAAGAATGAGCCCCAAAATCTTTTTCATGTTGGTACATCCTTTCGAAATTATTTGTACAGATTCATATAGTAAGCTTTCTTCAGCGCCTTTTCTTCGGCATATGCAGCCTTGATATCGGACACGATACTCATATCGCCGCCGACTTCTTTCAGGAGAGAGGACAATTCGGACAATATCCCATCCATCTTTTCATCGCTCTCCGCTTCAAGTTTGGAGGCCTGGCTGATGCACTGCAACATGAGTGCACGCTTCTTTGATTCTGTCCTTTCGTTCTCGGGAAGTGCATTGTATTCTGTCAGCGCTGCTGTCTTTATGTTCTCAAGCTTGGATATGTACGAATCCCGCATAACATAGATGCCGGCGATCAGCTCTGCGATCCTTGCGTATTTCGCCTTGCGGTCGTCCTGCGAGGGGGCGGGTGACACGTCTTTGTGTTCCTCTGTCGGTGCAGGCAAGTCATCAGGGCCGCCCGGATCATCGGTCTGATTCTCGTTCTGAGGCGGTGGAGAAGTTCCCGGATCTCCGAGCAGGATATCCATCGCGTCTTCTTCCGATATGATCCCCTCCTGAAGCATCCGGCGTTCCTCGTCGGTCAGCGGCCTGATACTGATCTCCGGTATTTTGCTGATGGCTTCATCTACGAGCGCGTTGTTCTCGGCTATTTTTGTATTCAGATCATCCTTGGAATATCTCAAAAACAGCAGGCCCGCCCTGATATTGTCCCGCTGCCAGAATAGACCGAGACATATGAGCAGCAGGATCGCGCCGAAAATATACCACCCTGTTTTTCGCTTCTTCACCGCATCCTCTCCTGTCGGACAATACTTGACATCGTTTGCGGGTATGTTATTTGCAGGTTTTTCTTTCGAAAAAAGTACAGACCGGTACAGCAAAAGAAACGACGGGTTATCGTGCTCTGTTGCGCCCCGGCAGCTGCTGTGCAGCCTACATGCAATTTCTATAGATAAGTCAGTATAATGTATGGTGCCCGGAATGTCAATTGCTCTGCGGTTTTCGAGGTTATAGCAGCAAGAGTGACATCCGGACAGAGGACACACTGCCGGGTGCCAGGAATCTTTGTGATGCTCCCCGCCCCGGTTCGGAATATATCCTTATTAAATCACAAAAATCTTCAGTTTTCATTAAACAAGGCACGAAAACCTCTCGATTTTCGTGCCTTTACCTGTACGCCCGGCGCGATTTGAACGCCGGCCTTCAGCCTGGATAACTTTTTGCTTGTGACGGGCGGCGAAGTCCGTATCCAGCCGCACCGCGCTTTTTAATGCACACGGTTTTCTGCGGGGCTGCCCCGATACTCGCTGACGGAGCATTGCGGAAACCGGAGCCGGGGGCTCTAAATATTGCGGAAGGATGCGGATGCGGGACTCAGCGCTGATATGTGATCCGTCCCCCGGCCATAGTAAGGACCGGATAAATGGTGTTCAGAAGCTCAGGGGGGCAGGTGAAGGGATCTGCGCTGAGAACTACCAGATCGGCCATCTTTCCCGCTTCCAGTGTTCCGGTGTTTTCCGTATCGTGAGCAAGTACGGCGGGCCCGGTGGTATAGAGCCGTACGGCCTCCTCTACGGTGAGCCGCTGCTCGGGCAGGAAGACGCCACCCCTGCCGTCGGGACGGTTCACTGCGCAGTGAATGCCGTAGATGGGGGAGAAATCCTCCACCGGGCTGTCGGAGCCGCCGCCGCAGACGACCCCGGATCGAAGGAGCGTTTTCCACGCGTAGGATGAATCGGCTCGCTCTTTGCCCATGTACTCCACTGCCAGGGAGGCATCGGTGGGGACAAAGGCGGGCTGAATGTCCGCTCCCATGCCCAGAGCGCCCATTCGGCGGTAGAGATCCTTGTCGCCGAACTGACAGTGTACCACTCTGTGGCGCAAAGGTTTTGGGTCGGCCTTCATGGCCTTTTCCACGGCATTTACAAAGCGTTCCACCGCACCGTCGCCGATTGCATGGCAGGCGACCTGCAGGTTCTCCCCGTGGCAGAGGGCTACCAGCTCGTCCATCTCCTCCTGAGTATAGACGGAGATGCCACGGTTCCCAGGCTCGCCGATATAGTCGTCCCTTACGAAAGCGGTCTTTGCACCGAGACTGCCGTCCCCGATGAGCTTTATGTTGCCCACTTTCAGCCAGTCGCTCCCCTGGAATGAACGCAGAGGCTGGGACAGAGGTCCTTGCCGCAGACTCTCCGGGTCCGGGGCTTCCCACTCCTGCCAGAGCCTGACGGAACAGGCATTTCTCTTCTCAAGGGTTCGGCAGGCGTCCAGCAGAACTGACCAGCGGACTCCCTCCGGGCCCAGATCGTCACTGTGAACGCCGGTGATACCGGCGGCGGCCATCCTCGCCCCGACGGTCTCCAGCCGCTCCACCGTACGGGCGGGATCTATTCCGGGGGAACAGCGCTTCAGCCGATCCAATTCGGTCTCCCTCAGGATACCGTCGGGGTGGTCGGAGAAACCCGCCAGAGAGAGAGCCGGCCCGTTGCCCGCACCTATGTGTCCGCATACGCGGTCCAGGATAACGGGGATCTCCGTGGAGATAGCATCCGCCGTCTCCCGTCCGGGGCAGGGGATGTCAAATCCGTAGCCCACAAGCCACCCGCCGTCAGGCAAAGTGTTTTCCGCTAAGAAGGCACGTCCGCGCCGGACGATCTCGTCGGCAGACCGCACTCCCCTCAGATCAAGGCGGTGGTACTGCTCCTCTGTCAGTAAGATATGGGTGTGGCTGTCCACAAATCCCGGCAGGACGCATCTGCCCTCTAAATCCAATGTGGATTCCGCCCCGAAGGCCAAAGCCCCGGAATCGGAGCCTGCATAGACGATGCGCCCATTCTTGACCACAAGAGCCGAGACCGTGGTACCGGCCATGGTGCGGATGACACCGTTATATAAAAGGGTAGACATACGAAAAACCTCCGTGCAGCTTTGCCGGTATACGGGCATAACAAACCATGCTCCCCCGGGCGGGGGAGCGGAAGAAATACTAAATTATGCTGCGGGACGCACATCCTGGAAGTGTATATTCCATATCCAGGAGGCGTTCATTGTGACACCGGTGTAATTTTTGTTCATGGCTATGTTCTTTACGGGGTAGTAGATAAAGATGTAAGGGGTGTCGGCGATTATTATGTCCAGAGCCCGGAACATCATGTCGTTGCGCTCGGTCACATCGCTGCTCTGTGCCTGCCGGTTGATAAGATCGGTGACCTCCTGATTGTTGTAGGCAGCGGTGTTGGAACTGTTTCCTCCCTGGAACAGGGGAGTCAGGTTGCCGGAGGGGTCGGGGAAATCGGCTTCCCAGCCGGCCATGATCATATCGTAGTCACGCACGCCGTCTGCATCCAGAATATCGCCGAACTGATAGGCGGTATGCTCATCCGTGGAGACCTTGAGGATGCTCACGTTGATGCCGACCTGAGCCAGCTGCTCCTGAATTGCCAGGGCAATGGACTCACGGAGGCTGTTGTCGCTGATGGTAATGGTGCAGTCAAAGCCGTCTGCATACCCTGCATCGGCCAGCAGCTGCCTGGCGGCCTCCACATCATAAGTGTGGGCGGGGGCGGAGGCCAGATAGTCGTTCCAGCGTTCGGCCTCAAGAGTGAAGAGAGCAGAGGAAGAGGGCAGAGGAGTGGAAGGTTCACCGGCTTTGCCTATCAGAGTCTCGTATATGGTGTCGAGGTCGATGGCGGTGTAGATGGCATTGCGGACATCGGCATTGTCAAAGGGAGTTCTCTCTGTGTTGAACGCCAGGAAAGTCACACCGAAGCCGGACGATGAGGTCATAACTATATTCTCATCCGCAAGAAGCACATCCAGCATGGACTCGGGGGGAGCAACCGTGCAGTCCACATCGCCCGACTGGAGGGCGGTCACACGGGTCGTGTCCTCGGTGATGATCTTGAAAATGATGTTGTCGTAATAGCCGGCATCCTCACCCCAATAGTTTTCGTTGCGGGCCAGGGTGATGCTGTCGCCATTCTGCCAGCTCACATATACATAGGGGCCGGTGCCTATCAGGCCGCCGTCGGGGGTACCCAGCTTATCGCCTGCCGATTCGGCATGTTTCCTGCTGATGACATGGCCTGCGGTAGTAGCGGGGATATACTGCCATGTGGCATCGGGGACGGACAGAGTGACGGTCAGTTCCCATTCCCCGGTCTGCTCGATGGAAGCCACATTGTCATACATCCATCCAAGATAAGATGCTGTGTCAGGATCGGCAATTCTCTCCATGGAGAAGATAACATCGTCCATGGTCATGGGAGAGCCGTCGGAGAAACGCACATCATTACGGATCTGATACACATAGGTCAGTTCGTCAACCTGTTCCCATGAGGAGGCCAGCAGAGGCTGAAGCTGGTTGTCCTCGTCAAATGTAAGCAGACCCTGGGTGATCTGGTTTACCACGGGGTTGGTAGTAAAGTCGTATGCAAATGCGGGGTCAAGCTTAACGATGTCGCTGTCCAGAGCCACCACAAAGGTGTCCTTTTCTGTGGATTTGTCGGGCTCATCCGTTTTTTTGCCGCTGCAGGCGCTGAGCAGGACAGCCAACATCGCCACAGACAGCAGGAGAGCCAGGAGCCTCTTGGGGTTTTTCATGCACTTTCCTCCATTTCTTGGTTTCGAAAATATATGTTTTCGTACGGCAGAACATACCGGAACGAACGAAAGGATGGGGTCACACCAGATGGCAAGCCACCAGATGACCGTTGCCCACATCCCGCAGTGGGGGGCGGCTCCCGGAACACAGGGGCTGATATCGGGGACAACGTCCGGAGAAGGGGCAGCCGGCGGGCATGTCGATGGCAGAGGGGGGATCCCCCTTCAGGATGATCCTCTGCTTTTTCCTCTCCGGATCCATAGAAGGTACGGCGGAGAGAAGGGTCTGGGTATATGGATGGAGAAGGTTTCGAAAGAGCTCGTCGGTCTCTGCCTGCTCCACGACGGTACCCAGATACATCACAGCCACGGTGTCGCAAAGATGACGCACCACCGTCATCTCATGGGAGATGAAGAGCATGGTGAGGGAGAATTTCTCCCTGAGATCCATGAGAAGATTCAGGATCTGCGCCTGCACGGACACATCGAGCGCGGAGACCGGCTCGTCGGCCACGATGAAGTCGGGGGCCAATAAAAGGGCCCGGGCGATGGCCAGCCGCTGAAGCTGCCCGCCGGATAATTCGCCTGGGGCACGGTGCAGGACATCCTCCGTCAGATTGATGTCGGAAAGAAGCTGCGATATATTCTCCTGGGCCTGAGGAATCTTATGGACCTTACAAACCTCTGCCAGTGCCGAGCCTATCTTCTGCTTCGGGTTGAAGGATGAATACGGATTCTGGAAGATCATCTGCATTTTCCGGCGGAGAGGCAATAAATTCTTTCCGGACAGGGCGGTGATATCCCGGCCCTGAAAACGTACCGAGCCGCCGGTGATGGTCTCCAGCCTCAGGAGACAACGACCCAGTGTGGACTTACCGCAGCCGGATTCACCCACGACCCCGAAGATCCCCCCTTTGGGCACAGAGATAGAGACATCATTGACGGCGTGGAGCAGTTTTTTCTTTTCCCTTAAGGCCTTGGAGGCGATGGGAAATTCCTTCACCAGCTTCTCTGTCTGAATAACAGGGGTATTCATA
>JAAYAR010000118.1 GCA_012719235.1 Clostridiales bacterium
AAATAAAAAAGGTGATCTGACTTGTCATCAAAAACAACAGACCGGATCTATTACGAGTACACCCCCTCTCAAAAAGCTACATACCTTCAGCTGCAGTACAGCATCCACAAACAGGTCGTACAGATCCCGTTCTATCTTCTGATCGATCGGAAGCTGGACTTTGATCTGTTGAAAAAAGCCGTAAACGTCGAGATAGCCCGCAACGACAGCCTGCGCCTGCGCTACGCAAAGCGAAACGGGAAAAACGTGCAGTATTTTGTCCCGCCCTACGGGCTTGACAACATCCCGGTCATCGACTTTAGCGGAAAAACCATGGAGGAACAGGACGCTTTCCTTTCAAAAGACGCCGGTACACCGCTCCGTTACAGAAAAGGCGAGGTGTTCAGGGTCATACTGTATCGCACGCATGACGGCCGGACCGGCATATATCTGTGTGTTTTTCACCTGAACATGGACGCGATGGCAGTTTTCCAGTTTTTCACCGATCTGATGGACGTGTATGTTGCGCTTAAAAACGGAACAGAACTCCCCCCGCCTCTCGGCTCGTTTGAAAAGGGCATCAAATCAGACCTGGCTAGCCTCCAGAACACCGCAAAGTATGAAAAGGACGATAAGTTCTACAGGGAGTTCTTCCTTAAGGACGGCAAAACCTTCTACGCGGCTCCCTACGGTATTGACAGGCTGAAAAAAGCCCGCCTGAAAAAGAAGGACCCCGGGCTCGGATACCTGAACATTTTCGATCCTATCCACGACAAGAGCAAAAACCTGCGCTTCCACCTCAGTCCCGAGAGAACGGCCGCGTTCGTAAAGTTCTGCGAGGACCATCAGATGTCGTTTCAGGCTCTTATCTACCTCGGGCTGCGCACACATCTCTCAAAAATAAACGACTGCACCGACGACGTGTATTTTCATGTCATCTGTAACCGCAGGGTAACTCTCGCGGACAAGCGCTCGGGCGGCTGCCGCATGCAGGCGCTGCCGCTTCGCACCGTGATCGGGAAGGATATGACATTCCTGGATGCCCTTGCGAAGGTCTGCAGGACGCAATTTGCCATCTACCGCCACTCGGACCATCCCACCCGCCGGATCTTTGACCTGGTGGACGAACTTGAGAACCGGAAGGCGGGGAGCAACACGGCCTCCATGCTGTTCACCTGCATGCCCTTAAGTTATACGCCCCCCGAGGACTGGAAGGTCGAATTCGGGGGTTACAGCACCGGCAGATTCTCTTTCCCGTTGTACTCTTTCACCGTCCCGAGCCCTGTTGACGGGGGACTCGATTTCTACTTTGAGTTTCAGACGTACAGGACGAGCGATCAGAATATCACGGATCTGTACAATAACGCTGTCAAAGTTATCGAGGCCGGCATCGCGGACCCCCACATAACTATCGGTGAGATCCTTGACAGGGTGCTTTGACCCCATATCACTGAGATGAACTGTATTAACAGGAGGTTACAATATGGCCTTACCTGAAGGCACGGTGTTGTACCCGCTTTGCAGAGCGCAGTCGATGCTTCTTATGGGACGTTTTTTTCACCTTGATCAGAAGAATATGACAAAAGGGAATATCATTTCGATCTTCGCTTTTGCGGATAAAGACTTCGATATGACCGCGATGGAAAAAGCCTACCTGCATATGGTCCGGATCAATGACGCTCTCAGACTGCGCATTGTGCGAAAAGGTCTGCGCCGCATGCAGTACATACGGGATTTTGTTCCCGAGCCTCTGGAAAGGATATCCGTGACCGGGCGGGACGGCTTTGAGAACGCAAAAAGGAACGTCCGAACTGTCATCCCCCTCGACGGCCCCCTCTGCCACGCGCAGCTTGTCGACTGCGGGGACGGTAGCGGCGGTATCCTCATGCAGTTTCACCATCTCGTTTGCGACGGGTACACGGTCTCGATGATACACGAGCAGATCGATCGCTTCTACAAGATCTTCGCCTCCGGTGAAGAACCTCCGGAGGAGAAGATCTACTCTGTCACGAAGTATTTTGAAGCCGAGGCGAAATACCTTTCCGGCCCGCAATACAGATCCGACAGAAAATTCCTCAGACACGCCTATAATCATCAGCCGAACTACAGCTTCCCTGCTGGCAGACTGTCCCTTCGCAGCAAAAAAGGCGACGCCGAATACTCTATCGGGGGCGAGCGCTACGGAAAGCTGATGGATTTTTGCGCGCGGAATAAGTGCTCCCAGCCCTCCGTTCTGATGGCCCTGGCGGCCGTCGCCGTGTTATGCCTGACGGGCAAAGAAAACTTCTGTTTCTACTCGCTCTCGCACTGGAGGACGACAGCATACCTGAAAAAAACCATGGGGTCGATGGCAAACCCCTTCCCCGTCTTCTATAACATCCCGGGCGGCTCGCAGCTGGGGCAGTTTGCGGTCGATTCGTATATGGCTTTTCTTGAGTGGTTTTCGCACGGGCGGTATCCTATCGGCCGGCAGATCCTGATGTCATATAAAGAGGCCGTCGTAAAGCACATATGGCACAACCATCTGTGGGCCATATTCAGCGCGATGGATTTTGAGAAGGACTCCGCAAAAGCCGATCTGGAGATCGGAGGGGTCGCCTCGGAGTTCTTCTTCTCCATTTTTTACTGCGCGATCCTGGACCTGCCGGGCACGAGGGTCAGGCTAAGGATCGAACATGATACCAGACGCATTTCCCCCGCAAAGATGGGGCGGATCATCGACATGTTTGATCGAGTGCTGGGCATTTTTCTCGAGCACCCCGAATGGACGGTGGACGAGTGCAGAGCTCATATATCCGCCGCCCCCGAACGTGCCGCCCGGTCCCGTGATATAAAACTATCATCATCCGGCATCAAAGGAGAATAAATGCGATGCGTAAACAGATCGAAGTGACCGACGCTCTCTACAGCGCGCTCGAGGAGATCCTCGGCCTTGAAGAGGAGGAGATGCGCCTTGATCCCGACCTTGACCTGCTTGAAAATAAACTGATCGACTCGCTGAGCATCGTGACTCTCCTGAGCTACGTGGAGACTCTCGTCGGATTCCGGATAAACCTGAAAGATATGAGACCCGAAGATTTCACGACAGTCAACGCCCTCAGCGCCGCTATCTCGAGCCAGAGGCCGCCCGATAGAAAATGCTGACGAGGCCTTGCATCATATGCCGGGGTCGACCGAGTAAGGTCGGCCCCGGTTATTCGAAATACCGGCCGAACGACCGCGCCTGCCGCACACCGGCGCCGCGTTCACGGAAATGTCCGGCAGCCGTTATTGCATTCACAGGAACGGTAATATGAACCCGGAAAATATGTAAAGGCTGTCCATAGTCTCGAGCCGGGCTGCAAAACGATAACTATATGCAAACAAAGTAATATTTATGCTAAACCACTTTAATTATGTAGCGTAGTGTAGTATAATATGCCAAGTTGCTGTCGTCTGAAGTCAGGCGCGCGGATGCGGGCAAATGCACGGGGGCCTTTGAAGAGCCGCCGATCCCGTCTTTGAATTAATCAAGCGCTCTCGGGAAGCCCTTGCGGGAACTGAGTCCGTATGAAAAAACCCCGCAGGTCCCAGATCCGGCAGCGAACGAAAGAGCGGCCTTTCGGCCGCCTGATAAAGACTGAGGAGGGATAGCCACGAAGTGCGCTATTTTGCAGGGCAGCCCGAGGACAGGCGGCAACACGGCGTCGCTGGTCGAACCTTTCGCGGATGAGCTGTCTACCGGCGGCGCGGAATGCGCCCTTGTCCGTCTTTATGAAAAAAACATCCGTCCGTGTACGGCGTGCCGCTCGTGCCAGTTTGTAAGCGCCGGGTTCGGCTGCCCGATCGGCGACGACGTCCAGGAGATATTCGACCTGATCCTGTCTTCCGGCATGATCGTTTTTGCGACTCCCATATATTCATGGTACTGTACAGCCCCGATGAAAGCGCTGCTTGATCGCCTCGTCTACGGAATGAATAAATATTACGGAGATACAAAAGGCCCTTCCCTCTGGGAGGGCAAGGCTGCGGCGCTGATAACAACGTGCGGCTACAGACCTGAAAAAGGGGCGGATGCGTTTGAGACAGGCATGATCCGGTACTTCAGGCACTCCCGTCTGACGTATCTGGGCATGCTCTGTGAGCGCGATCCCGGGTATGGCCGCGTATTCATGGATAGTGAAAAAGATCACAGAGCCAGGACCTTCGCGCAGAAACTCCTGGTACCTGACAGTTCTTAGCGCGGCACTCTGTTCATAGCTGCATTAATTGTAAACTATCGCGCCGGGAGCGGGATCACGGTGCATGACCGCTCCGTTTTTCGCCTCTACAACTATGAGATAAAAAGTCATAAAAGTCAAAGGAGTGTGTTTATGAAAAAGAAAAGGATCCTTGCGGTTGTACTTGCCGTGATCATGTGCCTGACTGCTTTCTGCGCCTGCGCCAAGGATACCGGTGAATCAAAGGACAACAAGAACGAGGTCGTACTGCGCGTGACGACGAGCTGGGAGGAATCCTGGTGGGACCCCGCCCTGTTTATGTCGGTCAGCGATGCGTACCTCTCGGCTAATATCTATGAAAACCTGTTCGAGCTGCAGTCGGACGGCACTTTGAAACCCCAGCTCGCCGAAAAATGGGAGGTCTCAGACGACGGCCGGACGTACACGTTCAAACTTCGTGAAAACGTGAAGTGGCATAAAGGATACGGCGAATTTACCTCCGAGGACGTCAAGTTCACGCTTGAACGCCAGAGCGATCCGGCCGTAGCTTCCGTCAACGCGGAAAATCTGCACGTGGCAAACATAGAGTCGATCGATTGCCCGGATAAATATACCGTCGTTCTCAAGCTCAAGCAGCCGGACGTCGATCTGCTCACAAGGCTTGCGCTCTATTACGGAATAATCGTGTGCAAGGCCCACAGCGACAAGGATGGCGTCTCCAGCATCAACACGGATCCGATCGGCACCGGCCCGTTCGTATTTGACGGCGGGACGCTCGGCATCAAGACAGAGGCCGTGCGCAACAAAGACTGGTGGGGCAACTTCACCGGCAACGTCGACCGCGTCATCTGCACCTTCATAGGCGATACAAACACCGGTTATACGGCGTTTGACAACAGAGAGCTCGATATTCTCGGTATTTTTGACAAGGACAAGATCAGGGAGTATCAGGAAAAGGGCTACAACGTAAAGCCCAACCCGCTGCT
>JAAYAR010000119.1 GCA_012719235.1 Clostridiales bacterium
ACCGTAACTCCCGACGTCGCACGCGCCGTCAACGAGATCAAGGCCGGCAAGATCGAGTACAGGCTCGACAAGACGAATATCATCCACTGCCCCATAGGCAAAGTGTCTTTCGGCACACAGAAGCTTGTTGAAAACTACTCGGCCCTCATGTCGGCAATAATCCGTGCCAAACCGGCGGCCGCCAAGGGACAGTATATAAAGAGCTGCGTCACAGCCTCGACAATGGGCCCCGGCGTCAAGATCAACGCCATGAAGATGCTTTAATCGCTTCCCGACTCTTCGCGAAACAGCCCCGCAGCGGATGACGCGGCGTCCGAACGTCCCGTTTTCCAAAAACCGTATATTAAGACGGCCTCCCGAACCGGAGGCCGTCTTGGCATAAAGTTCGTTCAGCGCCGGTTATCGGCGCGCAGGAGCCGCTCCGTGTTTATGTACCCGTCAGGCTGAAATGCATATAGTCCAGCGCCCCGCTGCTCCACCGGCCCTCGCCGCCCCAGCCCCAGCCGTAAGCGGCAAACGCGCGTACAACGTCACTTGACGCCGTTATCGAGTACTCGTCGGCAGGGTCATAGTAGTCTCCGACAATGATTTTTCCTCCGGCATCGACGTATGGATTTGCAAAAGGATTAATGTCGACAGCGGAACCCCGGTTGTGTTCCGAGCGCAGCGAAGCCCTCCAGCCGTAGCCGCCGGCTGTCAGTACGCAATATTTCTGAGGGCCGTTGAATATCAGGCCGAATATCTCCCTGACGTCGTCTGCGAGCGCTTTATTGACGACCAGTTTCAGCGATGACGCGACTTTTATGCCGACGCTGTTTTTTGTCCATACGGGCACGGTTATCTCCGTCATACGGGCGCCGGCCTCAGCAGCGCTTGAGAAATATGTTTTTGAGCTGTCTCCGAAAAGGCGGGCCCGCTGCTCTGCGGCGCTCATGAACCCCACCGCGCCCGCCACCGGCGCAAAAGAGCCGTTTCCGGGCAGTACCCTCTTTTCCGGGTGCAGCAGCCTCGTTATCACAGCCGCGGCTTCCGCCCTGCTCAGGGGCTTCGATCCACAGAATCTGCCGTCCGGGTAGCCGTTGAGGAGTCCTCTGGAATAGGACTGGGCGACTGAGGATGCGCAGCTCTCCGGGATCGATCTATAGTCAGTAAATGCGTACCGCGCCGCGGGGTCGTCCTTTCGGGCATCTCCGAGATAGTCCGAGGCCCGAACGAGGATCGCGGCCATCTCAAATCGCGTGATATTCGCGTCGAGCGACCGGCTTGAGTCAATGATCTCATTCGGCAGCACAATGCCGAGTTCGATGAGCTCCTTAAGATATCCGCTCGCCCAGCTGTTGCCCCCCGTCTGCCCGGCGCCGCCTCCGACGCATCGGTCTACAAGTTTCAGAAACTCTCCCCGCGTCAATACGCGCTCCGGTTTGAACGTCATGTCGGGATACCCGCTTATCACGCCGCGGTCTGCCAGTTTCGACACGTGTTCCGAATACCAGCTGTTCGCGGAAACGTCCTTGTACGTCAGAGCCGATGCACGGGCTCCGACAGCCATCGCAGCCATGCAGGCGAACATGAGCGCTGCCGCCGTCTGAATGATACGGTTCTTCATCTTGACCACCTGTATAGAAAGAAATATGTTACACATTGTAACATATTGTTTCTTTTGATGCAATTATTCCGGGAATTTACCTCAAATTACCTGTTTTTAGCCTTTACCGACAAAGGAGAATAACGATGGATATCCGGGACATACTTCACCGCGTCGACCACACGCTGCTGCGCCCGAACGCCGTGTGGGACGAGATCAGGCAGGCCTGTGACGACGCTATTGCCTGCGCCGCCGCGAGCGTTTGCATCCCGCCCTGTTTTGTAAAAAGAGCGGCCGGGTACTGCGAAGGCCGGATGAGAATATGTACAGTCATCGGTTTTCCCAACGGGTACAGTTCTTCCCCGGTCAAGCTTTTCGAAGCCGAACAGGCCGTGTCCGACGG
>JAAYAR010000120.1 GCA_012719235.1 Clostridiales bacterium
CTCACCCGGGCCTTCTCCTCGAGGAGAAGGTGCCGAACGCAGTGAGGCGGATGAGGCGGCGTACCGCATTGCAGAGAGTGGGCAAAAACTGTTTTGAAAATCGCCCCGTCTCCCGGTCGGGAGGCGGGGCGGTCTGTCTATGTCCTTCAGGCCCGCTCTCAGTGGTGTTTATACCAGTCGCGGGCGTAACTGAAGTATATCTCTTCGCAGATGGCGTTCTTATGTTCCGCGTCCTCTTTGCTCATGGAGGTGGCGACTCTGGCGCCGTAGGCGAAGCCGCCGCCGGGTGCGAACTCGTCGACGTATTTTATCAGGGCCTCGCGCAACTCGTCGTCGCTGGTCTCGGGCATCGAGATCGGGCCGGTGTTGTCCCAGCCGCCCATAATGACCATCTTCGGGCCGTATTTTTTCTTGATGGCCGCAAAATCGTTCCCGGCCTGGGCGGGCTCCCAGCCGGTGACGCCCATTTCGGCCCAGTCGTCGATGAACGAATCGCACTTGCCGCAGCAGTGCATCGTGATGAGCATATCGTTGTCGAGCGCGATGTCGGCGAGCCTCTTGTGGTGGGGCTTTATCAGCGTGCGGTATGTCTCGAGGCTGATGAAGGGCATCTGGTCGGCCGCTACGTCGTCAACGAGGTGGAGGATCTCCGGCTTGAACAGGTATATGCACTTCTTAAGCACCTCGCAATAGTAGTCGCACAGGTACTCGAGCAGCGCGTAGCATTCCTCCGGCTCCTCCTGCAGGGCGATGAGGCCCTCCGTGAAGCTCATCCAGTTTATGAGCGTGACAAAGAAATCTCCTATCATGACGCTCTTGGGGTTATTGGGGTCCTTGCCCTCATACTGCCTCTTCGCGAACGCGTCCCAGTCCACGGTCGACAGATCCGGCATCTTTATGACGTCGCGCCACTTGGTGATGTCTTCAAGGAGTACTATGCCGGGCACGGGGAAACCGCCGCCCATGGACTCCTCTGTCGTCGTGCGGAGCATGCCGAATTCATCCTTGTCATACCCCTCGGGCGTCTTCACCGGCGGGAACGGGCGGCCGTGGAAATTCCACGTCATCATATTGTACCTGGGTATGAACTCGGGCATCTCGCCGCGCAGAAGGCGAAGGAAGTTTTCTTTCTCGGTAATCACTGAGCCACCTCCGAAATATATAAGTTACAAATCCAAGGATATTTTACATATCCAGGCCGGGAATGTAAAGCGGGTCCCTTCCCCCGCGCCGGACAAAAATGCGGGAGCCGCGGGGCCCCGCGCGTGAAAATGCGGGGCAGGCCCCGGCCCGCCCCGCACGCCGTAGTTCACGGATGGTTCCTGTACCAGTCGCGCCCGTAGGTCTCGTATACTTCGTTCGCGATGGCCATCTTGTGGTCGTACTCTTCCTGACCGAAACCGGACGCCACCATAACGCCGTACACGAAGCCGCCGTTCGGCGCAAAAGTGTCTATGTAGTTGATGACAGCCTCGCGGAACTCCTCGTCCCCCGTCTCGGGCATGGAGACGGGACCGGTGTTGTCCCAGCCGCCGCATATCGCGAGCTTCCTGCCGTACTTCTTCTTGATCGCTGTGAGGTCGTTCGAGACCTGCGCGGGCTCCCACGCGGACACGCCTATCTCGAGCCAGCTGTCGATGAACATCTCGCACTTGCCGCAGCAGTGCATCAAAAGCGGCAGGCCGTTGTCGAGGGCTATGTCCGCGAGCCTCTTGTGGTGCGGCAGGATAATATCGCGGTACGTCCCGACGCTGACAAACGGCATCTGAGCGGCGGACACGTCGTCCGCCAGGCTGATCACGTCCGGTTTGAACCAGTAGATGTATTTCTTGAGCAGCTCCACGTAATAGTCGCCCAGGTACTCCATCATGGCGCAGCACTCCTCCGGCTCCTCCTGCAGGGCTATGAGGCCCTCGGTGAAGCTCATGAAGTTTACGAGCTTCATGAAGAAGTCGCCGACACCCATGATCACGGGGTTGTTCTCCGTGTCCTTGTCCTCGAGCTGCTTTTTGGAGAAGGTCTCCCAGTCGACAGACGAGACGTCGGGCGTCTTTATGACGTCGCGCCACCTCGTGATATCGTCGAGCAGTATGCGCCCCGGAACCGGCATGACGCCGCCCATCGACTCGGGGTTGCCCTTATGTACCATACCGTACTCGTCGATATCGTAGCCCTCTTCCGTCTTCTTCCCGCGAAACGGGTTGCCGCTGACGTTCCAGCCGAAGAAATCGTACTTGGGCAGGAATTCGGGCATCTCGCCGCGCATTATCCGCAGATAGTTTTCTTTTTCAGTCAGCAAAAATCCCACCTCCGTTTAATCGGGTCCGCCGACCCAATAATAATGATTCAAGAAGAAACTGTAAAGAGCATTTTTCGCGCCCGCTTACCCGGCGTGGTTCTTGTACCAGTCGCGCGCGTATGTGTTGTAGACCTCGTCGCAGATCGCCATCTTGCGTTTGTACTCTTCCTCGCCGAAGCCCGTGGCGACCGACGCGTGGTAGGCGAATCCGCCGCCGGGGGCAAAGGTGTCGACGTAGTGTACGAGAGCGTCTCGCAGCTCCTCGTCGCTCGTCTCCGGCATGGAGATGGGCCCCGTGTTGTCCCAGCCGCCCATGATAGCCAGCTTCGGACCGTACTTCTTCTTTATCGCGAGAAGGTCGTTCGAGACCTGGGCGGGCTCCCACGCCGTGACGCCCAGATCGATGAAGTCGTCAAGGAACATCTCGCACTTGCCGCAGCAGTGCATAGAGATGAGCATCCCGTTGTCGAGCGCTATGTCGGCGAGCCTCTTGTGGTGCGGCTTAATGACCTTCCTGTAAGTTTCGAGGTCTATGAACGGCATCTGGCCCGCGGCGACGTCGTCTGCCAGGTGGAGCACGTCGGGTTTGAAGTAATAGATCTCGTTTTTCAGGACCTCGACATAGTAGTCGCTCAGGTACTCGCACAGGGCGTAGCACTCCTCCGGCTCCTCATACAGGGCGATGAGCCCCTCGGTAACGCTCATAAAGTTGACTATCTTCATGAAATAGTCGCCTATCATCACGCTCACCGGGTTGTTGACGGTGTCCTTGTCCTTCAGCTGTTCCTTGCACCATGCCTCCCATTCGAACTTCGACGTATCGGGAGTTTTGATTATGTCGCGCCATTTTGTGATATCATCCAGCAGCACGAAGCCGGGCAGCGGCATAAAGCCACCCATAGACTCCGGGCTCGTCTTGTGCTTCAGGCCGAACTCGTCGATCTCTATACCCTCCGGCGTGACCTCATTTTTGTAAGGGCTGCCGAAGACGTTCCAGTGCATGAGGTCATACCTGGGCAGAAATTCGGGCATCTCCCCGCGCAAAAGGCGAAGGAAATTCTCTTTCTCGGTTAACATGTGGCTGCCTCCGTAATTACTTATTTTGCTCCGTATTTCTATCGCGCCCGCGCTGCGGTTCGAGATCATCGCAGCGGCTTTTGAGCAGCTCGATGAACCTCTCCCGGTCGACGGGCGATATATACGTCGTGCCGGTGAAAAAGCCTCTGCCGCGCTGCTTTATCTCGATGCGCTGCGAGGAGAGCGCCATCGAGGAAAACAGGTTGCGGGACGGCTTTACGGACCTGATATTCCCGTACGGTATCCTCTCTCTGAACGGTCCGCTCCTGCACAGGAGGTGGTCTTCCCTGAGCTCGTAATACGTGCCGAAGTAGATCCACACCAGAATGAAGATCACGCACAGGCTTATCGGATATGCCGCCGCCCTCGCCCCGCGGGGCGCCATGAAAGCCGCCGCGAGCACGACAAGCACCGTCCCCCAGATCAGGATACTGACGGGAACGTCGATCTTTGATTTGAATCTCATTGTCTCACCCCGTTCCGGCAGTCCGAGGCCGACCGGCGCGTCCGATAATGCCGTATGGGCCTGAAGCGGCAAAGCCGCCTCAGGCCCATTGAGCGTACGCTGCGAGCCTGAATCAGTGGGTCTTGTACCAGTCGCGCGCGTATGTTTCGTAGATTTCGTCGCAGATGGCGTTCTTGTGCTCCGCGTCCTCTTTGCTCGTGGTGGTGGCGACTCTCGCCATGTAGGCGAATCCGCCGCCCGGCGCGAGAGTGTCGACGTACTCAATCAGAGCCTGGCGGAGCTCATCGTCGGTCGTGCCCGGCAGCGAGAAGGGGCCGGTGCTGTCCCAGCCGCCCATGATGGCCAGTTTACTTCCGAACTTCTTCTTGATGGCGACAAAGTCGTTTCCGGCCTGCGCGGGCTCCCATGCGGACACGCCCATGTCGACAAAATCGTCGAGGAAGATCTCGCACTTGCCGCAGCAGTGCATCGAGATGAGCATCCCGTTGTCGAGAGCTATGTCGGCGAGCCTCTTGTGGTGGGGCTTGATATATTTGCGGTATGTCTCGAGGTCGATAAACGGCATCTGGTCGGCGGCGATATCGTCTGCGAGGCTCAGTACCTCGGGCTTATAGTAGTAGATCTGCTTCTTGAGCAGCTTGATGTAGTATTCACAAAGGTACTCCATCATCGCGTAGCACTCCTCGGGCTCCTCGACCAGAGCGATGAGGCCCTCGGTGAAGCTCATGAAGTTCACGAGCTTGATGAAGAAGTCGCCTACTCCCACGATGACGGGGTTGTTTACGGTGTCACGTTCCGCGAGGCGCTCTTTCGTGTATTTCTCCCAGTCGACGGAATCCACGTCGGGGGTCTTTATGACGTCGCGCCATCTTGTGATATCGTCAAGCAGTATGTGGCCCGGCACCGGCATCGCGCCGCCCATCGAACTCTCGTTCGTGGTATGTACCATGCCGAACTCGTCGATGTCATAGCCCTCGGGAGATTTTTTGCCCCTGAAGGGGTTGCCGAAAATGATCCAGTCCATCATTCTATAGCGGGGGATGAACTCTGGTATCTCACCCCTCAGTAAGCGCAGATAGTTTTCTTTCTCGGTTATCAAAAAAAAAGCACCTCCATCACGTTTGTGAATAAATTCGAACCTATTTTACATGGTATCCCGACAAATGTAAACTGCCTTTTATTCCGCGCCGGGTTTTTCTCCGCGGCCCGGCGGGGTTCACGGCCCCGCCGCGAAATACTCCTCGATGACCCGCCGCGGCGCTGAGGCAGTGCCGCTAATCATCTCCCGCGATCCGCCGCCACGGCCCGAGACGGCGGCGTTGATCTCCGCGGCGCGGGCCTTCATATCGACGGACCGGCTCCCCATCACGTAGCGGTAGCCTTTTTCGTCGTCCCCCGCAAACACGGCGCAGATCCCCGGGCACAGCTCTTTGCCCGCGTTCACGAGAGCGCGCAGCGAGTCGGGTTCCGGATCCCGCTCAAAAAGCAGGATGTTGCCTTCCGAGGGCTCGAGCCGCTCAATACGGTATTCGAGCAGTCTGCGGCGGAGATCATACCGCGCCTTCTTCATATCCTCAATCTCCGCAAGCACGCGCTGTACGGCCGGGAAGACGGCGTCCTGCTTTGCAGACAGGGCGCCCGAGATCGCGGCGACGCTCTCGCTCTTGCGGCGGTAATCCTCGTACGCGTCAAAACCGCAGGCGGCGGTGAGCCGCATGCCGCCCCTGTGCCGCTCGGCCGTCAGGATCTTTATTATGCCTATCTCGCCCGATCTTTTAACGTGCGGGGCGCAGCATGCGCAGCGGTCCACCCCTGCGACCTCGACGATGCGCACCCCGTCCTCCAGGTCGAGCTTGCTTCGGTAGTCGAGCGCCGCGAGTTCCTCACTTGCGGGGAAACGGCAGGAGACCTCCACGTTTCTGAAGACCGCCTCGTTCGCCGTCCTCTCGAGCAGCTCCAGCTGCTCCTTTGTGAGAGGGCCCCCCAGGTCTATCGTCACGAAGTTCTCCTCCATGTGGAACCCCACGTTGTCGTACCCGAAAAGGGCGTGGGCGACGCCGCTGATTATATGTTCCCCCGAGTGGTTCTGCATCCTCCGGAAACGGACGGGCCAGTCGAGCTCGCATGAGATCTCGCTGCCCGGCGCGAACTGTTGGTTTACATAATGTATTATATCGCCGCCCGCCTCGGCCATGCCGAGGACCTCAGCGCCTCCTGCGGTGCCGCCGTCCGGCTGCTGGCCGCCCCCTCCGGGAAAGAACGCGGTGCGGTCAAGTATCAGGGCGAAGCGGTCCCCCTCGCGCTCGCAGGAGATCACCCGCGCGGTGAAACTTCTTATATACGCGTCCTCGTAGTAGAGCCTCTGCGTCATGTCGCGCCCCCCTCGCCGCTCAGACTGCTCAAAAACCGCATGAGCGCCCTCGTCATCAGGGCAGTGAAGCCCCAGATGACGCGCTCTTTATATCGGTAGACCACAAGTTCCTCCGTTATGGAGCGCCAGCCGTATCTCTCGTCGATGCCTATCATCTCATACGGGAAATCCTTCGGCAGCACTCTGACGGCGGGATAGGTGCGGCTGTAATACGGCTCAGACAGCTCACTCAGCGGGACGAAGAAAAAGTCCTTCACCTCGTCCGGCGAGGGCGTTATCGCGCCGGCCGCCCCGGGGAGCAGCCTCGCGAGAAAGGGCCTTATCACGATATTGCACGAGGGATGGAACGTGTCCAGCTCGCAGCAGACTTCGATGAGCTCCGGCGGGATTCCCAGCTCCTCTTGTGTCTCCCGCAGGGCGCACCCGAGCGCCCCCTCCCCCGGTTCTATATGTCCGCCGGGGAAACACACTTCCCCCGGTTGTGCGTCGATCGTGTCGGAGCGCACCTCATATAATACGGAGTACTCACCCGTCCGCTCGTCCCTGTTGAGGGCGATGAGCACCGCGTATAGCCTTTCCGCATCCTGGATCCCCGGCGCTCTGTGCGCCGCGAGACCGAATATCTTCTCTATATCCACTGTAACCGCCTGTCTGCCCGCCGGGCCGGAGTATTGCGCCGCAGGGCATCGCAGTCGCCCGCGGAACACCGCGGGCGCCCCCGCAATCGCTTTTGAAGAAGATTATAATATAAAACGACCGGTATGAAAAGACGGCAATTCCCCGGCTCCCCCGCTTCCGTTCGCGGCGGGAGCGTATTATACTTACTTATAAAAAAGCGTTAAAACGCGAAATTTTGAAGACGAGGTGTGTATCCATGAAAAAGAACCTTGGCCCGAAGCTCGCCGTCTGCCCGCTGCCCGTATTCCTTGTCGCGACGTACGACCGCGAGGGCAAACCGAACGTCATGACCGTCAGCTGGGGCGGCGTGTGCTGCAGCGACCCGCCGTGCATCGCGATCTCCGTGCGAAAAGCCACCCACACGCACCACGCCCTCATGGAGCGCGGAGCCTTCACGGTGAACCTCCCCTCCAGGGAACACGCGGAAGCCGCCGCCTACTTCGGAAGAGCCTCCGGCAGGGACGAGGACAAGTTTAAAAAAACGGGGATGACGCCCGTGCGCAGCCGATTTGTCGACGCGCCCTATATAGACGAGATGCCCGTCGTCCTGGAGTGCAGGATCACGCAAATCAGCGAGCTGGGGTCCCACACACATTTCGTCGGGCAGGTGTTGAACGCGATGACGGACGACGGCATAAGAGAGGATATCCCTCTTATAGAGCAGTGCGGCCCGATCGTGTTCGGCATGGGCCGCTACTACGGCATCGGCGATATGATAGAGCCGGGGAGCCCGGTCTGAGCGCGTCCGGAGGGCGATCCGGCCCTCCCGAATTTAATTTTTTCGGCGGGCTTTTGTTATTGAAATCATCGCCCGGGGTGTATATAGTTATAGTGTGGCCTTTCGACAAAAACCGACGGTTTGCGCTTTTTCCGGCCGCGGCCGCCGGACCTGCACGCTAAAATATCGCGGCGCCCGCTCCCAGTCAGCGCGGGAGCTGTGACGGACCGTATCATATCGGCGTAAAATCACGACGGCGGGGGTTTGTTATTTTGCTTTTCAGCAGCCTCGAATTCATCTTTATCTTCATGCCCCTGTTTTTCGCTGTATATTTTCTGCTGAAAAACGGACTGAGAAACATATGGCTGCTCATAGCCAGCCTCGCTTTTTACGCGTACGGCACGGTCGGCGAACCCGCCGCGCTCATACTGCTCGTGTTCTCCGCCGCCGTCAACTATCTGGCCGCCTTGCTTATGCGCAGATCCGCGCGGCGCCGGCTCATCCTCGTGCTGGGCCTCGCATTTGATTTCGGCTGCCTGTTCGTATTCAAGTATCTTGATTTTCTGCTCGGGTCCCTGAACGCGCTCTTCGGCTTTATCCCGCCCCTGCGGGGGATCTCGCTGCCGCTCGCCGGGCTCGCGTTGCCGATAGGCATAAGCTTTTATACTTTCCAGGCCGCGTCCTACCTTATTGACGTTTACGCGGGAAGGGCGGAAGCGGAAAAAAGCGCAGTCAGGTTCGGGGCATATCTGTGCATGTTCCCGCGCCTCACGGCGGGACCGATAACGCCTTACGGCGCGGTCACGCGGCGGCTGGAAAACAGGCGGCACACCCTTTGGAAAGTCAATTCCGGCCTCATGGACTTTGCGCTGGGGCTGGGGATGAAGGTGCTGCTCGCGAACCAGCTGGGCAGGCTGTGGAACAGCGTGGGCTATATCGGGTACGAGAGCGTCTCTACCCCCCTCGCGTGGATGGGCATATTCGCCTACAGCATGCAGATATACTTCGATTTTCACGGCTACTCCCTGATGGCGGTGGGGCTCGGAAGAATGATGGGTTTTGATCTGCCGCGCAACTTTGACTCGCCATACGCTTCGCTGAGCATGACAGAATTCTGGCGGCGGTGGCACATGACCCTGGGAGCCTGGTTCCGCGATTACATATATATCCCGCTGGGGGGAAGCAGAAGCGGAAAAGCAAAGACGATCCGGAATCTGCTCGTAGTATGGCTCTTTACGGGCCTGTGGCACGGCGCGAACTGGAATTTCGTTCTGTGGGGGCTGCTGACTTTCGTCCTTATCGCAGCCGAAAAACTGCTCTACGGGCGGTTCCTCACAGCTAAGCCGGCCCTCGGGCACGTATACATGATAATAGTTATCCCGCTGATGTGGGCCGTCTTCGCCATTACGGATCTGCGCGACCTGTTCACCTTTTTCGGCAGGCTGTTCCCGTTCGGCGGCCCCGGGGTAAACGTCTACGCGCTCGATTATGTGAAATACGGCAAAATGCACTGGGCGGCCCTCCTGGCCGGACTTTTGTTCTGCACGCCGTACCCCGAAAGGCTCTACAGGAAGATCAAGGGCAGCCCGCTGTGCACCGTTTTCCTCCTTATCGTCTTCTGGGCGAGCATATACTTTCTTTACAAAGGACTTGACGACCCGTTTGTTTACTGCAAATTCTGAATCATACCGCGCAAGCGTTGAAAGGGGTGGCCGCAGGTGAAAAGCCGCATTCTTAAAAACTCGTTCGTGGTGCTCCTCGCGCTCACGTACCTCTTAGCCATCCCTCTGCTGGCCGCCCGTCTGTTCGGGACGGAAGAGAACGTCAC
>JAAYAR010000013.1 GCA_012719235.1 Clostridiales bacterium
GCGCCGCGTTCAAATTCGTTATTCAGAGCTTCGACGATCTCCCTCTCCTCCATCAGAGGGAAGAATTTCTTCTCCAACGGTTTCGGAGGCTCGTAGTACAGCCCCGGGAGCAGTCTTCTTCCGGACGGGTCGTCGGGCGTCACATGCTTAAGGCAGTCGATGATCAGGCCGTTCTCCTGAGCAAGTATAAGATTTGTGCGCCTGCCCATCAGTTCCGCGATAATAAGTTTTTGCGTCCGGTCTCCCAGTTCATTGAGGCACGCCATGCGGAGTAGAACGATGCGCTCGCCCGGTTCCTGTTCCACCGATAGTATGCGCGCGCCGGAAAGATGCTTGCGCAGCAGCATGCAGAACATCGGCGGCGTCTGAGGGTTCTCTCTTTTTGCCTGAGTGAAATAAAGCCCCGGAAAATTCGGTGACAGTGAAAAAGCGAGTTTCTCCCCGCCCTCTCTCCCTCTGACCGAAAATATGACCTCGTCTCTTGACGGCTGGAACACCCGCTCTACGGCCGCGCCCTCGGTTTTCGGACGTATTTCCCGGATTAGCGCGCCGAGCAGCACGGAATCAAGTGCCATCTCCGGCTCCTTTCATCTGCGCGGGGCCGCCGTCCCGGGGTTCATGATCCCATAAGAACCGAAACAGCTCGTATGCTCTCTCCTGGCGGCCTGTCATCCAGAGCCAGCCGAAGAGCGTTTCGAATCCCGTTGCAGCGGCATAGTCGGCATGCGAGACATTCTTCGGCTTCGAGTGGTAATCGGTATTCCTTCCTCTCCTGCAGACGTCCTTTTCTTCATCTGTCAGCCTGGACATCAGGAGCTCCCCCGCGCGCGCCTGTGCAGCGGCGTTTACGCGGCGGACAGCCTGCTTATGCATGGTGCTGTTTGTGCACCCTCTCTCCTTGCAAAGGCGAATGCGTACAAAGAGCTCGTATACGGCGTCGCCCACGTATGCAAGCCCGAGCGTGTTGATGCTTTTCAGCTGATTGCTATCCAGAGTCTCTCCGAATATCCCGTTGTCCATACCTATTTCGTTCGCCATATCCTCTTCCCCGAAGCTCACAGGTACATGTAAAGGTCGCACTTTATCATGCCGTTATAGAGTTTGCGCTTCTTGTCGGCTTTCCTGCCGAATGAGCGCTCAAAATCCGTATCGGCGGTGAGGACATAGAACTTCCACCCTTCGAACGCAGCGCAGCACCGTCCGAACGCCTCAATAAGTTTGGCGGCCTCGCTCCGCGCCATCATCCTCTCGCCGTACGGGGGATTGGCTATGAGCGTCCCCCCCTGCCGGCGCGGCGGAAGGCTTGCTGCGTCGCACCGCGAAAAGTCGATAAGATTGCCTACCCCAGCCTTTGAAGCGTTGCTGCGGGCTATTCTGAGCGCGTTTTCATCGATATCACTGCCGAAAATCTTATATTCTCCCTTAAACTCGCGGCTGCGCGCCTCCTCCCGGGCCTCGGGCCAGAGTTTCTTCGGCATCCAGCGCCAGTTCATCGCGTCAAACGCCCTGTTCAGTCCGGGTGCGCGGTTCAGGGCCATAAGCGCAGCCTCGATCGGTATCGTGCCCGATCCGCAGAACGGATCAAGGAATTCGCCTTTTCCTCTGAAACGGGCAAGCTCTACGAGCGCGGCTGCCAGAGTCTCCCGCAGCGGCGCGGCAGTGCCTTCTGCCCGATATCCCCTCTTGTGAAGAGCCTGACCGCTGGTGTCTATATATATGTCGACCGTGTCGCGCAGTATCGTAAAGCGTATCTGGTATTTCTCCGCCTTCTCCTCCATCCACTCCGTGCGGTATTTGCTCATAAGGCGGGAAGCGACAGCCTTTTTAATGATACTCTGGCAGTCGGGCTCCGAGTGTAAGGCAGAGTTCACGCACGTCCCCTTTACGGGGAAACACGCGTCTACAGGGATGTAGCGTTCCCAGTCAAGTTCGCGGGTCTTGTCAAAAAGCTCCGTAAACGTCACGGCATTAAAGGTGCCCGCCCGGATCAGCAAACGCTCCGCAAAGCGTATATTCACTGAGGCCTTTGCGATATCCTCCTTGCTCCCGGTAAAGAGGACGCGGCCGTTTTCGGCCCGCACGTTGCTCATGCCGAGCTTTCTCAGCTGCTCAGCGGCGAGCCCCTCGAGCCCGAAGAGACACGTCGCGCACAAATCATATCTATCCATAATTACGTTACATCCTTTTTCCCGTGTTCCCGCTTTTCCCCGGAAATTGCATTTTGATCGAAGTCAAGATCAGGAGGAATACGCAGCTTTTGCGGATATGTTATTATAATGCACCGGGCGGCGCAAGTAAACCTTGTTTAGCGATCACCGCCGCGCTGACTTTTATA
>JAAYAR010000121.1 GCA_012719235.1 Clostridiales bacterium
CAGGGCCTTGCGTACAAGGCGAAGATACCGGTCAACTGGTGCACGTCCTGTAAGGTCGTCCTCGCCAACGAGGAGGTAGTCGACGGGGTGTGCGAGCGCTGCGGCAGCTCCGTCATCCGCAAAGAGAAGAGCCAGTGGATGCTAAAGATCACAAAATACGCACAGAGGCTCATAGACGATCTCGACGGAGTCGACTTTATAGAGCGGGTAAAGATCCAGCAGCGAAACTGGATCGGACGCAGCACGGGCGCAAACGTGCGCTTTAAGACAAATACACAGGACGTGATCGAGGTCTTCACGACCCGGCCCGACACGCTTTTCGGCGCGACATATATGGTCCTGTCCCCGGAACACGCCCTGATCGAGACCTGGAAAGACAAGCTCGAAAACTATGACGAGATAGCCGCTTACCGCGCGGAGGCCGGAAAGAAGTCCGACCTTGAGCGAACCGAACTGTCTAAGGAAAAGACGGGATTGGAGCTTCGCGGAGTCCGCGCCGTGAACCCCGTGACCGGCCGCGAGATCCCGATATTCACTTCGGACTACGTCCTCTCATCATACGGCACCGGCGCTATAATGGCGGTGCCGGGGCACGACGAACGCGACTGGGAATTCGCGAAGAAATTCGGCCTGCAGATAATCGAGGTCGTCAGCGGGGGCGACGTCGAAAAAGAAGCCTACACCGACACAGAATCCGGTATAATGGTGAATTCGGGCTTTCTTGACGGCATGGAGGTCGAAGAAGCGAAGGCGGCCATCATCGCCTATCTCGAGGAGAACGGGCTTGGAGAAGCGACGGTCAACTATAAGCTGCGCGACTGGGTGTTCTCGAGGCAGAGGTATTGGGGAGAGCCGATCCCGCTAGTCTTCTGCGACAAATGCGGCTGGGCAGCGATACCCGAGAGCGATCTGCCGGTCACGCTGCCCGAGGTAGAGTCATATGAGCCTACGGATACCGGGGAGTCGCCCCTGTCCAAGATAACGGAGTGGGTCAACACGACCTGCCCCAAATGCGGAGGCGCCGCTCAGAGGGAGACTGACACAATGCCCCAGTGGGCGGGCTCAAGCTGGTATTTCCTTCGCTATATGGACCCGCACAACAGCACCGAGCTCGCTTCGAAAAGTGCGCTTGAATACTGGGGTCAGGTCGACTGGTATAACGGAGGTATGGAACATACGACGCTCCATCTGCTCTACTCCCGCTTCTGGCACAAGTTTCTGTATGATATGGGCATCGTGCCTTTTGCGGAACCGTACGCAAAGCGCACGAGCCACGGCATGATACTCGGCGAGGGCGGCGAGAAAATGTCCAAATCCCGCGGAAACGTGATCAACCCGAACGAGGTCGTGCGTCAGTACGGGGCGGACACGATGCGCCTGTATATAATGTTCATTGGTGATTTTGAAAAGGCGGCGCCGTGGTCGTCGACCGCGGTGAAGGGCTGCAAACGTTTTGTTGACCGGGTGTGGGCCATCGCCGAACAGGCGGAAAGCTCGGACGGTATTACGCCCGAACACGAGTCGCTTGTCCACCGGACGATCAAAAAGGTCTCGGAGGACATCGAGAACCTGAAATTCAACACGGCGATAGCTGCTCTTATGACGCTCGCGAACGCGTATTCCGAAAAAGGCTGCAGCAGAGGGGATATGCGGATCTTCCTCACGCTGCTCGCGCCTTTCGCACCGCATATTTGTGACGAGAGCTGGGAAATGTTAGGCTTTGAAGGTATGGCGACGACGCAGCCCTGGCCTTCATATGATGAAACGAAGATCAAAAACGAGACGGTCGAGATAGCCATACAGATAAACGGCAAATTCCGCGGGACCGTTACGGTGCCAGCCGGCAGCGATCAGGACGCGACCGTGCGGGCCGTCATGGAGAACCAGAAGATACAAAAGGTCCTGCAGACGGGTACTGTCGTAAAAACTATATACGTCAAGGACAAACTTGTTAACCTGATCATCAGATGACGTGGCCGTTTTCCGCGCGACGCCGCGTCGCGGTGCTCCCGGCCCGCATATCCGGCTGACCGGAACGGCTGACCGGAAGTCTGATTTTATTGTTGACACTGCAATTCACTTGCAGTATAATCGAAAAACGGAAGCAATACCCGGCGTTCCTGAATGCGCCAGTGTGGCGTAGTGGAAGGAGGGAAAATGATGTCTGAAGTTCATTTGAAAGAAAATGAGTCGCTGGAAAGCGCTCTTAAAAGGTTCAAACGCAGTTGTGCTAAAGCGGGTGTTATGGCTGAGGTTCGCAAGAGAGAGCATTATGTCAGCCCGAGCGTTAAGCGCCGCAAGAAGTCCGAAGCAGCCAGAAAGAACAAGAAGAAATTCAGCTGATACGCTGCGGGCGGCAGGGGGGCTGTGAAACCTTTCGGATCCGGCCGATCAGCCAATTAAATAATAGTGTTTACGAAACGGCATAGCGAAAGCTATGCCGTTTTCAGCAGACCGGAAAAACAGAGCATTACGACTTCAGTTCTTTCGCAGTGCGGCGAAGTTTCCAGAATCGCGCTGCGTGTGCATGGCCGTTTTTAAAAACTGTTACGAGCCTTCTCCTCGGGGAAAAGGTGCTTGATCGCAGTGAGGCGGACGAGGCGGCGCCGAGTTATCACCTCATCCGATCCAATACCTCAACCCGCCGGCTGCGCCGCCCGCCTTTGCCTCGATGGGGAGGCTTATTGCCGCAGCGGCGGGATCTTTCCACGATCCGTGTCAAGGAACACGTGTTCTTGACACGCTCAGGTTAGTATCCCGCCGGTCATAGGAGCCGAACGGCTCCCTCGCCCGCAGGGCCTCTATTTCAGAATCTCCTGCAGGATATCATGGACCTCCGGATATGCAAAGAAGGCCTGGTCAATGCCGGTCCTCTCGGCGACGGTGATCTTGCGCCTGAGAGTCGCCGCGGTGTCGTAGAGCACAAAGTGCGGTTTGCGGGCCCGGTCGTAATAAGTAAAATAGTTTGTGCACAGCTGCGAGGAGTAGAAGCTTTGAGCCCCGGTCGACATCATGATATCTTCCCGCTCTCTGGTCTCCAGACGGCGGTGCTCGCCGCTTGAGTAAGGGAGGAGATAGTCCTCGCTGAGCCTTGATACCTGCAGCGCGGTTTTTCCGGGAAAGCGCGAGACCGTGCGGTTGAGGTATTCGGAAAACGAGCCGCCCGTAACGCCTGAGCCTACAAGGGCAGTGACGTTCGGAACCTTTTCGGCGTATGATTCGGGTGCGTAGATCTCGACAGCGGCGCTCTTTCGGAGCGCCGTCAGCGTCCTAACAAGGAAAGCGGTGGTTTCGCCCTCAAAGTCGGCGACTATTCCCGAATACCTCCTGAAATTCATCTCGCGCCGTATATCCTGTACCGCTGTTGACGGGTCGCCCGCGCACGCCGGCGAAGCGCACAGTACCATCAGCCCCGAGCGCAGCGCCTGAGGGATCCCCCTGCCCGCGAGTCTGCCCCGGGCTGTCAGTTCATAGCCTACGATCGCAATATGCTGGCTGTGCTTTAAAGCCTTTTCCCGCTGAGACGGAGGACAAACGATAATGATCTTCATCAGCTTTCCACTCCTTATTAGTGTGCAGAGGTTTACATAAAGCATTTATGACTGGTACAATATGGGAGTATTGGCAGACAGCCGCAATTGTGGTATAATATAAATTATGTTTTCGGCTCCCGGCTTCTCCGGCCGGGCAGGTTCAATACACTTTATTCTTTGGCTGGTGTTGTTATGAGCTTTTGTTTTGTGCCGGATTTTATTGCCCGGAAGCTGACCGATATCTCTCCCGGATTTTTAAGATCCGAAAAAATAGAGGTACTTCTGTGCGATCTGGACAATACGATCTCGCTGCACCGGCATAAAAGGCCCCCGGATGAAGTGTTCCGATGGAAAAAGACGCTTGACGAGGCGGGAATCGAACTGGTGCTGTTCAGCAACAACCGCAGAGGCAGAGCAAGTCGGAATGCCCGGATGCTGGGCGTCAAATGCTTTGAACGCATCGGCAAACCGAGGACGGCCGGCTTTTTTGAGGCGGCGCGGGTCACGGATGTGCCGCTAAACCGGATGGCACTTGCGGGTGATCAGATCTTCACCGACGTCCTCGGAGCAAACCGTGCCGAAGTTAAGAGCATATGGGTAGTCCCTATCGACCGCAGAGTGCCGCACATCTGGCTCAGGTTTGCTTTTGAAAGACTCGTTGTTGCGGTAAATATGATTTTCGGAGGGAAAACATTTGAAAAACTATGAACACGTCAGGAGAGAAATGAATGAGCGGTGCCTGGACGCATTCTATGTATCGAGCGGGGTGAACCGTCTCTACGTTTCGGGCTTTGCCTCATCTGACGGAGTCGTGCTCATCACGCCGCAGCACCAGTACTTTTTCACGGACTCCCGCTATATTGAGGCGGCGAGCCGCGCCCTGCCAGATTTCAGGGTGGAGCGGACCGACGCCGAAAACACGTATAATCGCCTCATAATGCGCGCTATCGAGGCCGAGGACATAAAGAGCCTGGCTTTTGAAGAAAAATCGGTCTCATACTCTGATCATCAAACGCTCAGCGGGGCACTCCCCGTCGTGCTGCAGGGGGCGCAGAGCATACTTACGGACTTGCGGGCCGTCAAATCGGAAACCGAGATAGAAAAGATGATCCGGGCGCAGCGTATTGCCGAGGAGGCGTTTGAAAACACGCTGGGCGTTATACGCCCGGGGATGACCGAAAAGGAAGTCGCCGCGGAGCTCATCTACTCCATGCTCAAACTCGGCGCCGACGGTCTGTCTTTTGATCCTATCGTCGTCGGGGGAGCCCGCTCAAGCATGCCGCACGGCGTCCCGACGGACGCGGAGATAAAAACAGGCACGTTTCTAACGATGGATTTCGGATGTATCAAGGACGGGTACTGTTCCGACATGACGAGGACTGTCGCCGTGGGGGGATATACCGACGAGATGCGCGCCGTATACGAGACCGTTCTCCGGGCTCAGGAGGCGGGGATAGAGAAAGCCGCAGCCGGAGTTCCGGGGTCGGCCGTCCACGCTGCGGCCGCGGACGTGATAGGGAGCGCAGGCTTCGGGGCATATTTCGGCCACGGCTTCGGCCACGGGCTCGGGCTTGAAGTACACGAGTGCAACAGCGCTTCCCCCTCGGACTCAAGGGAACTCAAGGCGGGAAACGTAATTTCCGCCGAACCGGGTATATATCTGCCGGGCAGATTCGGTGTCCGCATCGAGGATGTCATCGTGATCCGGGACGGCGGCTGTGAGAATATCACCCGCACACCGAAGCGGCTGCTGGTGATATGAGAAAGAAGCCGGTGCGATGAATATGGACTCGTACTTTCTCTCATATAAAGGAAAACGAGCAGCGGTGATCGGCGTCGGCGTGAGCAATCTGCCCCTCGCGCGGAAGCTTCTCGAATACGGCGCGATAGTTACGCTGCACGATAGGAAAGAGCGCCTGGGAAAAGAAGCGGAATCGCTTGTGGAGTCCGGCGCTTCCGCCTGTCTGGGGGAGCGCTATCTGGACGTTGTCGAAGCGGACGTGATTTTCCGCTCCCCGGGCGTACGGCCCGACGAGCCGGGCATAGCACGCGCCGTACGGGCCGGAGCGGTGCTGACCTCCGAAATGGAGGCGTTTTTTGAAGTGTGCCCCTGCCCCATATACGCCGTGACCGGCAGCGACGGCAAAACGACGACGACCACGATCATGTCGCTGATGCTCAGAGCAGCCGGCAGGCGAGTCCACGTGGGCGGGAACATAGGTACGCCGCTTCTGTGCAAAGCCGGAGAGATGTCGCCGGAGGACGTGGCCGTTGTGGAGCTGAGCTCGTTTCAGCTTCTCACTATGCGCCGGTCGCCGGACGTCGCCGTTATTACAAACCTCGCGCCGAACCATCTGGACAAGCACCTGTCCATGCAGGAATACGTCGACGCGAAGAGGAACATATACCTGTATCAGAAAAAGAGCGGCCTCCTCGTGACAAATGCGGATAACGATATCACCTCTCAGATGGCGCGGCAGGCCCCCGGGAGAGTCCGCCTGTTCTCGCGCAGGGGGCCGGTCCGGAGCGGGTGCAGCACGGACGGAGAGACGGTCTTTTTCGAATCGGAAGGGAAAAAAACGGCGCTCTACGCCACGCGGGAGATACTGCTGCCCGGAGTGCACAACCTTGAAAACTACATGGCGGCGTCGGCCGCTCTCGCGGGAGAGGTCCCGCGGGAGGCCATGTCGCAGACAGCGCGGAGTTTCACCGGAGTGGAGCACCGTCTGGAACTCGTCCGCACACACAACGGCGTGAGATATTACAACGATTCGATAGCGTCAAGCCCGACCCGGACAGCCGCCGGCCTTCGCAGCTTCGATCAGAAGGTCATCCTCATAGCCGGAGGTTACGACAAACACATCCCCTTCGACGAGCTCGGCCGCATTATATGCGAAAAAGTCAGGACCCTCGTGCTGTGCGGCCCCACGGCTCCGGCTATACAAAAGGCTGTGGAGGAAGCGGGAGCCGATCTTGGCGAGCAGCCGCGGATTATGACGTGTACCGGTTTCGATGAAGCTGTGATGACAGCCGCCCGCAGCGCACAGAGCGGCGACTGTGTATTGATGTCGCCCGCATGCGCCTCTTTTGACGCTTTCGAAAACTTTATGGAAAGAGGGGAGCGCTTCAGGCAGCTCATCACTGCTCTGTAAGGACATGATCAGGATTTCACAAAAACTTCTCGATATAGCGGCTGCTGCGGAGGAGAGCGTCAAGGACGTTTTCCGGCGCATCGACGAGGTCTCGCTGTTCAATACGCAAAAGGTCCTTGCGGCGTTCCAAAAACACAGGGTCGACGAGAGCTGCTTTCAGGGTTCGACAGGTTACGGATATTCGGACAAAGGGCGCGCTTGCCTCGGAGCAATCTTCGCAGACATATTCGGCTGCGAGGACGCAGTAGCCGGCACCGCGTTTGTCAGCGGCACGCATGCGATAACCTGCGGGCTCTTCGGGGCGCTGCGCCCCGGAGACAAGCTCATAAGCGCGGCGGGCCCTCCCTATGACACCCTGCTTACCGTTATCGGTAAAAGCGGCGCACCGGGCAGTCTAATGCAATACGGCGTCGACTACGAGGAAGTGCCTCTTGACAGCGGCCTGCGCCCCGATCCGGAGGCCCTCGCGGAGGTCTGCGCAAAAAGCGGATCGGGGGCCGTTTTGATCCAGCGGTCCAGGGGGTATTCCCTCCGAAACGCGCTTTCCGTCGGCGAGATCGGGGAACTCATAAAGGTCGTGAGGGATTCAAACCCGGGCCTGAAGATCCTTGTCGACAACTGTTACGGGGAATTCGTCGAGAGATGCGAACCCGGCGAAGTGGGTGCCGATCTTGTGATGGGGTCGCTCATAAAGAACCCCGGGGGCTCCCTCGCTCCGATGGGAGGATATATTGCCGGAAACAAAGCGCTCGTCGACGCGGCCTGCTGCCGGTTGACCGCTCCGGGGCTGGGCAGGGAATGCGGCGCGTCCCTCAATTCGCTGCGCTCTCTTTTTCAGGGGGTCTTTATCGCGCCCCATGTCACCGCCCAGGCGCTCAAGACCGCCGTGTTTTGCGCCGCCGTTATGGAATCTCTCGGTTACAAGACGCAGCCGCGCTCCGGAGATGAAAGATATGATATAACGCAGACCATCACTTTCGGCAGCGAGCTGATCCTGAGGCGTTTTTGCGAGGGCATCCAGGCGGCGTCGCCCGTGGACTCCTACGTGAGACCCGAACCGTGGGATATGCCGGGGTACGATTGCCCCGTCATTATGGCGGCGGGCACATTTATCCAGGGCTCGTCCATAGAGTTGTCCTGCGACGCGCCGATGAGAGAACCGTACGCCGCCTATCTTCAGGGGGGCATTACGTACGAATCGGGGAAGATCGGTATCCTGACGGCTGTGGAACGCTTCTGCAGCGGCTGAAAGAAAGCGCCCGCCCGCGCTTGTTCAAGATATAAATCCCGGCGG
>JAAYAR010000122.1 GCA_012719235.1 Clostridiales bacterium
AAAGCTTCTTTGTCTCCGTAATATTTGACGTAATCGTTTCCGCTGCCGCAGGGGCAGCAGCCAACGCTGGCGTGTGGGCTGCCCGCCGCGCCGTTTACGACTTCGTTGAGCGTACCGTCGCCGCCGCAGGCGTAAAAACGCACCTCGACGGCCCGGTTTTTCGCTATCCAGTCGCGCACGTAACGCGTGGCGTCTCCCGGTCCGGTGGTTGAATAGACCTCGTAATCATAGCCTTTGCCGTATACGGCAAGGGCGCTGCGTATCCTCTCGGAGCTGTCGAACGGCCCCGCGGAGGGATTTATCACAAAAACGTGCTTCATATGTGAACTCCTTGTATTTTGACGAAAAAGGCCGCCGGGCCGGACCGTTCGCGGGGGTTCCCGCTGCAAGGTCCGGCGGAGTCAGGTATAAAAAAGAGGAAGGACTGTATCGATTGGATCACGAAAAGTCATGCGGCGCCGCTGTGGCGCGAACGGACGGCGGGGAGAGGGTGTACCTTATCGTTCATCAGAAAGCCGGGCACTGGGGCCTGCCCAAAGGGCACTCGGAGCCCGGTGAGACGGAGGTATGTACAGCCCGGCGGGAGATATTCGAGGAGACCGGACTGAGCGTTGAGGTCTGCCCGGATTTCAGGTATGTCATCAGCTACACGCCCGCGCCGGGGGTGACAAAAGACGTCGTTTTCTTTGCGGCGCTGTGTCGGGACGGGAGCATCAGCGTTCAGCCCGAGGAGATAAAGGAGGCCGTGTGGCTCCCGTTTGAGCGGGCCCTCGGGCTTGTCACCCATGAGGGGACGCGGGAAGTGCTGCGCGCCGCGGAGCGCTATTTTGCGACGAGGGACGGGCTGTCCGAAAAGGCTTAGCGCAGCTCCCCGGAGGCAAACCTCTGCGCCGCCTTTTCAAGCACGTCCATGAGCGGCAGGCGCTTCGGACAGGACTTCTCGCAAAGGCCGCACGAGCGGCACGGCGTTTTCGGATGGCCTTCAAGGTTGTACAGAAAGCGCGGTATCGTGTCGTCTGAGAACATTACGGCGTCATTATACAGCTCGACAATCCTGGGCACGTCCACGTCAAACGGGCAGGGCATGCAGCACCTGCAGGAAGTGCACTGCACGGCCCGCGCGGCGTAATACGCGTCGCGGGCCTTGGAGGCCCTGACGTTTTCAAAAACGTCTGCGCAGCCCGGGGTCGCCGTTTCGGCTATATCGATATATCGCCCGGCCTGAGCGGGATCTTCAAACTCGAACAGGGCGGAGGAGACATCCTGATGGGAGAGCGTCCAGCGTATGGCCCACTCCTCCGGCGGACGTTTCTGCGGCGCCTGTTCCCAGACAGCCAGGACGGTCCCGGGTATGTTTTTCAGCAGCCTTCCGCCCTTGAGGACGTCCGTCGCGACTACGCCGAGCCCGTACTGCTCCGTGAACTTGAAGCCGCCCATTCCCGGGTGGTGCTTGTGATCAAGGAAACTGTACTCCATCTCGAGCAGCGACCAGCGCGGGTAGTATTTATTTATCTCCTCAAGATAATAGGCGTCGTCATGGAACGATAAGCCCATCATCTTCGCAAGGCCGCGCTCGAGAACGCTGTCGGCCCATTTGTCAAGGCCCGCGTCCTTGAGTTTTTGCCAAGGGAACCGCGACACCTTGTCGATAATGCAGAAATCCACGCTCTCGAGGCCGAACAGCTCCAGCTGAGTACGCAGCGACCGCTCAAGGTCGTCTGACGAGGTTATGCCGGCAGACGGGATATTCAGGGCCAGCATGACCTTATCCCTGTACCCGCCGCCCAGCGCGGCGCGAACGTATTCGCATGCGGCTCCCGGGTCCTTAAAATATGAGGGGTAGCCTAGGTTGAGGTAGTTTACGCCTCTGTCTATAGCGGCGCGGATGGCGTCGGAGCGCTCCCGGACGCCGTGCGGCCCGCCCTCGGCCGCGGAGGGTATGCGCAGTGTGCCGAGCGATACGGCCGAGATCTCAAGACCTGTCTTCCCCAGTTTCCTGTATTGCATTACGTGCCTCCTGACGGTTTGCCTTATTATGTATTATGTGGTATGCGGCGCAGCCCGAAGCCACGATCACGTCGGGCTCGCCTTCGAGATAGGCGTCGGCCGCCGTCTGTATCAGGGTATTGCCCACACCCAATATCCTCGATCTGATGAAAAGCCGCGTATTCCCGGGCACGGGCCGGCAAAAAGATACGCGAATATCGATAGTCGGAGTCTCCCTGCCCTTTGCGCAGTACATGGACAGGACGCCCATAGCCTGGTCGAACATGGCCGCGGTGATGCCTCCGTGCAGAAAAGAGTTGGCATTCACCATCCATTTCCTCACGGGATATGAGCAAACGAAGGTCTTTCCCGCCTCGTCGCAGCTCTCGACGCGCTGCTCAAGCATATCGCAGATGCCCCCCGGGTTCAGGTCGGAGAACTTCCGAGCGAGAGACGCGAAATACTGATCCATCTTCATGTCAATGAGTCTACTCCTTCCGAATCGCAGCCCGGCCGGCGCGGACGGCGGCCCGCTCGCATTGAATCACCGGAAATCTGCTCAGCAAAATTTCCGGTGATTTTTTGCCGGACCGGGATCTATCGGGCTCTGCCGCGCATTTTTCCCGCAACAAACTTCACAATCTCAACGAGGGGGATGATAGCCACCGAAAGCAGCATCGCCGTTATGAACTCCCCGGCGGGCAGCGGCACAAGTTTAAAGAATACGTTGACAGGCGTGTATATCACGCCCAGTGTGAGCAGGAACGCGAGAACCATAGAACCGAGCAGATATTTGTTGACCGTTTTCATAGCGAATATCGATTTGTCCTTTGAGCGCATATTCAAAGAGTGGAATATCTCGCACATGGACAGTGTTACAAACGCCATTGTCGTGCCGTCCGCGCCCGAATAGTGCATGCCCACCAGATATGACAGCAGAGTCAGCGCGCCGATCGCGAGGCCCTGGTAGATAACGTTTATTCCGACGCCGCCGGAGAACACGCCGCTCTTCGGGCTGCGCGGAGGTTTTTTCATGTTGTCGGACTCGGCGCTCTCCATGCCGAGCGCGAGCGCCGGAAGGCTGTCTGTGACAAGGTTTATCCAGAGCAGATGCACGGGCCAGAGGAGCCTGATGTTTAGCAGGGTGGCTGCGAACAGCGCCACGACCTCCGCCATATTTGAAGACAGGAGGAACTGTATAGCCTTGATCACGTTTTCGAATATCCTGCGGCCTTCGTCGACTGCGTGGACGATCGTGGCGAAATTGTCGTCCGCGAGGACCATCTCCGCGACGTTCTTCGTGACGTCCGTACCTGTTATCCCCATGCCGATGCCTATGTCGGCCGCCTTGAGCGCAGGGGCGTCGTTAACTCCGTCGCCCGTCATCGAGGTGACCATGCCGCGCTTCCTCCAGGCCGTCACGATGCGCACTTTATGCTCGGGCTGGACCCTCGCGTAGACACGGAACCTGTCTATCCGTTTTTCAAGCTCCTCGTCGGAGAGCTCCGAGAGGCCGGCGCCCGTGATTGCCTGGCTCTCGTCTTCGATTATGTTCAGCTCGCGGCCGATCGCGACCGCGGTGTCGAGATGGTCGCCCGTTATCATCACGACGTTGATGCCGGCCTGGCGGCAATTATCAACGGCGTCTTTGACCTCCGGCCGTACGGGATCGATCATCCCGGTGAGGCCGACGAAAGTCAGGTCCTTTTCTATGGCTTCCGGCCCCGTAACCCCGGGTACGGCATCGTACTCCCTGAGGGCTGCCGCCAGCACACGAAGGGCTTTGTCTGCCATTTTCTTGTTCTGCGCGAGGATATCGGCAATGTGCTCCCGGGTGAGGGGGACGGGACCGCCCGGCGTGAGGATCTTTGAACATCTTTTCAGGATCTCGTCGGGCGCGCCCTTCGTATACTGGACATAACCGCCTTTGACGGAGTGAATTGTCGACATCATCTTGCGCGCGGAGTCAAAGGGCGCTTCACCGACCCGCGGGCAAACCGCTTCCAGATCCGGTTTTTCAAGACCGCGTTCTCTGGCGAAATAGACAAGGGCAAGCTCGGTCGGGTCTCCTATATCGGAGCTGTCCTCGGAGATCCTTGAATCGTTGCACAGGCACATGGCCTTGGCAAGGGTGTCTTCATCGCCGTAAGAGTCCGTGACGGTCATCTTGTTTTGTGTCAGAGTGCCGGTCTTGTCTGTGCAGATCACCTGTGTGCAGCCGAGAGTCTCTACGGCGGTCAGTTTTCTTATGATGGCGTTTCTGGATGACATCTTCGTCACACCGATGGAAAGCACGACGGTCACGACAGCCACGAGGCCCTCCGGTATGGCCGCGACGGCCAGGCTGACTGCCGTCATGAACACTTCAAGGAGGTGGCCGCCTTTGAATCCGTCGTTCCGGAGCAGGCTGACTGCGAATATTACGGCGCACACGCCAATGACGACAAAGCTCAATACCTTGCTCAGATCCGAGAGCTTTCTCTGGAGCGGAGTTTTCGAGTCCTCGGTCCTCGATATTATCTTCGCGATCTCGCCCATCTCGGTGTTCATACCGGTGGCAGTTACAACGCCCGCGCCCCTGCCGTATACGATGTTTGTCCCCTGGTATGCCATATTGAACCGGTCGCCGAGAGGTATTTCCCCCGACGAGGCTGTCAGGGTGTCGGTGTATTTATCCACGGGCACTGATTCGCCTGTCAAGGAAGCCTCCTCGGCCTTCAGGCTCGCTGATTCTATCAGCCTCATATCGGCGGGTACGGCGTCCCCCGCCTCGAGCAGCACGATGTCGCCCGGTACGATGTCTTCGGTTTTCACCATCAGGACTTTGCCGCCGCGCCTGACCTTGGCGGAAGAGGCGGACATCCGCTGCAGAGCCTCGATAGCGCGCTCGGCCTTGTTCTCCTGAATAACACCCAGCACAGCGTTCAGCATTACTACGAAAACGATGATGACCATGTCCGCGATCTCGTTTACTACGGCGGATATTAACGCCGCCGCGATAAGCATGATTATCATCGGGTCCGCGATCTGCTTGATAAAGCGTCCGAGCAGGGTCGTCTTCTTCGCTTCGTCCAGCTTGTTCTTGCCGTACTGCGCGATGCGGGAAGCCGCCCGGTCCGGCTCAAGTCCGTCGAAAGACGAATCCAGTGACTTTAGTACCTGCTCGACAGGCTCTAAATGGTGATCCATCAATTGTTTCCTTTCATCGGTCGTTTAACTTTGCGCGCGACGCAGATTGTTGGTTCCGCAGATTATTAGTTCCACGGAATAAACAAAAAAACCCTAACATTACCTGTCTGGAGAAGGTGTGTTAAAGGTCTTGCTTTCAGAACCTGAATATGGGGTCGGGGCCGCCCGGGATTTTCGTCGGCCGCTATGAGACCAGCTGTTCCTTTAATAAAGGCATTTTAGCATACGGGTTTTTTTCAGTCAACCTGCATTTAGGCTGTCTCCGCCGTCCTCAGACGCCAAAAAAGGAGGCCGTGAGCAATAATTTCTTGCCATTTCTCTGTTTAATGGTATAATGATTAACTGACAGCCGGACCATTTTATCGGGGAAGAAGGACTCAATATCTGTAATTAACGATCAAATACCGAACGAATGAATATCGGGAGAATTACCGTGAAAAAAACAATATGTATCGCCGGAACCGTATTGTTGATTTCTTCTCTGGTTATTATTGCAGGCTGCTCGCAGCCCGCCGGGAAGGATGACGCTGCGGCCCGGCAGACCGTTGCCGGTGTACAGGCCGGCAGCGCGGGAATCGTTAATCCGATCGTTGAGAAAGAGAACGCCCGGCAGATCGGCGATGAGACGGGTGTTTATCTCAAGATACCGGACGGAGCTGCCGACGTGAAGTATTACGTGATCGCTCTGAAAGTGGCCCAGATAGAATTTTCGTTCAGGGGTGAGGAGTTCACTCTCCGGGGAGCAAAAGAACTCTCGGGGATCGAGCTGCACGGGGTATACGGCCAGCCGCTCGACGGAACTGTGACGGTAACGATACCCGAGGGCAGTTTTGATATATACACTTATCCCGAGGGCGGCCGCCTCGTCACATGGTCGGACCCGGGGGCAAACTACTCCCTTTACGCGGCCACAAGCGCCGGCGACGACACCATCGCGACAGTTTTGGAGTCCGTCGCGGCTGAGTAGCAGCTTTATGCGGCGCGTGGACGGCCGTCCACGCGCTTTTTATGATTTTTCATCCGCGTATATCCCTGCCGCGGTATGCCCGCGCTGAGAGTCCGGCGCTTCGGGGCGAAGATTTTCGGGCGGCAGCGCTTGACTCTGGTATTGTACCAAGGTTTATTATTATACTGTCTACAGAATTTTACGGGGACTGTCTGATCCCGTAAAAACC
>JAAYAR010000123.1 GCA_012719235.1 Clostridiales bacterium
GAGCGGCATCAACCTGGGCCTGGAGGGCGCGACAGGCATGGTGCCCTGAGGGAGGCGCGAGAAATCTTCCGCCCCTGTACGTTTTCGTAAACAATCAAAGCCGCCCGCTGCGGGCGGCTTTCGCTTGACCAACGGGTATTCTGATCATAAGGAGCGTGAACGGGGAAAGGCATTCCGTACATTCTGTTATTCATGGCTTTGCTCCTTCAAATCGTTATGTTTGAAAATCGCAAAGCCCGGTCCGGGACGGCAGTCAGTCGCTGCCGCTCCATGCAGATCCCGTCCCGCTCAGACCTTGCACGGAGCGCAGACATTGGTGAGCGGAAACCCGGGTATTCCGATGCACCTCCCGGTTTTAGACACTAAGCCGGTATATAAGACCGGCGGAAAAAAACGATAAAGGCCAACCCTTTCAGGTTAACCTTTATCGTATATCGTAACAAATTCGGTGTTTCTGATTTGGTGGAGACAACTGGACTCGAACCAGTGACCTCGTGCGTGTGAAGCACGCGCTCTAACCTGCTGAGCTATGCCTCCCCAAAAACCGGGGGCGGAAAATTCCGCCTGCAGGGGTCGATGGTGACCCGGACGAGACTCGAACTCGTGTTACCGCCGTGAAAGGGCGGTGTCTTAACCGCTTGACCACCGGGCCGAAAAAATGGTAGCGGCAACTGGATTTGAACCAGTGACACTTCGGGTATGAACCGAATGCTCTAGCCAACTGAGCTATGCCGCCACAAGAACAGACCCCAAAAGGGCAACGCTGATTATAAAGTATATGCGCAGAATTGTCAACAGGATTTTTCCCCCCGCGCGGCCCTGTTTCGGGGCGGTTTTGCGGCGCGGCCCGGCGGCCCGGAAATGACGATATCCTACCTGTATTCCAGTTGAAGTCCCTTTATCATGGTGGGTTTTGCATCCATTACGACCTTTGAACCGACGCCGCAGTCGAGTTTCGTGACGTCGATTGCGGTGTGCATCATGCCGACGTGGCCGAGCACCCGCGCTTCCTTTCCGCCTATCCTGACGCTCAGGTGTCTGCCCAGAACGATGTTCCGGACGTGCGACATGATACCCGATATGCCGTCTCTGAATCGAAACAGATCCTGGTCCTGGGAGACGTTGAATCCGTGGTAGTATCCGACGGGGACAATTGCTACGCGGGCGGCCTTTTTCAGCCTGCACCCGGCGCCGTAACCTATGGTGCTGCCTGCGCTCAGCCAGCGCACGCTGTCGATCGCGGTCTCGATGTGGCCGACCCGCAGCAGGCCGCAGTTGCCTCTTGAGCGGAAAGACAGGCGGCCCAGCAGAGCCGAACCCACCCGCACGGCGTCCGCGGCCGCGTAGGGGGCGCGAAAGAGGGCTGAACTGTTTGCAGCGTGGACTGTGCCCGTCTCGAAACGGTCATCCTGCAGGGCCTTTACCACAGACATGAACAGGTCGTACTGAGACCGGGTAGCCTTTTTGTTGCAGAATGCCGAATGGAAGTGGGTGTATATGCCCGTCACTATGACTTCGGGTCCGAGGTCATATACGCTCTTAATCTTCTCGATATCTCCCGGCAGAAAGCCTGTACGCCCCATACCGGTATCTATCTCGATATGGACGTTAGCGGCGGTTTTCCTGGCCTCCGCCGCGGCGCGGATGGCCATCGCCGCGTCCTCCGAACCGGCGGTGCACACAACGCCCAGGTCGACGAGCGTTTCAAGCTCCTGCCTGTCCGAGGTAGAGCGAAGGAACAGGATCTCCTCCCGCGCGAAGCCTCCGCGCCGCAGCGCTTCGGCCTCGGAAGTCTGTGTGACCGCAAAGCGGTCGACGCCGTTTTCCGAAAGCAGCTGCGCCATTTCCAGCAGGCCGAGCCCGTACGCGTCGCCTTTCAGTACAGCATAGATATTTGCCCCGCCCGCCGCGCGCCGGATCTGCGCGAGGTTGTGAACAATAGCCTGCGTATCAACAACGTAACGATTCATAATGCTGCCGGTCCCTTTTCCGATATCAGATCTCTTCTTTCGCGGCCGAGGGGGCCGCTCCCCTGTGCTTTATGATGTATAATGTTTTGCGCAGTTTCATGAAAAGCGAGGTGCCTCGGCTGACGGCAAAGCAGACCAGGGGTTTGATCTTCATATCGAATTCCCCCACGAACTCGGTGAACTCCCCGTTGAAGCCTTTTTTGAATTTGTACAGACCGTAAAGCGGGTTGTCCTCCGAGAGGTCGCCCGAAACGCCGCGAAAATCGTAGACGCGGCAGCCGAGCTCGATTGCCCAGCAGATCATGCGCCACTGGAGAAGATAATTCGGCATCAGATTTCTCCACTCGTTTGAGGAAGCGCCGTAGAGATACCAGACTTTGTCGCCGTAATGGACGGCTATCGTCCCCGCTATGGGCACGTCCCCGTAATACGCCATGTAGAGCCGCGCGTTATCGCCGAGGTTTTTCAGCATGGCTCGGAAATAGTCCGCGTTCCGGGTGACAAAACCGTCCCTCACGCCTGTTTCAAGCATGAGCCGGGCAAAGTCGTCGACCGCCTCCTCACCGCGCACTTCCACCCGGACACCCTTGCGCTCGGCAAGCCTGATATTATAGCGGGTCTTCGTGTGAAAAGATGCGAGCAGCTCTTCCTGTGAGCGTCCCAGCAGGTACAGCCTGAACACAAACCGGGGCTGTATGCCCTCGAAGTTTTTCCCGGCGCGCGGCACCTTGAAGCCGAAAGAGATCATGTCCCGCCTGAACTGCTCGTCGTCGGAGGGGATGTCCGGGTCGAGCTTGATCAGGTAGGCGCGGTATTTTTTCGCAAGTGACCGGAGCCCCGCGAAAAGTTCGCCGAGGACCTCCCTGTCATGTATATCGCACACCGGCGCGCGGCCCCCGTACATAAGCGTCCAGGGGAGGCCCGGCAATCTTCGTATCAGGACCGCAGCGCTGCCCCTGATCGAGCCGTCCTCTCCGCGTGAGATCACACCGTCCCACACCCACTGGGGCTTCTGTCTGGCCCAGAGGGCCGACTGCATGAAGTGGCCTTTCGGGTGAGAGGAGAGGAAGCTCTCATATTCGGATATGTCGGCATCTTTCAGGAATTCTATCATAAGTACGTCCCCTTCGTCGCGCATGTGCGTCTTTCGTGAGAGGGCGCGCTGAAAAGAAGCGCGGCGGGGAAAATTCCCGAGCCGCCGGGGCGCGCCGTGTACGGTTATTATCGCTTGTGTTCTCCGCGCTATTATACCACGCGCGCAGAGAGAAAGGACAGTAAATTCGGATTGAACTGCAAAGAATTGATTGATATAATCAAAAAGTAATCAATAACCGATACCGTCAAAAGCACAGCGCAAGGTGCCGGGCGGCTCGATCATATAAAGAAAGGATACGGCGATGAATACGACACAGATAAGATGTTTCCTGACCGTTGCCAAGCTGCTCAGTTTTACCGAAGCCGCAAAGGCGCTGTTCATGGCTCAGCCCGCACTCAGCAAACAGATCGCCATGATTGAGCAGGAACTCGATATGCAGCTTTTTGACAGGACGCGCAGATACGTTCGTCTTACACCGCAGGGCGAGATCCTCTATCATGAGCTCCAGAACATAGTCAAGCTGACGACGGCCGCGATAAACAAGGCACGTTCCATAGGAATCGAACAGGGCGGCACCCTGTCCGTATGTGTGACCTCGGACGAGCTCCCGAAAGAGTATATGCCCGAGGTTATCAGCGTCTTTATGAGCAGCCATGCGAACGTACAGCTCGATATCTCCGTGCAGGAAACGGCCGCCCTGCGTGAAGGGCTGTCAAAGGGCGTATACGATCTTGCAGTCGCGATGGACTTTGAGATCGCGGGAATAGAGCACCTCGAGATCAGAAAACTCGCCGAACAGCGCAGGGATTTTGTCATAAGCAGGCGCCATCCGCTGGCTAAGATGGACCATATAACGATCGGCGACCTCACAAACGAGTTGTTTATAAGCGTTGACAACGAGGAGCTCAAGCCCGCGATCGAGAAGCTTGAAGAGGAGTTCAACCGCGCCGGATACAAACCAAAAGGGTTGATGAACGCTCCGAATGTGGACACGATGCATATGTGGGCTGCCGCAGGACACGGCGTAGCACTCGTTGACGTCAAGCGCAACGCCTGGATGAAGGATCTCGTGCACGTGATCAAGCTGCCTATAGATACCTCGAGCAGTCTTGTCGCGGCGTGGCGGAAGAACAATCAGAACCCGTATATCCAGGTATTTCTGAACCAATTGGTGGACACACTGCCGCCGTTCGAGGGCGACGCGTGACATAGAGCCGATAACGGAATATCTGTTCCCGGGGTGCGCGGCACAAAAGAGAGCGCCGGTCCGCACCCCGGTCATTTATATCCGCGATCACGGAAGAGCAGGGCCCGCGGCACCGCGGGTATTGAAGATATAGCCCTTGAATTGAACGGGCTGTTTTGATAGAATAACAAATAAACTCCGAGAGAATACGTCCGTACCGTACAAAACAGTGGGAGCATAATTTGAAGTATAACGAATGGGAAGTAAAAACATATAGTGGAGAAGCGGTACTGGCGCTGTGCAGGGCCGGGTACTCGCAGCTTGCGGCTGCGGCTTTATGCTCCAGAGGCTGCCTGACCCCGGAAGACGCACTGGCTTTTCTAAGCGCGGGAGAAGAGCAGTTCCACGATCCTTTTCTGCTCAGAGATATGGATAAGGCCGTCCGGAGGATAAGGCGGGCCCTTGATACCGGCGAAAAGATAGCGGTCTACGGAGATTACGATGTGGACGGCATAACGTCGACTTGCCTGATGGTCAAAAGCCTGCGTGATCTCGGAGGACTGTGCGAGTACTATATTCCGGCCCGTATCGAAGAGGGGTACGGCATGAACAAGTGTGCCGTGGACCGCCTCTCCAAGCAGGGAGTCGGGCTCATAGTGACCGTGGACTGCGGCATAACGGCTTTTGAAGAGATAGCTTACGCGCAATCGCTCGGCATAGATACCGTAATAACGGACCATCACAAATGCCGGGGCGATCTGCCCGATGCGGCGGCGGTGATAAATCCGTTCCAGCCGGACGACGGGTATCCGTTCAAGGCGCTGGCGGGCGTCGGTGTCGCTTTTAAGCTCATATGCGCGCTCGCAGGAAGAGAAGCGGCGATGGAGCATATCGACCTTGTAGCTCTCGGAACGGTCGCGGACGTGATGCCGCTCACGGGCGAGAACCGCGCGATCGTCAGAACGGGGCTTGACATGATGTTGAACGCGCCCCGCCCCGGTGTGAGGAGCCTCATAAGGGAGGCCGGTCTGCGCGGCGGCTCCATCACGGCCGCCGACATCGCGTTTTCACTTTCTCCCCGTATAAACGCGGCGGGGCGTATGGAACAGGTCCATACCGCGACGGAACTGTTCCTGACTTCTGATGAAGGGACGGCGGACTGTCTGGCGAGGAATCTGAGCCGGATGAACCGCGAGAGGCAGACGATTGAAAACGAGATCCTTTCTCAGGCCCGCACCATGCTCTCGGACCGCTCAAAGGGCGGAGCGATCGTCCTGTCCAGCGAGAACTGGCATCACGGCGTCATCGGTATCGTATCGTCAAAACTGGCAGAGCGTTACCGCTGCCGCGTTTTTCTTATCTCCCTCCTCGACGGCATCGGCAAGGCTTCCTGCCGGAGTTTCCGCGGCCAGAGCGTGATTGCGGCCATTGAAGCGGCGGCGGAATACGTCGAGGAATACGGCGGCCATGAGATGGCGGCGGGCTTTACGATAAAACAGGAGAACATCCGGGCATTTGCCGAGATTGTTGAAAAATACGCTCTTGAGCACCGCTCCGAGGACGAAGCCGGGTGCCGTCTGACGATCGACGGCGTGATCGGGGACACAGAGCAGCTTTCACTGGAAAATATCTCGGGCCTTGACGTGCTGCAGCCGTTCGGCCACGGCAATCCGCCTCCCGTCTTCTGTATCGAGAACGTAGAGGTCAGCAACCTTTTTCGTGTCGGAGCTCAGAAGGACCACATAAAGATGACCGTATCAAAAAACGGGGTCAGCTGCGGCGGCATTTTCTTCGGCGAGACCCCTGTCTCCGCCCAGGTTTGCCGGGGAGATACCGTGGACATAGCTTTTGTGCCGAAGATCAACGAGTTCCGCGGCGTGCGCACGCCGCAGATGCAGATAATGGATATCCGCCCGTGCAGCGCCGAAAGAGAGACTATGGAAAAGGAGAATAAACTCTTTCAGGCTCTTGAAAACGGGGAACTGACTGCCTCCCAGGCGAGAGAGCTCCTTCCTCAGAGAGAGGATTTTTCAGCCGTCTGGCGCTGCGTCTGCGCACAATCGGAGGAGGAGTATATTACGGGTCTATGGAAGCTTGCCGCTCAGACAGGGCGCACGAGCCCGGGAAAAACGCTTGTCTGCCTTCGCGTTTTCAGCGAGGTGGGCCTCGTGGAGCTGCAGGAGCTGGGCAGGCTGCTGAAGATAAAGATACTGCCGGTAGAAGGAAAGGTGGATCTGGACGGGTCCGGGCTGCTGACCCGTCTGTCGCAGGCTGCCGCTTCGCGCGGTGTCCGGCGAAAAGGAATCTGAACGATGGTTGATGCTGAGAAATTCTTTCGGGAACTGATGGAGGCGGTAAAAGAAATCTTTACGCCTTCAGATCTGGAAAAGATCGAGCGGGCTTACAGGTTTGCCGCGAGCAAACATGAGGGCCAGCTGCGGCGTGACGGCTCGGCGTTTGTCACGCACGGGCTTGCGACCGCAAAGATCATTGTGGAGATGGGACTCGATGTAGACAGCATCATCGCCGCGATCCTTCACGACTGTATCGAGGATACCGGCACGACGCACGAGGAGATAGCAAAGGCCTTCGGCAAACCCGTGGCGGAGCTGGTGGACGGTGTGACAAAACTGTCGCGGGTGCCCTATTCGAGCGTCGAGGAGGAGCAGGTCGAGAATCTGCGCAAAATGCTGCTGGCGATGGCAAAGGATATCCGCGTGATACTCATCAAACTGGCCGACCGCCTGCACAACATGCGCACGATGGAGTATCAGACAGAGCAGAAGCAGAGGACAAAGTCCCTGGAGACCATGGAGATATACGCTCCCATCGCCCACCGGCTGGGCATGCAGAAAATTAAGTGGGAGCTTGAGGATATATCGCTGCGCTACCTCGACCCGTACGGATATAAGGAGATCTTGGACGAGCTCCAGAGCCGCAGCACTCTCAACGACAGGTTTATCGAGACAAACTGCAGCCGGATAGAGAACCGGCTTAAAGAGGCCGATATCGCGGCCACCGTTTACGGCCGCACGAAGCATATCTACAGCATATACAGGAAGGTATACAGCAAAGATAAAGGTCTCGGCGAGGTCTACGACCTGTACGCGTTTCGCGTCATTGTTGACACCATAGCGGACTGCTACAACGTGCTGGGCCAGATACACGACCTGTTCAAGCCGGTCCCGGGACGTTTTAAAGATTATATCGGCACGCCCAAGCCGAACCTGTACCAGTCGCTCCACACCACCGTTATCGGCAGAGAGGGTATCCCCTTCGAGGTTCAGATACGCACATGGGATATGCATCTCACGGCGGAGTACGGCATCGCGGCGCACTGGAAATACAAGCAGGGTGTTCAGGGGAAGCAGAGTGAGGAGGAGAAACTGGGGTGGATACGCAGGCTGCTTGAGAACCAGCAGGAGATGGACCCCGAGGATTTCATCAGCACCCTGAAAACGGATATGTTCTCCGACGAGGTGTTCGTGTTCACTCCCAAGGGCGACGTTATCAACCTCCCCGCAGGCGCCACGCCGATCGACTTCGCATATGCGATCCATTCGGCCGTCGGCAACAGCATGACGGGCGTCAAAGTCAACAGCAGGATCTCAAATTACGACTATGTTCTTCAAAACGGCGACGTCGTCGAGGTAATCACCTCAAAATCGAGCAAGGGTCCCAGCCGCGACTGGATCAAACTGGCCCGCAGCAACGAAGCCCGGACAAAGATCCGCCAGTGGTTCAAGCGCGAGCGTCAGGAGGAAAACATAGCCAACGGGCGCCAGAGCCTTGAAGCCGAGCTCAAAAAGAACAATATTCCGCTGTCGTCGGTCATGGGGGAAGAGATCCTGCCCGTGATCCTGCAGAAGCTCCACGTCTCGTCGCTGAACGAGCTGTACGCCTCCATCGGATACGGAGGCACTACCGCCGTCAAGGTGGTGAACCGCGTCAAGCTCGAGCTGATGAGGCTGTCTAAGGAACAAAGAGATAAATTGTCCCTCGAGAGGCTTACGCAGGAGGCCAAGAAGCCGAAACGCTCCGAAACGGGCCTCATCGTCGAAAATATAGAGAACTGCCTGACGAAATTCTCGCACTGCTGCACACCTGTGCCCGGTGATCCGGTGATCGGATTTATCACGCGCGGTTTCGGAGTTTCGGTGCACCGACAGGACTGCCGCAACGTGCTGCGCGCAAAAGAGAAAGAGAGCGACGAGGGCCGCTGGGTAAAAGTGTCCTGGACAGATCAGCAGGATGCCCTGTACGAGGCGAGGCTTGCGCTCTCCTCGCACGACAGGGACAATTTCGTCGTGGATATCGTCACGGCGCTCTCCGCTCTCAAAGTAAAAGTGCAGTCACTCAACGCGCGGGCTCTCCCCGACGGCTATGCAGTCGTGGACATGACCGTGTTCGTAAAGAACAAGGCGCAGCTCACGGAAGTTATGAACCGCATAAACGGGATATCGGGAGTGATAGACGTAAAGAGGGCGAACGGATGACAGGGAAAGGGTCGGAAGAGATTTGAGAGCCGTTGTAACAAGAGTATCCGGAGCCCGCGTCATAGCGGACGGAGTTCCTGCGGGACAGATCGGGAGAGGATTTCTGGTGCTTCTCGGTGTCGGGAAAGAGGACCGGCCCTCCGACGCCCGGAAGCTGGCAAAAAAGATATGCGGTCTGCGCGTGTTTGAAGACGGCGCGGGAAAAATGAACGTATCGCTTGCCGAAGCGGGAGGGGAGCTTCTTGTCGTATCGAATTTCACGCTCTATGCCTCTTGCGCCCGCGGCAGAAGGCCGGATTTTTTTCCGGCGGCAGCGGCCCCGGTCGCGCTTGAACTGTACGAGCTGTTTCTGGATAGCTGCAGGGACGAGGGGTTTGACCCGCAGACGGGGGTTTTCGGAGCTGAAATGGCTGTCGAGTCAGTCAACGACGGCCCGGTGACCCTCATTATTGACAGCGCGGAGCTGTAACAAACAGTACGGCTCTTTTCGGCTGTATTGGTGCGCATATAGAAAGGATGGCGTAAACATGACAAAAATACATTTTCGGGTTGGCGCTCTGCAGACGAACTGTTTTCTTATTGCGGACGATGAGACGAGGGAGGCCGCTCTTATCGACCCGGGCGGAGGCACGAAGACGATATCGGCCGCGATTCGGGATAAAGGCATACAGCTCAAGTATATCCTGTTCACGCACGGGCATGACGACCATACGGGAGCCGCCATCTCGCTCGCGAAGGAGTTTGACGTTCCGGTGTATCTGCATCCCGCCGACAGATCGATAGGCAGAAAGCTTTCGCTTTTATACAGTGAGGGAATCGACATAAAACCGCTTGCCGACGGGGATAAGCTGTATCTCGGGAGCACCCCGATAGACGTTTTGCATACGCCCGGGCACTCCGGGGGATCCTGTGTCTTCATCACAGGGAAGGATATGTTCAGCGGAGACACGCTCTTTGCCGGATCATGCGGCCGGGTGGATTTTCCCGGCGGGGACGCGCGGCAGATGCGCGCCTCGCTTAAGAGGCTCTACGATCTGCCCGGAGATTATAACGTTTACCCCGGACACATGGACTTCACGACGCTTGAGCGCGAGCGGGAAACGAATTTCTATATGGAGGAGTTTCGCACTTGAGCGAAAGGCCCCAATCGCCGCCGAACCCCTGGGGAGACCTTAGGGGAGTGCGCCCGGTAAAAGTGTTTTCGCGGCTGCTGCGCGAGGGGATGACCGAGGAGCAGGCAAAGAGCGCGATGGCTTCATTCGGAGTGTCGTCAGAGCGCGCCGAGTTGTGCGCGGAAGCCGCCGCGGTCTCCGGGGAGGTGTTGCGCACCCTGCTCCCGGGCGACATATGCCTCTATATCGGCATACCATTTTGTCCTTCAAGATGCAGCTACTGCTCGTTTGTGACCCACTCCGTACAGAAAGCCGGAAAGCTTGTTTCCCCGTTTATTGACGTGCTGAAAAAAGAGATCGTTTTTGCAGGAGCTCTTATGCGGGAATCCGGCCTGCGCCTCCGGGCGGTGTATATGGGAGGCGGTACGCCGACCACGCTCACCGCCGCGCAGCTGCACGATGTTTTCTCATGCCTCAGCTCGAATTTTGACCTCGGAACAGTTGACGAGTTCACGGTGGAGGCCGGCAGGCCGGACACGGTGGACAAAGAAAAGCTCCGCGTCATGAAAGACGCCGGAGCAAACCGAGTGAGCATTAACCCGCAGACGTTTGTCCCCGAGGTACTGTGCAATATCGGGCGCTCGCACACCGTGGAGGACGTTTACGAAAAATATGCCCTCGCCCGCGACGAGGGGCTCGCGGTCAACATGGATCTCATTGCCGGTCTGCCGGGGGACACGGAGAGCGGCTTTGCCCGCTCTCTCGGCTGCGCGGCGGATCTGGGAGCGGTGAACATCACGGTTCACAATCTGGCGATAAAGCGCGGTTCGCGCCTGAACCTCGAAAAAGCCCCTCTCCCCGATGCCGCAGCAGTGGGGAGGATGCTTGACGGCGCCGCCTCCGCCCTGACAGGCGGCGGTTATCGCCCGTACTACCTGTACAGGCAAAAGCGTACGGCGGGTGGGTTTGAGAACGTAGGGTGGTCAAAACCGGGCCATGAGAGCATATATAACATATGTATAATGGAAGAACTGTGCGGTATCCTCTCCCTTGGGGGCGGGGGAGTGACTAAGATGGTCGACCGTGAAACAGGATATATCGTCAGGACCTGTAATCCGAAATACCCCTACGAGTACAACGTCGGCGAAGAGAAGATCCTGGATGGGAAGCTGGAGTTTTTCCGGTTTTACAGCAGCAGTGCTGACAGAAAGGGAGAGCAAGATGTACGAGCTTGAGCAGATAAACAAAAGGGCTTTTGACGACCCCGAAAAATTCGTCCGGGATTGCTGCGACGAGTATGAGGCCGTTATCGAGTCTGTGGCGGAGGATATACTGAACAACCTGAATAACAGCAGGGTTGTCCTGCTGTCAGGTCCTTCCGGATCGACAAAGACGACAACGGCGAAAAAGATCTGCGACCGGCTGCTGGCGCGGGGCCACAGCGCCCACGAGGTGTCCCTTGACAACTACCTTCTTGATGTCACCCCGGAGAACACCCCGATCCTGCCGGACGGCAGATACGACCTCGAGTCGCCCGACTGCCTTGATATGAGCCTCCTTCTGGAGCATTTTGATCATATAGAGGACCGAAAAGAGATCAAGATACCCAAGTTTGACTTCCATACCCAGTGCAGGCTGCCCGAGGCCGGGAAAGTCATAAGGCCGGACGAGAATACGATAGTGATCTTTGAAGGCATCCACGCTTTAAATAAGGATATAGCTTTCGAACATCCGCAGGCATACACGCTTTTTGTTAACGCGGACCCCGATATTTCGTATGAAGGCCGCATATTGGTGTCGAAAGACGACGTGCGCTTTGCGCGAAGGACCATCCGCGACGATAAATTCAGAGGCCACAGCTTTGCGGAGACGTATAAAAAAAGAGACACGGTGATAAGGGGAGAGAACCTCTACATCCTGCCTTCTGCGGAAACGGCGGCAAGGAAGATAGACTCGTTCCACCCATGCGAGCTCGGGGTGTACCGCGCCCGGTTTCTGGAGCTGATGCGGAGCTCGGGGGTGGAGGATACGTGCTGTACGGATCTTCACGCCGCTTTCGTGGCCGCTGTAGGCATAAGAGAGGAGCTTGTGCCCGCGGATTCCGTTCTGCGGGAGTTTCTTGGGGGCGGCAGCTACGTTTATTGACCTCCGGAAGGCGGTCCGCGGCCGTCGATTGCCGTTTTTTCGGGCGACGGAAATTCCGAAGCCCGTCCCGGTGCGAAGACTTCGATTCCGGCAATGCCTGCGATAAAAGGGGAGAATTCATGGACCGGAAAATTCGGGAGATGCTCGACAAACTGAGGGAGGCCGCTCAGAGCGTCGGTGATAACGCCGAGCGCGGAGCTAAATACGCCGGGAAAAAGGCGGGCGAGATATGGGACGCGGGTAAACTCGGCGTCAGAGTACTCGAGCTTAAATGTGACATATCGTCGCTGCAGGAGGAACTGGGAAGGCTCGTGTACGGGATCCACAGGGGCAGGGACACGGGGGATGCCGAAGTTGAAAAGCTGATAACCGCGCTTGATGAAAAGGCGGCGGAGCTTGCGGATGCCCAGAAAAAACTGCGCCGGATGCGCGGGCGCAAAGTCTGCCCCGCCTGTGAAAGCCTCTGCGGCAGTGACGACGCTTTCTGCAAGCGCTGCGGAGCACACCTGAAAGCGGAGGAGAGATAATGAAACGCGACGATTTTGCCGAAGCCGCCGGGTTTCTGAGCGGCATGACAGGGGGCCTCAGGCCCGATATAGCTCTGATCCTCGGCACCGGGCTGGGAGAACTTGCTCAAAACCTTGAAACGCTGTGCACCGTGCCTTACGCCCGCATACCTGGGTTTGCGAGCCCGGGGGCGCCCGGCCACGCGGGCAATCTGATCTTTTGCCGGCAGGGGGACAGGACTCTGGCCGTCATGCAGGGCCGCCACCATTACTACGAAGGGCGCTCCATGGAGGAGATCGTATTCCCGCTCAGGGTGCTCGGGATGCTGGGGGCCGGCATGCTCATAGTCACAAACGCCTCGGGCGGAATCAATCTCGATTTTAAGCCGGGGGATATCATGCTCATCGAGGACCACATCAAATTTGCGCCCGACAGCCCGCTCAGGGGAGAAAACCTGGATTTTCTCGGCCCTCGTTTTCCGGATATGACTTATGCGTATACTCCGGAGCTTCAGGAAGCCGCTCTGAGGGCCGCTCGGAAGCTCGGCATGCAGCTGAAACGGGGCGTATATATGTATATGACGGGGCCGCAGTACGAGACGCCTGCGGAAATACGTGCGATTCGCGCTCTCGGTGCGGACTGCGTGGGCATGTCGACGGTGCCGGAGGTCATCGCCGCGTCGCATATGGGAATGAACACTCTCGGCTTTTCACTGATATCGAACGCGGCCGCCGGCGTGACCGGAAACAGGCTGACCCAGGAGGAGGTCTTTGAGGCCGGAGAGGCGGCCAAAGAAAAGTTTACTGCCCTTATCGTGGAAGTATTGAAGGAGATAGACATTGGACACACTTTTTAAAGGGGTGACCGCCGTAACGATGTCCGAACAGGACGGCGGTGTTATCAAAGACGCCTTCGTGGGGGTCAGCGGCGGAAAGATAAGCTACGTCGGGAGAGAGATCCCCCGGGAACCTGCCGCCAGCGTGATCGAGGGCGCCGGTAAAGTTCTCATCCCCGGGTTGATTAACGCTCATACGCATCTTCCGATGGCATTTCTGCGGGGATATGCCGACGACAGTCCCCTCCGGGAATGGTTGTATGATCACGTCTTCCCCGCCGAGGCGAAACTCACCGACAGGGCGGTCGAGATATGCTCCCGCGCCGGGATCGCCGAGGCCGTTTCGTTCGGCACGACGTCTGTAAGCGATATGTACAGCCACCTTGACAGTATATTCAAAGCGGCCGATGAAGCCGGGATCAAGTACAGCGGCAGCAACGGCGCGATCTATTTCGGTGAGGAATCCGATTTCGGGTTTGAGACCTGCGCCGATACGGTCAATATGCGCGGCATGCACCTCAAATGGCACGGAGTCGACGGAGGGCGGCTGCGCTTCGACGCTTCGATACATGCTGAGTACACCTCCTCATATCCTCTGTGGGAGGCGGTGGCGGAATACGCAATAAACAATGGCCTTCGGGTGCACGTCCATCTTTCCGAGACGAAAAAGGAGCACGAGGACTGCTTGACAAAATACGGTCTGACCCCGGCGCAGCTGCTCGACTGCCACGGCCTGTGGAAAAACGGAGGGATAGCGGCTCACTGCGTCTGGCTGACACAGGAGGATGCGTCGCTTCTGGCGAGAAGAGGGGTGAGCGCCGTACACAACCCCGTGAGCAATCAGAAGCTGGGCAGCGGCACGGCTGATATCGCTATGATGCGCAGGCTCGGCGTGAACGCGGCCCTGGGCACGGACGGCGTCTCCTCCAACAACAATCTCGACTTGTTTGAGGAGATGAAAGCGGCCTGCCTGCTCGCGAAGAACAAAGAGCGCGACCCCGCCGCGATGTCGGCGCTCGACGCGCTGAAGATGGCCACGGTATGCGCAGCCGAAGCTCAGGGGCGTCAAAACGAGTGCGGAAAAATAGCCCCGGGGTATGATGCGGATCTCGTCCTGGTCGATTTTGACAGGCCTCACCTTACGCCCTGCCACAGCGTTATTTCGGGACTCGTTTACTCTGCGCGCGGCTCCGACGTCGTTATGACGATGGTCAGGGGGAAGACGCTCTACAAAGACGGGGAGTTTCTGACGATAGACTGGGAAAAGACGAAGTACGAGCTGGCGCATGAGGTAATGCCCCTGGTATTCGCTTGAGAAGGAGGGCGCGCATGCCACGAAAAGCATCAAACAAACAGAGCTTCCTTCACGGAGCGGTAATACTGGCCGCAGCCACTGCGCTCATAAAGGTGATCGGGGCGATATTCAAGATCCCGCTTGTCAATATACTCGGAGCCGAGGGCTTTTCAAATTTTATTATTTCCTACGGCGTCTACAACTTTTTCATTACGGTCTCCACAACGGGTCTGCCGGTCGCTCTCGCTAAAATGATATCCGAAGCTAACGCTCTCGAGCGTGAAAATCAGGTGCGGCGCATATTCAGGGTCACGTTTCAGGCGTTTTTATGCGTGGGTCTGTTCGGTACGCTCGTGATGGCGGTATTCTGCAAGCCCCTCTCCGTGCTCCTGGGCGACGAGCTGGCCTGGACCTCTGTCCTTGCGCTGGCCCCGGCGCTGTTGTTCGTATGCGTGATGTCGGCGTTCAGAGGTTATTTTCAGGGATTGTCGAACATGAAGCCGACAGCCGTGTCGCAGATAATCGAGGCTCTCGGCAAGCTCGTTTTCGGGCTGTCGCTGGCGTACATCATAGTAAAGAACAGCAATTCGGTCTTTCTGGGCTCCGCGGGCTCGATAGTAGGCGTGACGCTCGGTACCGTGCTGGGGGCGCTCTATCTTTTTACAAGCAAGCTGCGCGACCGCGCCACAAGGTCCCCGGGAAACGACACGCCGGACAGTCAAAGAGAGATCCTGAAAAAACTGCTCGCTCTCGCGGTCCCTATCACGCTGGGTTCGTCCATACTGAGCCTGCTCACGATGGCCGATAACGCGATAGTTCTGCACAGACTGAGGTCGGCGCTCGGCTATACGGCATCACTTGCCCGCACACTCAACGGCAGCTACGGTTCGGCGCAGACGGTGTATAACTTTCCGATAGCGTTTATCACGCCGCTGGCGGTCAGCATAATTCCCCATATCAGCGAAAATCTCGCTCTTAAGCGCGTCAAACAGGCCGCGGGGCTCACTGAGTCTGCGATGCGCATCACGGCCCTTATCGCCCAGCCCGCCTCCGCCGGCCTGTGCATCCTCTCCGGGCCGGTGCTCCGCCTTCTGTATTACAGTCGGCCCGACGTCTACTCGACAGCGGAGCCGCTGCTCAGACTGCTTGCGCCCGTCGTGTTCTTTAACAGTTTTGTTCTTCTGACAAACGCCATCCTGCAGTCAAACGGTTACGTAAAGATACCTCTGTATTCCATGCTGATCGGCGGCGTGATAAAGATCGTCGTCAACTGGTTCCTTGTCGCCATTCCCTCGCTGAATATCGCGGGCGCGCCCATAGGTTCGATATGCTGCTTTGCTTTTATCGTGGTGTTCAATGTGGCGGCGATATTCAGGCTCTTTCCGGAAAAATTGTCCTTGGCGCGGATGTTTTTAAGGCCGCTCGTATCAACGGCCGTCATGTCTGCGGCAGTCTGGGCCGTATACAGCCTGCTGGAGAGAACATTCTCCGACAGGTCCGGGTTCATTTACACGGCTATCGCGACTCTGGCCGCCGTCGCAGTCGGAGTGGCGGTCTACGCCGTTCTGATAATAGTCACGAAGGCGCTCAGGAAAGAGGACCTCGCTCTTCTTCCAAAGGGTGAAAAAATAGCACTTTACCTGAAGCTCAAGTGAGCCGGGGAGAAAAGGCCGTATCATATCCCCGCAGGGGCATAATTGTGCCAAAAAGCCGCGATAAACATAAAACTACTTGATAAAGGTCGAACCATATGTTAGAGTTTGAACGCAAAGAACGGTATGATTTTTATGATCTTGCAGCCATAATGCGGCTTTTGCGCTCCGAAGGAGGCTGTCCGTGGGACCGTGAACAGACCCATCAGAGCATAAAACGAAACCTGCTTGAAGAGGCCTACGAGTGCGCCGAGGCGATAGACGAAGGAGATACGGATCACCTTTGCGAGGAGCTCGGGGATGTTCTGATGCAGGTGGTGTTTCACTCCTCCATGGAGGAGGAGCTCGGGCATTTCGATATAGACGGCGTTTCCGACAGAGTCTGCAGAAAGCTCATAGAGAGACATCCCCACGTCTTCGGTGACGTTCACGTAGATGATTCCGACGAAGTAATAAAAAACTGGGATGAGATAAAGCGCCGCTCGCGCAGCCAGAAGTCGCGCTCTTCCGAGATGGGCGCGGTTTCACGCGCTCTGCCCGCTCTTTGGCGCGCCGAGAAGATCCAGAGCAAGGCAGCGGGAGCGGGATTTGACTGGAACGATATCTCGGGGGCCATCGGTAAACTGGAAGAGGAGATCCGGGAGCTCAAAGAGGCTGTCTCGGCAGGCAGGGGGATACCCGAGGAGCTGGGGGATATCCTTTTTTCAGCCGTCAACGTTGCCAGATTCGCGGGAGTCGACCCTGAGGACGCGCTCAATTCCTGCTCTGAAAAATTTATAAGTCGTTTTGCGTACATTGAGAAAAAAGCCGAAGAAAAGGGTACAATTTTATCGGATATGTCGCTTGAGGAGATGGACGAGCTTTGGAACGAGAGCAAATCGGTCGTCTCATCCGGAGATCAGAGTATTATCAAAGAATCATAAATAAGGAGAAGCAGTATGAACAAAACGGAACTCATCCGGTTTACCGCTGAAAAGACCGGCGTATCCCAGAAAGATGCGGACAAAATAATCAGCGCGGCGATCGATACTATAGTTGAAGAACTCGCATCGGGCGGAAAGGTACAACTTGTCGGATTCGGAGCATTTGAGATCAAGGAGAGGGCCGCAAGGATCGGCCGCAACCCGCAGACAAAACAGGCGATAGAGATCCCGGCATCCCGCACACCTGTGTTCAAAGCCGGCAAGAGGCTCAAGGAGGCCGTTGTCTGAAAAAGTGAGACTGGACAAATACCTGAAGGTATCAAGGCTTATAAAACGGCGTACCCTGGCAAACGAGGCCTGTGACGCCGGAAGAGTGAGCGTAAACGGCCGCATTGTCAAGGCTTCCTATGACGTCAAGCAGGGCGACCGTCTCGAGCTCAGCTTCGGCGGACGGGTGCTGCGCGTTGAGGTCACGCGCGTCGCGGAACACGCTGCCAAAGAAGACGCAGGCGCGATGTACGTCGAGATTTGATCTCAGGGCGATTAAAGAAGAACGTATATCAGCGAACCCCCGATCATATATCTGTTTTGACGGTTGACAGCGCAGCGGCGGAGTCTGCGCCAATCCGGATTGAAGGGGGCTCGCTTTTATGCCATATGAGGAAAAAGCGTCGGGGGCGCCGCAGAAGATCGTATGTGAAAACAGGGAAAAGCTCGAGGTCACCGGTATCCTGGAGGTCATGATCTTTGACGAGCAGAGCATAACGGCACGCACGTCACAGGGGGAACTGACCGTTCGGGGCAGCGGGCTGCATGTGGACAGACTCAGCCTGGATTCGGGGGAACTGAGCCTGACAGGACGTATCGGCGCGATAGAGTATACCGATGAGGAGCGCGGCGGATTCTTTTCCAGGTTGTTCGGCTGAGTGCATGAGCATAACGATCGGCGAACAGGTCCGCACGTTTCTGGGCTCGGGTGCTCTGGGTGTGGCGCTGTGCATATGCTATGACGTCTTAGGCCTGATCCGGCGACCGAGGAAAAGCAAAGTGTTCCCGGTCATAGCGGACGCAGCGTTTTGTCTTTTGTTCTTCCTTGCACTGTTTTCTTACAGTATGAGCGCAGCTGACGGGGTTGTGAGATCTTACGTACTCCTCGGAACACTGCTGGGCGCGGTAGTGTATTTTTGTGCCCTTTGCCGCTTTGTCCGTCCGGCTCTGCATCTTGTGGCCGAAGTCGCCGCTCTCGCCCTGCGCACAACCGTCTATCCGGTCGTCCTTTGGGGAAAGTTCTTAAAAATATTGTATGATAACGCAAAAAGTATCTTCAAATTTCACACAGAATGGTATACAATAAACAAGACATTAAAGCGCCCGCCGGGAAAATCCGCTATGCGAGGAGAGGTAGGCCGTATGAAAAGAAAAAAATCGGGTCTTGTGCTCATCGTCATACTGCTGGCCATAATCGTGTATTCCGCAGTGAACCTTATCTCCGTGCAGGCTCTTTTGAAGAGGGCACAGCAGGAACATGAGGCGATGAAAGAAGCGGTCGATATTCAGAAACGCGAAAACAGCGAATTGCAGGAGAGTATCGAATCTGTCGGCGAGGAGAGCCAGATCAAAGATATCGCGCGTGACGAACTCGGGCTCGTTGAGAGCGGAGAGATCATATTCTATGACGTTGGCAACTAATTCACAAAGGAGGATTCTTGCAGCAGGTATGGATCTGGTTATTGGAACCGTACTCGACGGAAGGGTGACGGGGATAGCGAAATTCGGAGCTTTTGTTTTTCTGCCGGAAGTCGGAAAATCCGGCATGGTACATATTTCCGAAATCGCTAACACATACGTGAACGATATTCATGAGTATGTGAAGGAAGACCAGGAGGTCAAAGTAAAGGTTATAGGAATCGACAGCTCGGGGAAGATAAGCCTTTCCATAAAGCGGGCTGAGGCGGCTCCCGCTTCAAGGCCGCCGGCGAGCGCGCCCGTTTACTATACGCCCAAGACCGTGTCGCAGGACTCCTCATTTGAAGATAAGCTCAAACAGTATATGGCCGATGCGGAGAGCAGCGCGTCGGCGATAAGGCATCATGCGGAAAGGAAAAGAAATTCCTACCGCCGCGGTTAGTTCGGTTGAGAGCAAATACGGCCGGAGCGCTTGACGCCCCGGCTTTTGTGTTCGGCGCAAAAAAGAGCGCCCGCCGTACAGACAGGCGCGAGGATGGGGTTGTGGGATAAAAGATAAGGGTCACTCACATTTGGTAAGCTGTGGTATGAGTTTAGCACGAATGCCACAATATGTAAATAGGAAGTTTTGTCGAATATTCGCGGCCCGTTTCCGGCCGTTGCGCATATCAATAAAGCGTGATACAATAAGACGTAATTCCGGAAAAGATGATGTAAAGTCAGCCGTATTGTCGGATAAGGGATGATGGTGTCATGAGTTTATTTAACCTGATTTGGATCGCAGTGTTTCTGTATTTCGGCTCCCGCCTCGTATTTACCGGTATAGAGGGGATAAACTTCGGCTTCTGGGACGAGATCGTCGGCATCGCTATGCTGCTCACCGCCGTTTTCAGCCTTTACCTTGTCATCACGACCGCGGTCAAGAATATCACTGCCACCATGTTCCGTATAAGAAGCCGCGGAGGAAAGACCGGAACGGCTCAGAATTATCCGACAGCGCCGGCGGCGGACGGTTTTTTAGGCGATTTCAGGCCCGACATCATAGAAGTGGCTGAGCAGAAAGCGCCTGCGGCGCCGCCGGAGGAGGTCCCGTCCATCGACAAAGAGGTGTTGTCTTCCGCCTCCAGGGAGGTCTCAGAGAGCGAAGAGCGGCTGAGGAGACTCCGGGAAGAGTTTGAGATCGATCAGATATAGCGCATTGCCGCGCCCCTGACAGTTCAGTCGGCCAGTATTTTCTCCATTTGACCGTTCACAAGATCCTCGCCTTCGCGCATGGCGAGGATCGTTTTTTCCATCAGCTTTTCAAGTTCCCAGCCAAGCAGCTTCGCTCCGCGCTCAATAACGTCGCGAGAGCACCCGGCTGCGAATTTCTTATCCTTGAATTTTTTCCTGAGGCTTGATACTTCCATGTCCCGGACGCTTTTTGAAGGGCGCATAAGCGCGGCCGCTCCTATCAGCCCGGTGAGCTCGTCGCAGGCAAAGAGCACTTTTTCCATCTCGTGCTCCGGTTCCACGTTGCCGGCCAGCCCGTAGCCGTGGCTGCAAACGGCATGTATCAGTTCCTCGGAGGCGCCCGCCTCGCGGAGCAGCTCGGGCGCTTTTTCGCAGTGCTCCCGGGGCCACAACTCGAAGTCAATATCGTGCAGAAGGCCGGCGGTCGCCCAGAACTCGGCCTCGTCCGCGCGGCCGAGATCTACGGCAAACCAGCGCATGACGCTTTCCACGGTAAGAGCGTGGCGGATATGAAATTCTTCCTTGTTGTATTTTTTCAGTAGTTCAAGTGCGGCCTCGCGGCTGATGTTTGCGTCCATTGAGAATCCCTTTCGTACGTTTATTTGTTCGCGGGCGATGATCGCCGCACAACCGCTAAACTGTGCCGATCACCGCGCGGCATATCCGAGGTATGAATTTTCCCGGCTTCCCAGGAGCCGGGTCCATGCGGGAGTTCGCGCCCGTTTCGGGCACCGATTCGCCCCACGCTGATTATAAGTGCGAAACAGATATTTTTCAACACTGTTTCTCCCGCTGCCCCATGGTGAGAAATGCGCCTGCGTACCGCCCGGGCGGGTTCACGGAATATCCGCAAAAAA
>JAAYAR010000124.1 GCA_012719235.1 Clostridiales bacterium
GCAGGCGCGAAACGGAGGCGCGCGGCACAGCATTCACATGCTTTTCCGCGCGCCTCCGGGCACACTTCGTATATTATCGGGCTCACACGTCGCGCTGCAGCAAAACAGCGTCCGGAGCGCCCGGCGGGCCGGCCTATTCCCTGCCGTACATATAAGCGGCCAGGTCGATAAGCTTGTTCGAATAGCCCCACTCGTTGTCATACCATGCAACGAGCTTCACGAACGTCTCCGTGAGCGCGATCCCGGCCTTGGCGTCGAATATGGATGTGTAGGGGCAGCCGATGAAATCGCTTGAGACGACATCCTCGTCGCAGTAGAGAAGTATCCCCTTCAGATCCCCCTCCGAGGCTCTCTTCATCGCCTCGCAGATGGCGTCATACGTCGTCGGGGTCTTCAGCCTCGCTGTGAGGTCGACCACCGAAACGTCGAGGACCGGTACGCGGAACGCCATGCCGGTGAGCTTGCCGTTGACCTGGGGAAGGACTTTGCCGACCGCCGTCGCCGCGCCGGTCGATGCCGGGATAATGTTTCCCGAAGCCGCGCGCCCGCCGCGCCAGTCTTTATTTGAAGCTCCGTCGGCGACCTTCTGGGAGGCCGTCATTGCGTGGATCGTGGTCATAAGTCCCTCTTCAAGGCCGAAATTATCCTCTATGACCTTCACGAGGGGGGCAAGGCAGTTCGTTGTGCACGAGGCGTTTGAAACTATCTTCATATCGGGCGTGTAACTGCTGTTGTTTACGCCCATAACAAACGTCGGCGCGTCCTTTGAAGGCGCCGAGATGATTACTCTCTTCGCCCCGGCTTTCAGGTGTACGCTCGCCTTTTCGAGAGTGGTGAACAGCCCCGTCGATTCAACGATATACTCCGCGCCGGCATCCGTCCAGGGTATCTCCTCGGGATTCTTGCACGCGAATACCTTTACGTCCCTGCCGTTGACCGTCAGAGCGCCCTCTTTATGGGAGACATCGGCGTTGAAACGGCCATGCACCGTGTCATATTTAAGCAGATAAGCCATGGAGTCGGGCTCCATGAACGGGTCGTTGATCGCGACTACCTCCACGTCTTCGCGCCCTTCACAGGCCCGGAATATGAGCCTGCCTATCCGTCCGTAACCATTGATACCGAGCTTTAGTTTCTTCATTGCGAATTCTCCTTCCGGGACACCTCGTCCCAGTTTTTCTTTTCATATAGTTTGCAAGCAAACCACATTCTATATTCATGACCTTACGCTGTCAAGCAATCCCGCGGGGGAAAGGCGGGTCTTTTGACGATAATGTTTCCGAATTTATAAAGCATCAATAAAAACTCGTGCGCGGCGCCCTTTTTCTGTCGTCCGGCAGTTCACAAATCCCGGCAAATCGTGGTATAATTACCCTGTTTTGCGCGGTGGTTGTCATATTTCTCGTGAACGGAGGGTCTGTATGCCGGTCAGGATGAGAAACTACACGTCCGAGCCGCTTTTTTCCGACGATTATAAAAAAGTGCGCGAGTTTCTTAGGGAACTGAATCGGACCCGTCTCGAATACCCCGGGTTCTCCTGGAGCAGATGGGAATGGATGACCACCCATTCCATGCTCGATCGCTCGGCGCTGAACAGGATCGGTATCTGGGAAGATAACGGTCGGATCGTCGGTCTTGCAACATACGAAAGCTGTCCCGGCGACGCATATATATTCTCCGCCCCGGGCTACGAGTCACTGAAATATGAAATGCTGGAGTACTCCAGATTTGTTCTCGCAAACGAAAAAGGCCTGCGTGTGATCATCGACAACAACGACCGCGCTCTCCAGCAAACAGCCGCCAAAATGGGGTTCAGAGCCTCCACGGAACAGGAGAACACCGCTTTGATCGATATCCGCGACGATCTGGCATACAGTTTGCCCGACGGATACCGTATTATCAGCATGGCCGACGGCTGGGACTACTACAGGTATAACGAGGTCATGTGGAGAGGGTTCAACCACAAAGGCCTCCCTCCGTGCACACCCGAGGACATCGGGGGTCGCAGGCAGATGCTGTCGAGCCCCATGATAAATCCCGAGATCGTTCTTGCCGTCGTGGCGCCGAACGGGAGATATGTATCCCATTGCGGTATGTGGTACGCTCCCGGAGACAGCTACGCCTTTGTCGAGCCGGTCGCCACAGACCCCGACTACCGCTTGATGGGATTCGGCAGGGCGGTGGTGCTGGAGGCCGTAAAAAGATGCGGGCGCATGGGGGCCAGGATCGCGCTGGTCGGTTCCTCGCAGCAGTTCTACTACAGTATCGGATTCTACCCCATATATACGGGCACCTGGTGGGTCTCCCCGCGCTGCCGTTGACAGGCTTACGAAACTTTACACCTGCGCACTCCCCGGGACCTGACCGCATAAAATGTTTCAGCGGGCCGTATCGAAAGTTCCGGACCCGGCTCCGTGACCTTGTGAATATTTTTTACTTAAAATGCGAAAAATACAGTTGACAACATGAGTATACGATGCTATGATAACCAATCATAAATCGTAAAAACCGTTGAAGAAGTGTGAGTAAGCTATCTCAACTCCTTTTCAGAGAGCCGCGGACGGTGCGATCGCGGCATGGAGCGACAGCCGAATGGGCTTCTGAGGGCAAGCCGAAAGTTCCGTGCAAGTAGGCGCGCCGGAGAAAGGCACTCCGTTACGAATGGCCGGTATGTGTTTGCATACGTAAAGTGGGCGCATATGCGCCAAGCCGGGTGGCACCGCAGGAGACTCCCCTCCTGTCCCAGCAGTCAACAAACTGCGGGACAGGAGGTTTTTGTTGTCCCGCGACAACGGAAAGGAAGATCAAAATGTCAAAAAAGGATATCCCCTACAAGATCTATCTGTCTGAATCCGAGCTGCCGACACAATGGTACAACATCCGCGCCGATATGAAAAACAAACCCGCTCCGCTGCTCAACCCGGGGACGCTCGAGCCGATGACGCTTGAGGAACTGTCTGTCGTGTTCTGCACGGAACTTGCAAAGCAGGAGCTCGACGACACCACCCCCTATATCGACATCCCCGAAGAGCTGATGGACTTTTACAGGATGTACCGCCCGTCCCCCCTCATCAGGGCGTACTGCCTTGAAGAGAAGCTGGGCACTCCCGCGCACATCTACTACAAGTTTGAAGGGAACAACACGAGCGGCAGCCACAAACTCAACTCAGCCATTGCCCAGGCATACTATGCAAAAAAGCAGGGGCTTAAAGGAGTCACGACCGAGACGGGCGCCGGGCAGTGGGGTACGGCGCTCTCCATGGCATGCTCCTATCTGGGAATCGACTGCAAGGTCTTTATGGTCAAAGTGTCCTACGAACAAAAACCGTTCCGCCGCGAGGTCATGCGCACGTTCGGCGCGTCGGCTACCCCCTCCCCCTCGCCCGATACGAACGTCGGCCGCGAGATCCTCGAAAAATTCCCCGGCACAACGGGCTCGCTGGGCTGCGCCATCTCCGAGGCTGTCGAGGCGGCAGTAAGTACTGAGGGCTACCGCTACGTGCTCGGCAGCGTGCTGTCGCAGGTCCTGCTCCACCAGTCCATCGTGGGCCTTGAGACAAAGGCCGCCCTCGACAAGTACGGTGTGAAGCCTGATATCATCATCGGCTGTGCCGGCGGCGGATCAAACCTCGGCGGCCTCATCGCCCCGTTTATGGGCGAAAAACTGCGCGGCGAGGCCGACTACGAGATCATAGCCGTAGAGCCCGCCTCCTGCCCGAGCTTCACCCGGGGCGTTTACGCGTACGATTTCTGCGACACCGGTAAAGTCTGCCCGCTGGCCAAAATGTACACTCTCGGCAGCGGTTTCATTCCGGCGCCCAACCATGCGGGGGGCCTGCGCTACCACGGCATGAGCTCTGCGCTCTCGCAGCTCTACCACGACGGCTATATGAGCGCGCGCGCCGTCAGCCAGACCTCGGTTTTCGAGGCCGGCGAACAGTTCTGCCGCGTCGAGGGCATCCTGCCCGCGCCCGAATCGAACCACGCCATTAAAGTGGCGATAGACGAAGCCCTGAAGTGCAAAGAGACGGGCGAGGAAAAGACCATAGTATTCGGCCTGACGGGGACCGGCTACTTCGACATGACCGCGTACGAGAAGTTCAACACGGGGATGATGACAGACAGCGCCCCCACAGACGAGGAGCTGGCAAGAGCGTTTGCCGATCTGCCCGTCGTGAACAAATAAGGTCAGCACACCAGCCTGAACGAATGATAAAACCGCCGCATCCGCCCGCGCAGGGGCAGGTGCGGCGGCTTTGCTCTGCGCTCCCGGGCCGGGGCTCAGCTCCGGCTCCCAATGTGTTCAAGAAGGATATCAACCGCCTCCAGGTAGCCCTGAAAATGCTTCCCGGTGATCGTCGCTATACACGCGGGCGACGTGTAGGACACGCGGCGGAACGGTTCCCTCGAGAACACGTCGGAAAGATGCACCTCGACCGCGGGGATCCCCACCGCCTTCAGTGCGTCCGGTATCGCTATGCTCGTATGGGTGTAAGCGGCGGGGTTTATTATTATCCCGTCGAAGCTGCCGAAGGCCTCCTGTATCCTGTCTATTATTGCCCCTTCATGGTTGGATTGGAAAAATTCGACCCGCACTCCCCTTGCGGTACAGCAGGCCCTGAGCTCGGCCTCAAGGTCTTCTAAGCTCCTGTTTCCGTAAATACCGGGTTCGCGAACGCCCAGCATGTTGAGATTAGGCCCGTTTATCACAAGCAGCTTCATAGCCCGAACGCCTCCTTTATGTTCTGCGCCGTCTTCAGCGGGTCGTCGTTTCTGAATGTCCTGTCGCTCCACGAGCGGTACAGATGCTCCCGGCGGGCGTAAAGGCCCGATACACCTTCCGTCAGTGAGAGCGGCCTTCCCTCTGTGTCTAGCTCCGACAAGTCGCGCTCCAGGAATACGCACACCCCGTTCTGGCGTATGAGCCGCCTGTTTTCGGGAGTTTCGACAATGCCTCCGCCTGTCGCGATTATGATGCCGCTTTTTTTCGAGACGCCGCTCAGCGCCTGCGTTTCCAGAGCGCGAAAATGACGCTCGCCGTATTTCGCGAATATGTCCGGTATACTCATGCCGGCCATCGCCTCTACGATGGTGTCCGTGTCCTCGACAGGCCGGCCTGTCAGGCGCGAGAGTTGGTGCGCCACGGTCGATTTGCCGCAGCCCGGCATGCCGATGAGCGATACGTTCCGTGTCGCAGCACCTATCCCGGCGCATATGGAGCCGACAAGGCCGCCATCGAGCTTTTTACCCAGAAAGAGTTCCCCCGCTCTCACGGCCTGGGCAACCAGCATAGAAAGTCCGTTCCGGGTCCTGACGCCCATATCCTCGGCGCAAAGGAGCAGGGCGGTCCGCGCCGGGTTATATATAACGTCCAAAACCAGTTCGCACCGGGGAAAGTTTTTCAGGTCGACCGGGGTTTCGCCGTTATTCGGGTACATGCCTACCGGCGTGGCGTTTATTATGATCTGTGCTCCCGCGTGCTTTTGCAGGCTGCCGTAATTGTTCTCACCGGACCTTGATATCACTGTGTACGGAACGCCCGCGTCGCGAAGTACGGCGCACACCGCGGCCGACGCGCCGCCGCTCCCGAGCACGAGCGCCTTTTTCCCTCTCATGGCTTCCGCGTCCGGGCCGAGCATGTATAAAAAGCCGTCGTAGTCCGTGTTCTCGCCCAGCCACCCGCCGCCGGGAAGCCTGATCATCGTATTCACGCTCCCGGCCTCCGCGGCCCGCGGCGACAGTTCCCTGCAGAGCGGTATGACGTCCTTCTTGTACGGGATCGTCACGTTCAGGCCGTCAAGCTCCGTTTTGTTTAAGAAGACCTCAAGGTCCTCCCTCTCCACCTCATAGAGCCCGTACTCATATCCGCCGATCATGCGGTGTATCCCGGGCGAAAAGCTGTGCGAGAGCGATCGCCCGATCAGGCCGCACCGCAGCATCTCACACCACCTCTGTATAGCTGCCGAGGTACTTCAGGCTCGTGACGGCGCCCTCGAGGTCGTCGAAGACCCTTAAAAACTCGTCTGAATACACGGAGACCTCAAGGTCGAAATAGAACATGAACTCAAAATCACTGTTGACCAGGGGGCGGCTTTCGAGCTTGAGAAGATTGATACCCAGCGCGTTGAATCTCGAGAGCGCCCTGTACAGGGAGCCCCGCCTGTTTGGAAGCACCACCATGAGGCTCGTTCTGTTCGCTCCCGGGTAGATCTCGAGCTTTTTTGAAATACATATGAACCTCGTATAGTTGTTCGCTTTGTCCTGCACGCAGCTGTCAAGGCACTCTAGCCCGTACAGCCCGGCGCAGCCCGGCGACGACAGGGCCGCTATGTCGCAGCGCTCCGATTCGCTGACCATCCTTGCGGCCTCGGCGGTATTCGCGCAGGGCGTGACCTTCACGTGTTTCAGATTCTCCAGAAATCCCTGGCACTGGGCAATGGCCTGTTCATGGGAGAAGATCTCCTTTATATCGCCGGGTCTCACCCCCTTTTTGGCAAGAAGGCAGTGGTCGACCTTGACCCGGCAGCTGCGTATTATGAAACACTCATGCTCCATCATCAGGTCGTATATGCGGTTGACCGACCCCGCCGTGCTGTTCTCCAGCGGCAGGATGCCGTATTGGCAGAGCCCCTGCTCGACGGCCGAGAAGACGCTGTCGAACGTTCTGAAATACATAATGCTGCCCGACGGGAACATCCTTTCGCACGCCAGCTGCGAGTAAGCCCCCTCGATGCCCTGGCACGCGACAACGGGCCTTACGGGGAACTGTTTCTGCGTGTTTTCAAGCGCTCCTTTTATACGGCTCCTGATCGCCGATTCCCCCGCCAGCATCCGATGCTGGGCAGAGCGGCTGAGGTCAAATATCACGCCGAAGAGCACGTCAGTCACGGGCGCCAGGTCCTCTCCGGCCTCCGCGGCTATACGCGCGAGTTTTTCGCGTTCGCGCTGCGGGTCATACACGGGCTTGCCGCTCGCCGCTTTATATTTTGCGACCTCCCTGACGACCTCCATCCTGTCCGATATAAGACGGACTATCCCCGAGTCTATCTCGTCGATCCTGTCACGCAGTTCATTAAGATCCATCGCTCATTCCTCTTTCATTTATGATTAGGCGCAGGCCACGCGTCGAGCACCGCGAGCGCGGCCGCCGCCTCGATGCAGGGCACGGCGCGCGGCACTATGCACGGGTCGTGCCTGCCTTTGACTGTCAGTTCTCTCTCCTTTTTCATGCTCAGGCTGACTGTTTTCTGCGCAGCCCGGATGGAGGGCGTCGGCTTTACAGCGGCACGGAATATGAGCGGCATACCTGTAGTTATGCCACCAAGGATACCGCCGTGGTTGTTCGTCGATGTCACGACGCGGCCGCCGTCATAGGCGAACGGGTCGTTGTTCTCGCTGCCGCGAAGGCCCGCGCTTTCAAACCCGTTTCCGAACTCGATGCCTTTGACAGCCGGGATGGCGAACACAATCGACGCTATCCTGTTTTCCATTCCGTCGAACATGGGGTCGCCCAGGCCCGCGGGCAGGCCCGCCACCGCGCACTCTATCACGCCCCCCACGGAGTCTCCCTCAGCCCTTGCGCGCTCTATGCGTTCGGCCATGGCTGCCCCGGCCGCGGTGTCGATGACCGGCAGCGGGTTTTGACGCACTCTTTCAAAATCGGGAGCTCCCGCCTTCACTGGGTCGAACCTCCCGTCCGCGACGTCCGCAATGCTCTGAATATGCGCCCCTACCGACACGCCCCGGTCCTCGAGTATCTGCAGACAGACGCCGCCCGCCGCGCACAGCGGTGCTGTCAGCCTGCCCGAGAAATGGCCGCCTCCCGAGCTGTCCTGAAACCCGCCGTACTTCACCGCGGCCGTATAATCGGCGTGCCCCGGCCTGGGGGCGTCCGCAAACTCCGAGTAGTCTCCCGGCCGCGCGTCCCTGTTTCTGATGATCATGCACAGGGGGGCGCCGCACAGAGCGCCCTGCGAGATGCCGGAGACGAACTCGATCTCGTCGTCCTCCCTCCTGGGCGTGGCAAGGCCGCTTCTTCCGGGTGCGCGGCGGCGCATAAAGCTTCGGAGCTTTTCGATATCGATGCGAAATCCTGCCGGAAGACCGTCGACCACCGCTCCGATCGCCTCCGAGTGGGACTGCCCGAATACGGACAGGCGAATATTGACCCCCCAGAACGAACTCATTTTAATAGTCCTCCTTCGTGAATTGACCGCCGAGCGAGGCGAGATCTTCGAAAAAACCGGGATAGGATTTGTTTACGGCGCCGGCGTTCGTAATCTTGACGCTGCCTTTGCATATGACGGAGGCAACAGCAGCCATCATCGCGATGCGGTGGTCTCCGCAGGAGTCCGCCGTGCCGCCCGCGAGAGCGCCTCTCCCGCGGATAATTATGTTGTCCGCCCCCTCACTGGCTTCGCCGCCGAGCGAGCGCAGCACGGCACACACTGCGCTTATCCTGTCGCTCTCTTTGTGGCGAAGCCGCCCCGCATTCGTTATGACAGTCTCTCCGCGCGCCGCAGCGGCCGCGACCGCTATAGCGGGAACAAGGTCGGGTATGTCCCCGGCGTCGACCGCGATGCCTCGCAGCTCGCCGGGCCGCACCGTCACCGCTCCGTTTGAGACCTCGACTCCGGCTCCGAAGCGGGCGAGTACATCGCATATGCGGCTGTCACCCTGGTTCGTGCGCGTATCAAGCCCCGTTACGGTGATCTCACCCGCCCCCGCGGCGGCGGCGCACAGCCAGAATGAGGCGTTCGACCAGTCCCCCTCGGGCAGCAGCATCTCGGGCGCAGCGTAGCTCTGACCTCCGGGTATCGCGTACCCCCCGGGCACGGGAATGACTTTAACTTTAAAACTTTCGAGTACATCGAGAGTCATGCGTATATACCCTTTGGACTGCGCCTCGCCGACAATGACGATCTCGCTGCTCTGCCCGAGCAGCGGCAGCGCGATGAGGAGCCCGCTTATATACTGCGACGATACGCCCCCCGGGATCTCGTATATGCCGCCGGTGACCGGTCCGGAGACCGCGGGGCTTCGGGTCCCGGCCCCTTCGAAAACTGCCCCGTGCATTCTGAGCGCCGACCGAAGCTCCTCCATCGGCCTTTCAGACAGCCTCCCCGCCAGCGCGAACCTCGCCCTGAGGCCGAGGGCGCAAACGAGCGGCACGAGGAACCGGTACGTGGAACCGCTCTCCCCGCAGTCGAGCGCCGCTCGCTCCGGGCTGCGAAAGGCCGAGGGCAGAATATGAAACCCCTCGGGCGATCGCCCGATATTGGCCCCGAGAGCGTTAAGGCACCTCGCCGTCGCTTCGATATCCTCCGATACCGTCCTGCACGGCACAAATACCTCGGCGCTCCCGAGCGCCCAGCATATGAGCAGCCGGTGCAGATGCGATTTTGAAGGTATAGCCGCGATCTTTCCGCAGAGCGGGCCCGGTTCGATCAAAACGTTCATATTTCACCGCCCCCTCCCGTCCAGCGGAGCCCCAGCCTTAAAAATTCCCTGAACCCGGCTGCGGATACCTCGTGAAGTTCGCATCTCCCTATGTCGCGGGCGACAACGACTGTTATGCCGTCCGGTCCGCGCTTTTTATCGCCCATCGCGGCTTCAAACAACTCTTCTTCACCATAGACCGTGCTTGCGGGCAGGCCGCAGCCCCTGAGAGCCGCGAGCAGACCATCGAGGCAATCCCGACCGCACAGCCCCTTCATAAAGCAGGCAGCCGTGATGAGCGCCATGCCCGCCGCCACGGCGCTCCCGTGGGGAACTCCGTATCCGCTGCATTTTTCTATCGCGTGGCCGAACGTGTGGCCGAAATTGAGCAGCTTCCTCGCTCCCGACTCGCGCTCGTCCGCTCTTACGATATCAGCCTTTATCGCTATGCACCGCGCGATTATGCCCTCGATTTTTCCGGAGTCAGGCGAGCGTAGCTCCTCAATCAGCTCACCGTCCCTGATCATAGCGTACTTGATGATCTCTGCGCACCCGTTTGAGTACTCCGCGGCGGGGAGGGTCTTAAGCGTCCGTGTGTCGCACAGCACCAAATCCGGCTGATAGAACGTCCCCGCGAGGTTCTTTCCCTCGTCGAGATCTATGGCGGTCTTGCCGCCCACGGAGGAGTCGACGGCCGAAAGAAGCGTTGTGGGTATCTGTACAAGCCCGATGCCGCGCATGTAAAGAGAGGCGGCAAGCCCCGCGAGGTCCCCTGTGACCCCGCCCCCGAGGGCGAAGACCGTGTCGGACCTTGTCAGGCGGCGGCGCGCCATATGGTTCAGCAGCGCCGTAAGCGTCGAGACGTTCTTCGAACTCTCCCCCGGGGGAAAAACAAATTCGCAGGTATCGAACCCCGCTCCCCTCAGCGAGGTCCCGAGGCGCGGCAAGTAGAGCCCGCTCACCGTGCTGTCACTGACGATGATCGCCTTTCCCGGCTTTCTCACGCGAGCGGCCTCGGGGCCGGCCATGTCAACGAGGCCTTCCCCGACAAGGGCGTCATATTCTTTTGAGGGGGTCATGACTCTGATGGTCTTCATCATGTGCCTGCCTTTCACAATATCCGCCCGCGGCGGAGCCGTCGGGGTCGCCTTCTTATATAACTCACGGTTTTCCGTCGACCTCCTCCTTGCGGGTGCTGCCCTCGTCGAGCAGGCGGCAGAGCTCTGCGGGATCGCTCTTTTCAAGTGCCTCCCTGTACTCGTGCAGCGACGAGATCACAGTGTCGAGTTCAGACAGAAGATTATCCCGGTTTTCAAGAAACAGCTCCGCCCACATTCCCGGATTCAGCCAGGCCACGCGCGTCAGGTCCTGATAGGAGCCCGCCGAGAAACCCCTGTGCTCAAGGGCGGTTGGGCTTTTTATATAGGCGTTCGACACAATGTGGGCAAGCTGCGACGTGAATGCGATGAGTTTGTCGTGTTTTTCCGCGGTAGTCACGGATATATAGCCGAAACCCGCCGGGAGAATGCTCCTTTTTATGCGCTCGAGAAGGATGATATCGTCAAACACGCGCGGGACCGCCACAAAACAGGCGCCCCTGAACAGGTCTTCCCTGCTGTTTTTGTATCCCCACCTGTGAAGTCCGGCCATCGGGTGCCCGCCCGCGAATTCGAATCCGAACCTGGTCGCGAGGGCAAAACCGGTCTGACATATCCTGCGCTTTGTGCCGCAGCAGTCCATGACGAGCGTCCTCTTGTCTATAAAAGGCGCGTTCTCTTCAAGCCATTCGCAGGCTGCGGCGGGCGTGACGGCGAGCAGGATGCACTCGCACAGGGCTATCGTGCCGGGCGTGAGGGCGCCGTCTATCACGCCCTGAAGACGTGCGAACTCAAGAATGGTCCCGTCTGTATCCGCGCCGTACACGGTAGTGCCTCCCGAGCACTTGTATGCCTTTGCCAGAGAGCCTCCTATCAGACCGAGGCCGACAATGCCCACCTTCATAGCCCCATCGCCTCTCGCACTTTGCGGACCTTTGCTGCGATCACACCGAACTGTTCCGGTGTCACGGACTGTGCCCCGTCGCTCAGGGCGCGCGGCGGGTCGTTATGGACCTCGATCATCAGGCCGTCCGCTCCCGCCGCGGCAGCCGCGGCCGCCATGCTCTCCACAAAACGGGATATCCCCGTGGCATGGCTCGGGTCGACAACAACGGGCAGATGAGTGAGCTCGTGGAGCGCCGGAACAGCCGACAGATCGAGCGTATTGCGCGTATGGTTCTCAAATGTCCTTATTCCCCGCTCACACAGGATCACGTTCTCGTTTCCTTCCGCCATGATATACTCGGCGCTCATAAGCAGCTCCTTGAGCGTGTTCGCAAGCCCTCTCTTGAGAAGTACCGGCTTGTTGGTCCTGCCGACCGCTTTGAGCAGGTCGAAGTTCTGCATATTGCGCGCGCCGATCTGGACGATATCCACATCCATGAACAGCTCAAGATGGTTGAGATTCATGATCTCGGAGATGATGGGGAGGCCCGTGTGCTTCTTCGCTTCAAGCAGAAGCTCTATCCCCTCGGCATGCAGCCCCTGAAAATCGTACGGGGACGTGCGCGGCTTGAACGCCCCTCCGCGCAGTATCGAAGCTCCCGACGCCCTGACGCTCTCCGCGATGCCGAGGATCTGGTCTCTCGTCTCCACGGAGCACGGTCCGGCGATTATCTGGAAGTTGCCTCCGCCTATCTTCACTCCCCCGACGTCGACCACAGTCGCCTCCTCGTGGAACTTCCTGTTGGCTTTTTTATACGGCTCGGTGATGCGCTTGACCGATTCTATGATGGACAGGCTCTCAAGAAGACCCACGTCCACTTTGCTCGTGTCGCCTATGAGCCCGATGATGGTGTGGTACTCCCCCACGGAGACGTATGTGCTCAGCCCCATGCTTTCAAACCACTTGATCAGGCTCTCCCTCTGCTCGGAATTTGTACCGGCCTTGAGTACCGCTATCATAATATGACCTCCCGAAACAACAATAAGGGCTGTGCAGTGATTCTGCACAGCCCTCTCGATCGTCTTTTTGCTATATGAGCAACTGACTCCCGGCAGCACGAATCACTTCTTCGGAACGGTTTCCAAAGAAGTAATTAAAGTAATAAACGGCCGCCGTGTTTATCGTCATGATGCTCCGTCCCCGTTGAAAAAATCAGGTTTATAATAATATACGCGCCGCTTACCTCCTTGTCAACACCGCAAGCGGGATTTTTTCGGGGATCGGCCTCATTCCGGCCATTTGTTTTCGCTGTTTCAACCTCTTCCTCCTTCGTCCGCGCCGCCCGCGCGGTAAGAAGCGCCTGTCCGGGCCGGTGACAAACCCGCTCCCGGGATAGCCACGTGCCCCCCCGGTGTGATATAATCACCTTATCATGAAATATCCGCTGAAGAGGAAGAAATATGGCGACAGTAAACGTCCCCTACAACAAATCGCACCTTGAATTCCATATCGACGACAACAGATTGCGTGCCGTTATAGAGGAGCGCTCGCGCGGTTATGACCCGGGAAAGACCGGAGAAGAACTCGTGCGCGAGGCCCTTGAGGCGCCGACAGGCACAAAGAAGCTCCGCGAGCTTGCAGCCGGGGCCCGGCACATCACTGTGATTACGTCAGACCACACGAGGGCGGTCCCAAGCAGGATAACGCTGCCGATGCTCCTTGAGGAGATACGGAGCGGGAACCCCGGCGCCGACATAACGATCCTGATAGCCACGGGCCTGCACCGCCCGACGACAGACGAGGAACTGCGGCTCATGTTCGGCGACGAAGTCGTCGACAATGAAAAAATAGTGATAAACAGGGCCTTTGAACCCGGGGATTTTGTCTTTCTGGGCAAGCTGCCCTCCGGAGCCGACCTCGCCGTTAACCGTTATGCCGTCGACTGCGACCTCCTTGTGGCCGAGGGCCTCATCGAGCCGCACTTTTTCGCGGGCTTCTCCGGCGGGAGCAAGAGCATCCTCCCGGGTATATGCTCGGCCGAGACCGTGAACGAAAACCACAGCTACAGGGCTCTTTCAAACCCGCGCGCATCGACGGGCGTCATAGAGAAAAATCCTGTCCGCGAAGACATCGAGGCGGCGGGACGGATGGCGGGCCTCGCGTTCATCCTGAACGTCGTCCTGAGCGGCGACAGGAGGATCATTGGCGCGTTCGCCGGGCACAGGGAGAAGGCGCACCTTGAGGGCGTGAAATTTCTCAGGTCGCTCTCGGAGTGCGGCACCGTCGAGGGCGATATCATCGTGACCTCAAACGGCGGTTTCCCCCTAGACCAGAACCTCTACCAGAGCGCGAAAGGCGCTTCCACCGCAGAGACATGCGCTGCCGATGGCGCCGTGATAATACTCTGCGCCTCCTGCTGCGACGGCATAGGCGGAGAGAACTTTGCCGAGCTGATGGCCTCGGGCTCCGCTGACGAGATAGACGCGCTCCTGCGCGCCGTCCCGCCCAAAAACACCCGGTCCGAGTCGTGGAACGCCCAGATATTCAGCAGGATACTCAAAAAGCACCGCTTAATACTCGTTTCGGACCTCGACCCCGTCGAGGTGAGGAAATTCAACATGATTCCCGCTTCGACTCCCGACGAGGCGCTCGGGACAGCGTACTCGCTCAAAGGGGAGAACACCCGCGTCGTCGTGATTCCCGACGGAGTCGCGGCGCTCGTAACGAAAGAGAGGCACTCTCAATGAATCTTGCGCTAAAGGTAAACGATAAGGACAACGTTGCCGTCACATTCTCAGACGGCATCAAAGACGGCGCGGAGGTAGTGATACGCGACAAGGAGGGAAACGAGGAGACCGTCACCGTGCTGGGCGACGTGCCCTACGGGCACAAGATAGCCGCCGCCGACATCCCCGCGGGCGCCGATATAATAAAATACGGCGAGACTATCGGGGCCGCGACGCGGGATATAAAAAAGGGCGAATACACGCACGTGCACAACCTCGAAAGCAAGCGGGCACGGGGCGACAAGGAGGCGGGCAGATGAATTTCATGGGATACGAGAGGCCCGACGGCCGCGCGGGCAGCCGCAACCACGTTGCGGTGATACCGGGCGTCGTGTGCGCAAACGACGTGGCGCAGGAGATATGCCGACGCGTCGACAACTGCAGGGGCTACTTCCACCATCAGGGTTGCTGCCAGCTGCCGCCCGATCTCGACAGGGTCACGCAGTGCCTTACGGGACTTGCCCTCTCGGGCAACGTCGGGGCCGCGCTGATCGTGAGCCTCGGCTGCGAGGGGACGGATTGTCAGAAGATATACGACGCGGTTGTCGCCTCGGGTAAGCCCGCGGAGATCATCCGCATTCAGGAGCTCGGGGGCATGGCTAACTCGATCTCGGAGGGCATCAAGGCAGCCCAGAGGCTCTCGAGCGCAATATCCCCGCAGCAGCGCGTGCCGATAGATATATCGCGGTTGACACTCTCTATAAAATGCGGCGCATCCGACGCCACGAGCGGCCTCGCTTCAAACTGCGTTATCGGCTGCGTCGCGGACAGGCTCGTCGACCTCGGGGCGACAGTCGTGTTCGGCGAGACGACGGAGTTCATCGGAGCCGAGCATATCCTTGCGCGCAGGGCCGCAACGCCGGAGGCGGGGCGGGAGATACTGCGCATCGTCGGGGAGATGGAAAACCGCGCCAAGTCTCTGGGCTGCGACATGAGGAAAGGCCAGCCTACGCCGGGCAACATCGCGGGCGGCCTGTCATCGATCGAGGAGAAGTCGCTCGGGGCGATAATGAAATCCGGTTCCCGCCCTATCGAGGGCGTGCTGCGGTATGAGGAAATGGTCACGGTGCAGAAAGGCCTGTGGATAAAAGACAGCCCCGGCCGCGAGCCCGAGATCCTGACCGGCATGGCGGTCACCGGAGCCCAGGCCATGCTGTTTTCCACAGGGCGGGGAGCTCCGCAGGGCTTTCCGACCATGCCGGTGATCAAGATATGCGGCAACCCCATCACGTACGAACACATGATAAACGATATGGACCTGAACGCCGGGCGCATAATAACCGGCGAGGCCTCTATCGACGAGGTCGGCGAGGAGGCCTTTGATCTTCTGCTTGAAGTGCTCAGCGGCCGCACAACGAAAAACGAGGCTGTCGGCTACTTCGGCAGCATCGATATATGCCCCATCGGCCCCGTCATCTGACCCCGGGCGCACTGCCCGTAAAAACTTACAATCAATTTTCGGGAGGTAATGATAATGGAATCAACGATCAAGGATCTCAAAGAACGGCGCAGCGTCAAATCCTACAAGAGCGATCCCGTCAAGGAGGAGGATCTGAAGAAGATCCTGGAGGCCGGCATGAACGCCCCGTCGGGGCGCGGTCTGCAGTCAGCCAAAATAGTCGTTATCCGCAACAAGGAAGTCCGGGACAAACTGTCCAGACTGAACGCGGCTTCCCTGCCTGCAGCCCACACCGGCGATCCGTTTTACGGCGCTCCCACGGTACTCGTAGTGCTCGCAGACTCCACCGTGCATACCTGCCTTGAAGACGGCTGCCTCGTAATGGGGAACCTGCTGAACGCGGCGCACGCTCTCGGTGTCGGCTCCTGTTGGATCCACAGGGCAAAAGAGGAGTTCGAGACCGAAGAGGGCAGAGCCATGCTCAGAGAGTGGGGGATCGGCGACAACTACGTCGGCATCGGCAACTGCATCCTGGGCTACCCGGAGGGCGAGATACCCTCGGCAAAGCCCAGAAAACCGGATTACGTCGTCTGGGTGGATTAGTTGCCGGAACCTCGGGGCCGTATCCCCGCACCGCAGCACGAAAGGGGCCAAAAAGGCCCCTTCATTTTTCCCTCATATTTGTTCTCCGGCGGTTTTCGCCTCAGCCGAAGGCTCTTGCGACCTGCATCATTATCGCGCACTCGATGCGCTTTTTAAACAGCCTGCATCCGTACTCATATGTGCCCGTGATGTCGCCCGAGGAGTGGAAAGCGTTTGCGGCGCAGCCGCCCGCGCAGTAGAGTTTTGCCCAGCACCGGGAGCACTCGGGGCGCGACGCGACGCTGCAGGATGAGAATTTGTCCCTCAGCTGCGTATTTGTCACCCCGTCCCAGACGCTGCCCATGCTGAACTCCGGCTCCCCGACGAACTGGTGGCAGGGATAGAGCTCGCCCCAGGGAGTAACAGCGAGGTATTCGCTGCCGGAGCCGCAGCCCGAGAGCCTCTTGTATATGCACGGGCCGTGCTCAAGGTCTATCATGTAGTGATAAAAAGTGAAAGGCCGCCCCTCCTTCTCGCGCCTGAGCATCTCTTTCGCAAGTATCTCATATTGCTCAAAAAGGGTCTCAAGATCGCTCTCGGTCAGGGCGCAGGGGTCGTCCGGGCTGCACACGACAGGTTCCATGCTCAGCTGCGTGAACCCCAGGTCGGCCATATGGAGCAGGTCGTTTGTGAAGTCGGTGTTATAGTGGGTATATGTCCCGCGAATATAGTAGTCGCGCCCCTCTCTCGCCGCGGCGAATTTCCGGAATTTCGGGACGATCTCCGAGTAGCTGCCTGCACCCGAGTAGTTCTTTCGGAAGCGGTCGTTGGTCTCGGGCCTGCCATCAAGGCTCATAACGACGTTGTCCATCTCTCTGTTGCAAAAATCGATAACTTCGTCGTCCACCAGCAGCCCGTTTGTCGTCAGCGTGAACCTGAACCTTTTGCCGTGCTCCTTCTCCAGCCCGCGCGCGTATTCGACGAGCTTCTTCACGGTATCCCAGTTCATCAGAGGCTCACCGCCGAAGAAATCCACTTCAAGGTTCGTGCGGCCTCCGGAGTTCTCGACAAGAAAGTCGAGCGCCCGCGTGCCCACCTCGAGCGGCATCAGAGCGCGCTCCCCTTTGTATTTGCCCTGGCTCGCAAAGCAGTACTCGCAGCTGAGGTTGCACGTGTGCGCCACGTGCAGGCAGAGGGCCTTTATCTCCCCGCGCCGACCGTGCAGCGGCGCCGTCTTAGTCATCGTGTCCTCCGTGAAAAGCCGGTGGGCTTTCTTCAGCCCCTCGACCTCGGCGATGCAAGCCCCGACCTCCTCTTCGCCGACATCGTGGTATTTCGCGGTTATGAATGCGGTGATCTCCTCATGGGTGCTGCTCTCAAACATCGAGATCACGTCGTACGCCACGTCGTCAACGGCATGCACGCTTCCGCTGTAAGTATCGAGTACTATATTGAATCCGTTCAGCTTGTACTGATGTATCATTTTTTATCCCGTCAGCCGCCTTTTCGGGCGGTTAATATCGGCTCGCAGGGCTGCACATGCCCGCGTAGGCCGGACAGAGAAAAAGGCAGGATGACGCTCATCCCGCCTCAATCGCCTTATCTTTTGTTCAGACGTTCTCGCAGGGCTGATTCGCGACGCCGCAGGAGGTCTTGCATGCCGACTGGCAGGACGTCCTGCACTCGCCGCAGCCGCCCTCGCCGCCGGCGAGATCGCGCGTTTTAAGAGTGCGTATGCGGCCCGTGTTCTCGCAGGACTGGTTCGCGACGCCGCTGGAAGTCTTGCAGGCAGACTGGCAGGACGTGCGGCACTCGCCGCAGCCGCCGCTCTCGCCGCAGAGCCCCCCCGTATTTAAAGTGAAAATATGTTTCATGTGAACCTCCAATGCAGATGAGCGCATATTGTCTTTTTTCTATATCACATCAGGCCTCTTTTGTCAAGATTGATCGGCAGTGACGCAGAGCATGCCCGGCTGCAGGCCCGCAGTTCCGCGAAGCGCAACACCCGCGCTCAGATACAGCTCTATCAATTCGATAAGTTCTTTTGAAACCGTCTCGCCCGGCACTATGAGCGGTATTCCGGGAGGATATGCCCACACGGCTTCGGTACTGACCCTCCCTGCGGCGTCCCCGAAAGGCACGGCGACGCTCTTTTTTCGCCGCGCTTCGGCAGCGCCCATCGCCCTCCCGGGCAGTACGGGTGCGGGTACGGCCCTTACCTGCGCGAGCGATGCGGCCTTGTCGAGCCTTAACAGGGCGCTTGCGAGAGCGCTTAAGGATTCTGCGGAATCCCCCATCCCCGTCAACGCCAGGGCATAATTCACGGAGGACATCTCGGTCTCGATGCGGAACTCCTCCCTCAGCGCCCGCGACACCGAGGTGCCCGTCATATCCGTGCACGCCGTCGATATGACTATCTTTGAATCGTCCCGAAGCCAGGCCGGGCCCTTTACAGAAAGCCTGCACAGCCTCTCTGTTCCGGCGTAGAATTCCCCGAGGTTCTCCCGCCAGAAACGAAACAGCTCGCCGCCCCGCTCCTGTATAAGGTCCACGCAGCCTGCGATCGAGGCCATGAGAACGTACGAAGGGCTGCTTGTTTCAAACACGGCGAGTGCCGAGCCGATCTCCCGCTCGTCAACAATATCCCCGTTGATATGCAGCGCTCCCGTTTGCGTGAGGCTCGGAAGAGTCTTGTGGAAGCTGTGCACGACGATATCGGCCCCGGCGCGCACTGCCCCGCCTGGAAATCCGGAACCGAAACCGAGGTGAGCCCCGTGCGCTTCGTCGACGAGAAGAGGAATGCCCCTCCTGTGCGCCGCTGCACATATGCCCTCTATGTCACTTATGACGCCCTCATACGTCGGGCTGGTGACGACCACGAGCGCCGCGTCGGGGTTTTTATCAAGCAGTATCTCAACGCTTTGCACGCTGACGGGACCCGAAATGCCCGTCTCTGTGTCGAATTCCGGCATTATGTAAACCGGCATGGCATCCAGGAGACCGAGGCCGTTATAGACCGATCTGTGGCAGTTGCGGGCGCATATCACCTTGCCCCGCGGCGGCACGCAGGCATAGAGCGATGCAAGGATGCCGCAAGTGCTGCCGTTGACGAGCCAGAACGCGCGCCGGCTGCCCCACAGGGCGGCCGTCTTTTCCATGCCCTGTTTCAGGATCCCCTCCGCGCAGTGCAGGTCGTCAAGCCCGGGAATCTCCGTGACGTCAATATGGGCCGCCAGCTCCTCAAGATAGGGAGCCAGCCCGGTCCGCCGCTTGTGGCCGGGCATATGCATCGGCACCACGCCCTTCGTGGCGTTTTGTATATACTCAATAAGGTTCAAAACAACAGCTCTCTTTCCCCGCCAGACCCGCGGCAGCACGGCTCCCGCGCGCAAAACCGGACGGATGAGCTCCTAAATACGCAAAGCCCCGAAACCGCCCGGCCCGACGATGAGCATATCGGGCGCGTGTGCGGTCCCGGGGCTTGCCGTGTCCGGGAGCGGTCACAGCTGGTAAGGTACCCCGTCGATCACTTTGCCGTATACGACACCGGTGTCGGATTTCTTTGTGTCCTGCTTGTAAATATCGTACTCCCCGTTCTCTTTTTTCTCGGAGAGCCAATAGTCTACGCCGCAGCGGGAGACGCGCTTGCCGCTCATCATATCGCTCAGGTTGTCGACAATGAGTTTTGACGTTATCTTTTTCATTTCTTTCCCTTTCCCCCGAAACAATGCGGGACCTTTATGCCCATTTTCTGCGGTATATTTTACTATACTTTGGCCGAAACATCAATATTATTCCTCGGCACGGTATGGCGCGGTTCATTCGGGGACAAGATTTTTTTATGAAGGGCTTGCATTTCCCGACCCCGTGTGCTAATATACCCTTTGCTGCAAATGCGCTTGTAGCTCAGCTGGATAGAGTGACTGGCTACGAACCAGTAGGTCGGGGGTTCGAATCCCTCCAGGCGTGCCAGAAAAAACCCTGTAACCACAACGGTTGCAGGGTTTTGGCTTTCATATCGCCGCTGATTTAATTCACGATCCGGCGCGCTGCCGCAAACGCCGGCGGGTATGGTTTTTGAAAAGAATACTATCCTGCCTGTCGAAATGCGGCGCCCACCGCACATGAGCTATATGTTTATCGCCGCGTTGAAGCCTTCATGTATCGCTTCTCCTATCGAGCGCGGCGCTTGTGCGTCGCCTGCGATATATACCTCGGTCTCCGGCAGGAGATGACGGAACGCCTGTACCGTATCGCGCCGGGATACAAGCCCCGCCGCAATGAGCACGGTGTCGCATTTGTATTCTTCAATGTCTCCGGTGCCGATAACCGTAAAAACGACTTTATCCTTATGAATGGAAACGAGCCTGCGATTTGTGGATATCTCCACGCTTTTCTCTTTGAGCAGTCTCAGCAGTTCTCTCGTTTCGCTCGTACCGCCGAGCGCCGGCACAAGTTCAAATACCCGGACGCTCTTCCCCCGGGACGACTGGGTCACAGCGCTCTCCAACCCGACGGAGCCTCCGCCGATGATCGCTATTTTGTCTCCGACAGGGCACTTGTTCATATCGGCGTCGGGCGCCCAGTGTACGTGAGGCAGATCGATGCCCGGTACTTCCGGCATAAACGGTTCGGCGCCCACCGCAATGATCAGCGCGTCGGGATTCAGTTCGCGGATCATATCGGGGGTCGCTTCCGTGCCGAGACGTATATCGGCGCCGCACTCCATGACCTTTCGCTGAATATAATCCAGATAGTCCTTCATGTCCTGTTTCAGTTCCATCGCGGAGGCGGGGATCAGGTTTCCTCCGACAACGTTTTCTTTTTCAAACAGGACCGGTTTATGTCCGCGCTCCAGCAGAGTAAGGGTCGCCTGCATACCTGCGGGACCCGCTCCGACAACAGCCACGGTTTTTCTGACGCGCGCGGGCCGCACGTATCCGTCCTCAAGCTCCGCTTCCCTGCCGAGCTTCGGGTTTACGGCGCACGCTACCGTTCGGATCTGACTGATACGGTGCTCGCAATAGCCGCACCGCGTGCATGGCACGTGCTCCTCCGGTTTGTTCATCGCGTATTTGCGCGGCATATCGGGGTCTGCCATCAGGGGACGCGCCATAGCGCAGAAATCAGCCATGCCTTCGGCGATAAACCTCTCGGCATAATCGAGATTAGTAATGCCGGCTACGGCCGTGATCTTGCACTTAAGTATTTTTTTCAGTTCCGCGGCGTACCCGATATTGATCGCGCGGGGCATGTACATTTTCGGGGACCAATAGCGGAAGTATGCGATATCCGTGTGGAGTCCGCACGATACGTTCACGATATCGATCTTATCGTCGATCATCCGGAGGTATTCTTTTGTCTCTTCAAAGTGCATCCCGTCGGGATGGATCTCATCTGCGGAGACACGGAACTCGATAACGAAGTCCTCACCGCACTTCCTGCGGATGCCGTCCAGGATCTCAATGCCGAACCTGGCGCGGTTTTCGAGGGTGCCGCCGTATTCGTCCGTACGGTGATTATACAGCGGGCTGGTAAACTGCGCGATCAGATTTCCATGCCCGCCGTGTACGAGGCACATCCTGAACCCCGCAGCCTTGCAGCGGTACGCGGCGTCTATGTACATCCGCTGGACCTCGTGAATCTGATCGATGCTCATCTCCAGCGCGCGGACGGGTTCCCGCCCCGCCTGCGCCGCGCGTTTCAGCTCTTTAGGCATGTACTGCGAGGAAGGGCCGATCGCCGGAACTTTGTTGTACTCCCAATTAGTGTCAAGCCCCGCGTGGTTTATCTCCAGGGAGGCGAGCGCGCCGTAACGCCGGCACATCTCTGTAAAACGCCCGAGCCCGATGAGGTAGTCGTCGCTGCCGATCGCGACCTGCCTCGGCTCATCCTGCGCGTTCTCGATATCGACCGTACAGTTGCCGAGGGTTATCACAGCCGCCCCTCCTCGGGCTGCGGCACGAAAATAGTCTATGTGTTCCGTCGTGAGGTATCCCTTTTCCGTAGTGAATTTAGGCGACGTCGGAGCCATCTCTATCCTGTTTTTAAACTCCACTCCCCTGATCGTTATGGGCGAAAACACGTGCTTATAGTCGCTGCCCACTGCCACTCACCTGCCTGACATAATATGATCTTCTTCGCTGCAGCATTAAACAAAAGGGCTCTCCCGGCCGCGGTTCGTACCCGGCGATATTTCTTCTGTAATCAATCGGAGCGATTTCGCAGATATCTCCTGTCAGAGCGCCGGCGGCATTCAAGCCGCCGGTCTGCCTGTCGTCTTCATCCCGCATGCGTCTGATGTCCTTATCACACCGCCGGGCCCGGCAGGGGACAGCCTCAGCGCCGCACGTGCGGACCCGAATACCGCTCTTTGCTGTATTCGTAGATCTCTTCCTCGATCGCGTAGTATATCTGCTCTACGGGACTGGATACCATAGCCAGCACACCCGGCCCCGGTACGGCATGGGCGCCGTATGTATCGACCATTTTGCGGGCGGCGGCGCGCGCTTCTTCCACGGTCATTTCCTGCGTCTGCGCCGTGCCCGGTCTTACACCGTGCTGGACTGTAATGCGATCCCCGTATTTTGCCAGGATAGCGCCGACGTCATTCAGGTCTGTCTGAATTTCGAGAGCGTCAAACCCTATCTCTTCCACCATATACGGAACAAACGGCTCTATAACTCCGCAGCAGTGGGCTATAAATTTTGTCCCTCGCGCATGTACCCCTTGGACAAAACGCTTTGTCGGTTCAAGTATCGTCCGCTCGAACGTATCCGTCGAGAAAAACGGGGCCCGCATCGTTCCCCAGTCGTCGGCGCAAACAACGTAATCGAATTCCATGTGGTCGCGCATATGGTTGAAAAGATCGATCTTAAAATCGGCGACTGCGAAGAGGTAGTCCTGCACCGTCTCCGGCTCGAGTATAAGGTCGACAAGAGCCTGCTCGAATCCCTCGATCATATGCAGACGCTCGAACAGACCGTTGCTCATCCTCATGCAGAGGGCGAGCGATTCGTCACGCCCCTCCATGAATTCAGCGGCTTCGGCGGCCCAGTCAAAGCTGTCGAGGTCCGGCCATACGATCTTTTCTCTCCACTCCGTCACGCAGTTCAGCACGTTGCCCTGCGGAGTATTTGATCCGTAAGCCGGGGAATATTTGTATCTGACGCCGAACCAGTCCGTCGTATCCATCGTGCGCTCGTGCGCAGGCGGACTGTCATGGGCGATCTTTGATCCGAACAGCTGCGAAGAGGCGCCGATATTCGGCATCCAGAGAGGCTTTTTATGATTCAATGCCATCATCAGGTTTTCTCTCGGCGTCACAGGGTAGTCACGTTTGACCGGAGCCCATGACTTTGGGGTGAGTGCCGACGGCGATGCCGTTGATAATCCTGCCATTTAAGTTCCTCCCGATCGTTTTTCGGAGCCGTCAGGCTTTTCCGAATCATAGAACTCACTGCTGCGTCGGCACAGCTCCGCGGGCGCCGTCCGGAATATTTCCGTTTCACGGTGCATATCGGAGATGCGGCACTCCCCACCGGGCGCGTAAATGTCTGAGGACTTCACCACTGCCTGTAATCGTTCAGAGAGTCCGGGTCCTCTTTCGCCTTTCTCGCCAGTTCCGTATACAGACCGTATTCATGCTCCTCGCAGACTTCCGTATAGGATTTGTCGACGCGGTCATTGCGCGGCAGCGGGACATCCTGATCGATGAGAATATTCTGGACTTTCCGGATATCTACGCTTCTGACATTTACGCCGTCCATTGTCGCGACGGCAGCCGCTACACCCGCCGCCTGACCTGTCCCGACGCATTGCGGTATAAGGTTCAGCCAATCGATCGCCACATTGTCCGCCGAGAGATGGCGTCCCGGTGCCAGCAGGTTTTCCACTCCCTGCGGCAGCAGAGCCCTGTACGGGATCTCGATCGGACCGCAGTCGTTCACCCTGCTGATCGTCGAGTGCCAGGCAATGACGTCGTCGTGTTTCGTGGAAAAAGCGAAGTCCTTTACCGTCATTATGTACTCGCCCTTCAGGCGGCAGCTCCCGCGCGTGCCGAGCTGCGGAGCAATGTCATATAAATACGCGCCCCTGAATGCGACCGGGCAGGCCTCCTTCAGGTATGCGATCACGTCGCGAATAGTGTTGCGGGTGTTCATCTCCGTCTCCGTAGCGTCTTTTATTGTGGCACAGTCACGATCCGGATGCCAGTTGTTGATCCAGCAGACGTCGTTTCGCGAGGACGCGATCGGAGCGCAGGGGAAACCGGCTATCTTTGACAGGGCGCCTCTGAGCGCCATCCCCGATTTAGGATTGGCCTTCTGCCACTCGTAATACAGATCCCAGTTAATACCGCCGATGCGCCATACGAGCGCCGTGGTACTTGACCTGGTTTTTCCGTCAGCGAGCGTCGAGTACGGCGCGCCGGAATAGCGGAATATGTCGCCGTCTCCGGTCGCGTCTATGACTGTTTTCGCGTACACGGCTTTCCGGCCTTCCTTGCTCTCAAAGATGACGCCGCGCACCTCATTGCCCTCCATGATCGGCTTTGTGCCCCAGGTGTGACACATCACCCTGATGGAATCCCGGTGCTCAATGAGCATCTTGTCCATCTCGATCTTAAGCTCGTTCGGCTCGTAATAAACGGCGCGCACAAGCCTTTTCGGTTCGCTCTCGCTGACGCAGCCGTGTATGCGCGCCCATACGTCAAGCAGAGCCGCGTCGTCGCTCTTGCCGATCTTGCTGAGATCGGGTCCCAGTACGGCGTCGGGAATAGCGGCGAGCCTCGTAAACCATTCCTCCTGAAGGCCTCGGACGAAGGACTTATCGTACCAGGAGAGCTTCGGGACCATGATGACGTACCCGCCGGTCACGTCCCCGCCCATATAGCCGTAGCGTTCCATGAGAATGATGTTTTTTGCTCCCGCGCGCGCGGCAGCTATTGCAGCGGAGTGTCCCGCCGCGCCTCCTCCCACAACCAATATGTCGCATTCGTCGTAGACCGGTATGGAGTTTTGAGGCTCAACGTATACTTTTTTACTCATCTTAATATCCCCCTGTCATTTTTTACTTCGATGCAGGACCGATAATATCACCCGGTACCGGAACACTTCCTCCACTCTTTTAAGGCTTCTCGGGCAACGCATTCCTTCGGGTCTTTGCGGCAATAGCTTGTGTGAACTATGCTATCCCAGCCGATCGGTGAAGTCAACCATTTTGTGACATATTTCAAGTACATGCCCAATACAGCCCCCGATCCGGAGAGCGCAAATATGCATGTTGTTAAAAAAGGACTTATATGGTACATTCAATATATTCCGGTATCAGGCATAAAAACGCAACTGTAAACACACCGGTACCCTTCCGGGAATAAACCCGTCTGGGCATGCGATATTCTTATATGACGACCTTTTCGAGTGTAATTGTGTTTAAAGCAGGGTAATTCGAGGTTGAACGCTATGAATAATAAATACCCCCATGTATATGACCCGATCATTATAAGAGACGTCTTATTCAAGAACCGGCTTGAACAGGCCCCGCCGGGATGCTTCTTTGCGGGGGATGACCGCGGCTTCGTTACGGACGACTTCGTGAACTATTTTCGCCAGTACGCGCGCGGCGGAGTTGCTGTCTGCACTGTCGGCAACTGTTCTATCGATATAACGGAATCGAGCGACGAACCGCGCCAGCTGCAGCTGAGCGACCCGGAATGCGTCGGTCCGCTGCGTTTTTTTGCCGAGATGTGCGAAAGCTACGGCGCGCACGGTTCTCTTGAACTCACGCATAACGGAAAAGACACGGCTTTTGAAAACATCAACCACCCTCCGTACAGCGCGTCTTCCTTTATAACAGCGGCTGAACTGAAACGATCGAAGCTCCTCGGCCGCGACCCCATACCCACCGTCGAGATGACGCGCGCCCACATCGCGCAGACAGTGCGAAAATACGCCGACGCCGCGTATTACTGCAAGCTCGCCGGCATGAAGATGTGCATGGTGCACGGCGCCCACGGCAATCTCATAGCACAGTTCGCAAGCCCGTTATTCAACAAACGCACGGACGAATACGGCGGCAGCCTTGAAAACAGGGCGCGGTTTGCGCTCGAGATACTCGACGCCATAAGGGCAAGAGTCGGCGAGGATTTCGTCATCGAATACCGCATCTCGGCGGAAGAGTTCCACCCGGACCAGATGCACTTCGAAGAGACGCTGAAATTCATCGGGATTATCAAAGACAAAGTCGACATTCTTCATGTCTCTGCTGGCCTGCACGACGTCTGGGGAGAACCTTACTGGATGAGGTTCATGCTTCAGAATTACACGATGCCGAGGCAGTACAACGTCCACTTCGCGGAGAAAATAAAAAAAGCGTACCCCGATCTTCTTGTTGCCACTGTCGGCTCTATCAAAGACGTCGCTATGGCTGAGGAAATAATCGCCTCGGGAAAAGCCGATTTTGTGGCGATGAACAGGGCACTGCACGCGGACTACGACATGCCGCGCAAATACGCCGAAGGCCGCGAGTGGGAGCATATGCCTTGCCTCAGATGCAGATGCTTCCGAATGGCAAGCCCGCATTCGGCAAAACTCTGCTCTGTCAACCCTATGTGGGGTCGGTTCAGAGAATATCCCGAAGGGAAACTGCCTCGGGCGGGAGTCAGGAAAAAAGTCGCCGTTATTGGAGGCGGGCCCGCCGGCATTGAGTCCGTCAAATGGTTGCTCCAGAGAGGGCACGACGTCACGCTCTATGAGAAAAGCGACAAGGTGGGAGGACATATTCGTGACGCGGTGGCGGCTCCGTTTAAAGCCGACCTGCGTGATTATCTGAGATATATGGAGGATTTTGCCGCGAACTGCGGAGCGAGGATCCTCACGGGAACAGAGGCGACGCCGGAACTGCTGGAGGCGGAGAATTATGACAGCATAATCGCTGCAGTCGGAGCGGACCCGATCATCCCGCAGATCCCCGGATATGACAGGCCGAATGTACACTGGGCGCCGGACGCCGAAAACGGGATTGTCGAGTGCGGCGAGAATGTCGTGATTGTCGGGGGTGCCGTTCTCGGTACGGAGGCCTCTGTAAATCTTGCGTCGGAGGGGAAGAACGTCACGGTCATCGATATGGCTGAGACTGTGGACCTGACGAGCTCCGGCGGCGCTATGGACCTGATGGAGATGACCGAAAAATACAAAGTCAAGCGGTATCTCGGGTGGAAGATTACCGAGATCAATGACATCGGCGCCGTGGCCCGGAACGCTGCAACTCAAGAGATAAAAGTGTTCCCCGCCGACACGGTCCTCTTTGCTGCCGGTCTGAGGCCGCGAAGAGATATCGCCCTGGAGTTTTATAATTCATGCCCCCCGTCAAATTTCATCATGATCGGAGACTGCGCTTCGCCTGGCGATGTGCGTGGCGCGGTATGGTCGGCATTTGAAGCGGCAAGATACATATAATGCGGTTAAGAAATCGCAGACAGTGATGAGGAAGTTATCGATATCGTCCACTTACGGGCAACACCGTATTATTATTTATTAAAAAACATGGAGGATCGAAAAATGGCGGATTATGTTATGAATACTGACGGCGAGCAGGGAAAATACATCGTCCAGACTCTGCAGGCGCCGGCGATGCCCGAGATATTCAAGACGTTTTACAAGACGTTCGCCGAAAGACTGCTCTGGATCGATTCAAACGTGGTACCGGGTTCCTTCCAGATGAATATTTCGTGGTATCATCACGCGTCGGACGACCGCCCGCTCTTCGGCCACGGTGAGCACACGCATGATTTTGATGAAATGGTAGGCTTCATAGGCTCCGACCCGAACGATCCTAACGATCTCGGCGGGATCATTGAGATCGGCATCAACGGCGAGCTGCACAGGCTGACAAAAAGCTCCGTCATATTCTTTCCCAGGAATATGAAACACCTGCCGCTGTCGATCATCGAGCTTCACAGGCCGATACTTCACTTCTCGATCTCAATGAACCCGGTCTACGGAATTACGAAATCCGAATCGGAGATCCACCTTATGTCGGAAGCTGCCGAGTAAAGGGAGAGTTATCTTCGGCTCAGGCCGGCAAAATGGCCGGCATTCGGAATGTTCACGCAGGGATCAACGAAAAACCCCGAGTGAATGCTTCAGGCTGCGGCAACAGGGAAACGACCATGTAAGAGCATTGTGCACCTGCATGGTCGTTTTTCGATTTGAAAAAAGCCATGACTTTACAGCGCAGACAGCTGGCTTGATCTTCGACGGCAAACAGAACTACTCTGGTTATTTGTCAATAGTATAGCCCGGCGGCCGACAAAACGAAGCTTACCGATAACTGCCGCATCATACAGATCCCCCTCCCAGACTGCCCGGCTCTTGAAACAATAATACCCGCCCTGCGCAAGCAGATGCAGTTGCTGTCGGCACATCCATGTTCGCTGTTTCCGGGCGGGACAACTTAACGGATTTTTATTCGGAATTATGTGCAGCCGGAACACGCCCTGTCGATCTGCGTTCGGATGGACGAACGGCATTTCATTTTCCGACAGGCTCCGAAATTTTCAGCAAAACATCATGGAAAGTCATATTTATATCTGATAATTTGTGATATAGTACTTACACGTTATTTTTTTTCTTATTATTTTATGTTTATTTTTTGTCCGGATTACGGTGAGTTGTGGACGCACCGGGATCGAATCGGACAATAAGGCTTTGAATATTGTTTCATCCCGGAGGAGTCGGCTTTAATAGCGGCGCGGCGTGAACAGGCAAAGGGGTTCTTGCGGGATCTGCCTGAATCGACTGCTTATAGATCATGATAGAGAATGGTATTACATCTGGCGGATGGGGTGTGGTGCAGGTGATCGAAGGAAAAAGAAAAGAAGGTTTCTCGGCTGATGCCTTTTTCCAGGCTTTGTTTCAGTTCAGCCCGAACGCGGCGCTGGTCACGAAAGTGTGTGATGGGACGATCCTGCATGTCAACAACATGTTCTGTCAGATCACCGGGTTTGCTCGAGAAGAGGTCATCGGCAAAACAACGCTGGAGCTGAATCTGTATTTCGATCCGGGCGACCGCGCCCGTTTTCTCAGCAAAATGTCCGATGGCGGAGTCCTGGAAACCCAGCCTGCAGATCTCCGCAGGCGGGACGGAAGTATATATGCTGCTCTTGTCTCCGCTCGTTCCTTCTGGTCCGAAGGCTGTGAATATGTTTGCGCAAGTATTCGGGATATGTCCGAGCAGAACCGGCTGGAGCGCGAGCACTATGAGCGGGAAGAAGAACTCCGGCGCCTGTTTGAAACAATGTCGCAGGGGATCGTATATCAGGACGCGAACGGGTCGATCGTCTTTGCCAATCCGGCCGCGGAACGCATGCTCGGGTTGAGCCTCGAGCAGATGTCGCACCGTTCATCTGTCACGCCCGATTGGAGGACCATATACGAGGACGGTTCTCCTCTGCCCGGAAGTGAGCACCCCTCGATGATCGCACTGCGCACGGGGAAACCTTTCGGGCCGATGACGCTCGGCGTTTACAACGAAGCGATAAAGGATCACGTCTGGCTTTCCGTCTTTGCTACACCGCTGTTTCGCGAAGGAGAGGACAAGCCGTATCAGGTCTATGTGTTGCTGACGGACGTCACCGCTGAGATCAAGGCGCGGCAGGACTATCAGCTGCTGTTTCGTGAGATGATGGACGGATTTGCGCTGCACGAGATCATCTGCGACCGGAGCGGCAGCCCGGTCGACTACCGTTTCATAGCCGTCAACCCCGCATTTGAACGAATGACGGGCCTGAGAGCGCAGGATCTGGTCGGAAAAACGGTGTTGGAAATACTCCCCGAGACCGAACCGTATTGGATCAAAACCTACGGACAGGTCGCGCTGACGGGCGTGCCCATAACATTCCAGAATTATTCGGCCGCGCTCGACAAGTATTTTAACGTTACGGCTTACCGCCCCGCGTCGATGCAGTTCGCTTGCGTATTCTCGGACGTGACCCAGCAGATCCATTACAAAAACGAAAAAGAGAAGGCGCAGGAGGAGATAAGGCGGCTTGCAAATATATGTGATATTGCGCCAAGTTCCATCATCGTCTTTGATATGACGGGAAATATCCTCTACGCGAACGATTTCGCCTCCCGCCTGCACGGGTATTCCAAGCAGGAGATGCTCTCGATGTCCGTTCATGACCTCATTATGGAGCGAGACGATAATGTCTTTCAGGAATCGCTACGCGTGATTTGCGAGCGGGGCGAGATCGCTCTGAATGAAACGGTATGTACGCGGCAGAAGGAACCCGTCCCCATGCTGGTCTACGCAAAAAAGACCGAATGGGGCGGTCAGGCCGCCATACTGTGCATCGGAACAGACCTGACTCAGCAAAAGAAGGCGGAGAAGGTGCTCCAGGAGAGCCTCGCGGAAAACCGGAGGATCCTGGATAATCTGCAGGACGGATTTTTCCGCACGGATCTTGAAGGCAATTTCATCATGCTCAACCCCCGCATGGCGCAGATGTACGGGTACGACAGTGTTGCGGAAATGCTCGCGATCAATACAAAGCATATGTATGTGCAGGATAAAGACCGCACGGAACTGTTTCAAAAACTCCGGGCGGACGGGCGCGTGACAAGCCACAACTGCAAAGCCAGGCGGAAGGATCAAACCGAGTTCTTGGTTTCGATGCATGTGCAGTACCTTCGAAACGACGAAGGCGACATCATCGGCACCGAGGGACTGATACGCGACATCACACAGCGCAGAGAGCTCGAACAGGAGGTTCTCAAGCAGCACGAATCCCTGATTGCCTCGAATCAGGTGCTCAAAAAGCGTTTGGAGCAATCTATCAACGCGATTTCCATGGTTGTCGAGCTGCGCGATGTTTACACCGCCGGACACCAGAAACGCGTCAAACAGCTCGCCTGCCGGATCGGTGCCCGTCTCGGATTCACGCAGGATGAGATCATCAATCTCTCCTACGGCGCGCTGCTTCACGACATCGGCAAGATGTATATCGCCTCCGATATTCTCAATAAACCGGGCAAGATCACCAATCTGGAGTATCAGATCATACAGACGCACGCCGAATACAGCTATAACATCGCCCGGGAGATGGACCTGCCGCAGGAAGTTTTAACCATGGTGCTGCAGCATCAGGAACGGCTCGACGGCTCCGGTTACCCGAACAGGCTCAAAGGGGATGAGATCATTCTCGAAAGCCGCATATTGGCCGTCGCGGATGTGGTGGAAGCCATGACGTCGCATCGCCCGTATCGCCCCGCGCTGGGCATTGAGGCGGCGCTCAGGGAGATCGAATCCGGCAGGGGCGTTAAATATGATGCACGTGTAGTCGATATATGCATATCGCTCTTCCGCGAGGAAGGCTTTTCGTTCTCATCCGACTCCGAAATGTGAAAAAACCCGGCTTTCTTTCGCCGGGCGGTGTAAAAAATCTAATCTGCGCAGGCGCAGCGGCAATTCCGATACGGTATAAAATCCGGCATAGCCGCAAATCACGACTATGCCGGATCTTTCCGAGGAGATCGATCCCGGTTTCAGGTCGGCTATTGCCGGTCTTTTTTTGCCTTTTGCCGTCTCGGGAGTCAGCCCAACGGACGGCGTCTTGCAAACAGTCTGAGATTATTCGCTTTCGCGACTCGCTTTTTGAATGACGCTTACAGGTTCGAACCGGGAATCAACAGACCTCAAGCGCATATGCCAATATATCAGCGGTCTGAAAAGTACTTTGCGCGAATGAAAGCGTTTCGTTTATCCAGAGCGGTTGTTCCACCGCGTCTATATGCTTTCATGTGATCGCAGGTTTCAAATTCGCCGCATGTCGCACAGAAATCCTTGCCTTTCGACATTGCACATGAACGGATCAAACAATGTGCGCAATCCGCAGCGATAAGTTTAGTATCGCTATACTTACAACCCAGGCAGACAAAGTCGATCGGATCTGTTTTCTCATTGCCGTATTCTTCATTCATTTTTATAAGCTGCTTCCCGTCGCCTGTTATCGTCCCGATATATGAAGGACACTCGTCACAGTTAAGACCGCAATACGCTATCATGGTTTATACCTCCGAAAGCAGGCTACCAGCATTCTATTGCACAGTCAAGAAAAACACCACATTTTATTCTTTCTGAGGGGATATCCTCCCTCGCAAGCAGCCTATATGACACAAACTGATGTGTTACACTAAAAACCGGTTCGTCTTTTCATGGTAACGGCAAGCGATTTCTGACAGTCGGGAAAACGAATCCTCCCTGAAATCAAGCGGCTTTTGCCGTTATCACTTGTTTGCTTCAAGATAAAACCGATTGATCCGGGAGAGCGCTTGAATGGGGTTCAAGAGGCCGCTGGTTCGAATCCAGTCACTCATACACGAACCGTTTGAATGGCATTCAAGAGACGGTATTAAAGTATCTCACACAAATTTGATGAACCATTTATTGCTTCATGTTCGCAAGAAGTGCCGGGAACCCATATTTCGGATATCCCGGCACTTTCATCTTTGCGCGATTGCCTCAGTCGCAGCCTATGACCCCGGGAAGAGGGATATGGTCGAGCGAAACCAGCGGGATGCCCCTGTATTCCGTTCTCTTCTCGCCCTCCGTCAGCACGCAGGCTATGACGGATACCTCGAAGCCTATCTCCTTCGCCATCGCCAGCACGGAATCGACGGTCCCTCCGGTCGAGACCACGTCGTCTATAAAGCAGAGCTTTTTGCCCACGAACTCCTCGTACTTCTCCCCGCCTATCCAGAGCTCCTGGTCCTCCTCCGTGGTTATCGACCTTACCGTAATATGCTTCGGCTCGCGCATAAATCCTTTATGGCTCTTGCGGAGCTCAAGATAGCTCCTGACCGAGCCGGATATCGCCTGCGTCAAACCCGACGACTTCGTCTGCACCGTAACAAACGAATAAAAATCGTACTTGGCGAGCTTCTGCGTCAGACTTTTCGCGGCAACCCTGTTCCATTCTGCTTCGCCCGTCATATCGAAGGAGTAGATATATAAGCCTCCCCCGAGATTCGTCAGCGGAAGGCTGATCTCAAGCTCGGGGCCGAGCCGCACCTTCCATACTTCAGGCCATTCGGTTTTCATTTTCATTCCCTCACACAAGACCGACATAAGCGCCGAGATAGCGCACCAGAATGCCCACCACCATGCCGAGGAACGGATTCTTTGACCAGGCCGTCACACCGAGAGCCATATAGCCGCCGATCGGGTTGTCCGACTGCGCCACAGCCGAAAGATTGGGCGCGAACGTCAGAGCGAAGCCGATAACGAGGAGGAATCCCGCTATGCTCTGCGAGGGCAGATATCTTCCGAGCCGCCCGATAATGCCGACCAGCACGAGAATACCTGTGACGAGCATGAACACGATGCCGCATGCCACCGGCCATGGAGCGCCCGCAGTACCGGAGATTATCGCTTCTATCGGAGGTCCGCCGAAGAGCGCGCTGGGGATGTCGGCCAGCGAATTAATTATCGAAAGATGGTCAAAGTTCTGTGACGTGCCCGCGATGCTCGCGGTGATGCCGCCGAATGAAATGTTCGCGCCTATGTTCAGCATTACGAGGCTCAGAGCGCCCAGCAGGACAGACAGGTTGAACGTCGGCTTGATCAGTTTGAAATCGCTCCAGTAATCCTTCTTCCAGAAGCGCCACTCGTTGCTCATCCGGTACTGTTCGCGGCCTTCCTCCATCTCGGCCGACAGGTCGACGCGCCTCTTCTGAAGGAACAGATAGTCGGCGGTCGAGACGACGACGGAGATGAAGATCGTCCAGACGACTTTGTTGGCGCTGTTGAGGAATATGGCGTAAGCCGCGACGGCCGAAATGATCGATACGAGCGCCGTTCGCCTCTCCTGGTTGAACATGTCCCATGAAACGCCGGCGAGGATGAGGCCGACACCGCTCATCATGCCGGAGATTATCGCGACTCCGGCAAAATCGGCTATCCTGGTCACGCCGCCGAATGCCGCCAGAATCATCATTAAAACAGCCGCAAGAAGAATGGAACTCAGGTTGTTTCTGAGGTTTTTCTTTATGCTCGCGACTGTGATCGTCTCCGCCTGCGACGAGATAGGCGTCACTGAGCCGGTAAACAGGTTGCCGAACGCACCCACGAGATACGCGAATCCGGCAGGTTTCAGAGCGAAACCGCGGGCTTCCGCATACAGAAGCTGCGGTATTCCGTTGATAATGACAGCGATAACAGCCAGTATGAAGGGACCGATAGACGCAATGAATTCCACTAGTACCACCCTCTTTATATGATATGCAGGTAATATACATAATAATTATCGATTTTTTGACAAGGTATTTTTTGTTTGTTCAACATCGTTATACATTTCCCGCCCCTCTCCTCGGCCGGGGAGGGGCGGTATAAATACGGCGAGATCCGGCGCAATAAGTTGACAAAGTCGAAGAATATCTTGGAAATTGCGCAGAAATGGTTTATAGTTTAAGCATATTTCGCAATATCAGCCGCATCACCGGATCCTGAGAGCCCGGCTGAAAACGCGCGGCCCGGGGTGCCGCGCAGTGGGCGCGGCGGCCGTGGCGATTGAAAATTTATACATTTGCGGGGCGGTAATATCAATGAAAGACAAGCTGATCATGGAAGTTGCGGTGACGATCGACCTTAATGAGATAATGCATCTTGAAGGGCCCGCAGGAAAAGTTACGATGATACCCTTCGGCGGGACCGTCAAAGGAGAGATATTTAACGGCGTGGTTCTTCCCGGAGGTGTGGATACGCAGGTGACCGATCTTAACGGCGTCAACCATATGTGCGCCCGGTATATGCTCAAGGGCACCGACATCGCGGGCAGTGAGTGCAGGATATATGTCGAAAACAACGGCTGTCTGCGCTCCGTTCCCGAAACGCCGTTTCGAACAATACCCGTTTTTTACACCGACAGCGTCGCCCTCGCCCCTTATCTCCACCGCGCCAAATTCCGCGGCGAGGGGCGGGCGAGCCCCGAGGGCGTCGTGATCTCATTTTTCGAAGTCGACGCGGAATAACTCGGCGGCACGGCCGCGGGATCGTTTTCTCACTCTTTTTACCGATGATCGTACAACCCTTGCAAAAAGGCGATGCGGTATTATATAATGCAGAGCGAACGATTTGACCCGCGTTTGCGCCTGCGGCACGTCCACCCCGGTGCCGGTGCCGATGATTGCATATGCGCTTCGCGCCCCCTGAGGACAGAAAGGAATGAAAAGCCGTGTACACACTGACGATACGCTATCCGGACCGCACCCTCAAAACGGAGATCAAGGAGGGGCAGACCCTGCTTTCCGCGCTGCAGAGCGCCGGTGTACATGAGCTTGACGCCCCTTGCGGAGGAAACGGCAAGTGCGGCAAATGCCTCGCCCGCGTAAGCGGAGCCGTCACACCGCCGGGCGACGCCGAAAAGAAAAAGAACCCGAACTATGACTCTGTCCGCCTGGCCTGCCAGACAAAGGCGGTCGGGGACTGCGAAGTATATCTCGAAGAGCGCTCGGCGTCCGTGGCAACGCACGGCAACGCCTGCGATTTTCCGGTCGACAGCTGGAGCGAGGGCAATTACGGCATCGCGGTCGACATAGGCACGACCACGGTCGCGGCCTTCCTTTGCGAGCTGTGGACCGGGAACAAGGTCTTTATCGAAAGCGGCCTGAACGACCAGCGCTCATTCGGCGCGGACGTCATCTCCCGCTCGTCTTTCGCCATGGAGACGGATGGCGGGCTTGAAAAAGAGCGCGCCGCCATAGTTTCGCAGCTCAACGGCTTTGCCCGGAAACTCTGTGCCAGAGCCGGTATACCCGTTGAGAGCGTCGTCCGCTGGTCCATGGTCGGAAACACCATCATGCAGCACATCTTCTGCGGGCTCTCCCCCGCAACTATCGCCGTCGCCCCTTTCCGGCCTCTCGATCTGTTCGGTGATTTCAGAAGCGCCGCGTCGCTTGGTCTTATCGGCTCCGACACGGCTGACGTATATATTGCTCCTGCAGTCGCCGGTTATGTCGGCGGCGACATCACGGCGGGCCTTCTGTCCAAGGGCGTATGCACGGACAGGAATCCTTATTTGTTCCTGGACATAGGCACGAACGGCGAGATAGTCCTGTTTGACGGCGAGCGATCTTACTGCGCCGCCTGCGCAGCGGGACCCGCATTTGAGGGCGCCCAGATCGAGTGCGGCTCCGGCAGCATCCCGGGCGCCATATGCAAAGTAAAATACGAAGACGGGAACATCACCGTTTCCACACTCAACGACGCCGAACCGGCCAGCATCTGCGGAGCGGGCCTGCTGGACCTCCTCAGCATCATGCTTGACCTCGGCGTTGTGGACGAGACGGGGAGGTTCACAGACGAAGACGAGTGCAGCCCCGAAGCCCTCCCGTATCTCGACGGCAGCCGTTTCTATCCGATACCGGGCGGCAAGGTCTACGTCAGCGACAGGGACGTGCGCGAAATACAGCTTGCAAAGGCCGCCGTTGCGGCGGGGGTCAAAGTGCTGCTGCAGGAAGCGGGTATGTCCGTAGAGCAGGTACAGACACTGTACCTGGCCGGCGGATTCGGCAGCAACCTCAACAGCGACAGCGCCATGCACATAGGCCTGATCCCCAGAGAGCTCAAAGGCAGGGTCGTTACCCTGGGCAACGCCGCGGGGGCCGGCGCGTGCGCGTGCCTGATCTCGCAGACGGCGCGCGAAATGCTGTCGGATCTGGAGTTCAGCTATGTCGAGCTGTCGGTCGCGCCCCTCTTCACCGGCGCGTTCATGGAAGAGATGATTTTTGAGACCGGAGAGAACTGAAAATGCTGATCACCGAAACTACTGTCGACGTGCGCTATCCCGATATGGACACGGTGGGCGTCGTGCACCACGGCGTCTACGCAATCTGGTACGAGATAGCCCGAATGGACTTTTTCGAAAAAGCGGGGCTCCCGTTTTCTCAAATGAGCAGGTACGACGTGCACCCTGTCATGGTCAACCTCAACCAGAACTTTCTGGCGCCCATACGCTACCCCGGACAGGTGGTAATACGCACGAGCGTGCGGTCTTTCGCACCCAGGAAGCTTGAGCTCTCCTACGAGCTGACTTCCGCGCAGAGCGGGGAACTGTGCTCTACAGCCACGTCTTTCCACATCTGGACAGGCCCCGATTTTAAATCCTACGATATCGAAAAGAACCACCCCGGGATCTATGAGATGATAGTTAAGGCCGCGACTTGACGCGGCCTTTGCACGGTCCGGGCGGCGGCGCATTTCTGTAAGCCGCAGCATAGTTTTCCATACTGTATGCAGTCCGAATATACAACCACATTCCCGCACCCCCGGCGGTTGCGCGCGCTTACCGGCCGTTCAGAGGCCGCGCAAGCGGCATAATCCTCCGGAATCCACGCAATAGAGCCTGGAATGCGGCTGCCGCGCATATTTTCGCGGCCTTTTCAGCACCGACCTCATCTCCGCCAGAACATTCCCATCCAAACCGGACATAGCAGAACTGTGATTAATTATTCATTATTTGTTCAATATTTTGTATATTATTTCGCTTGCAAACGCATATAAATTCATGTATGATAGATAATCATTAGAATTAAATGCTCTCAGGAGGAATTATGATGAAAAAGACACTGGCCCTGTGCATGGCCCTGCTGCTCGCGGCCCTGACGCTGGCGGGCTGCAGCAAAGAAAAAACGTATGACAGCATCTACGATAAGATCATGGACACCAAAGAAATGCACGTTGCCCTGAGCCCCGATTTCGCTCCGATGGAGTTCGTGGACACTTCAAAAACCGGTCAGGACCAGTACGTGGGATTTGACGTCACTCTGGCAAAGTACATAGCCGACAAGCTGGGCGTAAAACTGGTCATCGAACCCATGAGCTTTGAGGCCTGCCAGGCCGCGGTCTCGACGAAGGACGTCGACCTGAGTATCTCCGGCTACAGCCGCACCCCGCAGCGCGAGGCAAACTTCGAGCTCTCGGACGGTTACTACACGAACAACGAATCGAACCAGGTCATCATCATGCTCAAGGAGAACGCCCCCAATTACACCAAACCCTCGGATTTTGACGGCAAGCTGATATCGGCCCAGAACGCTTCGCTGCAGTACAACCTCCTCACGGAGCAGCTGCCGAACGCTCAGGCGAACCTTATCACGGATCTCGGCGTCGCGATACTGGAGGTTATAAACGGCCAGGTCGACGGTCTCGCGTGCGCGAAAGGCCAGGCTGAGATCTTTAAGGCGAGCCACTCCGAGCTGGACATCTGCCCCTGGGAATTTGAGATAACCGACGACGCGAACGTGGTCATGATCGCCAAGGGCGAGACTAAGCTCCTTGAAGCCATCAACAAGATCCTTGCCGAGTGCCTTGAGAAAGGCCTGTACGCAGGCTGGTACGAAGAAGCCAACAATCTCGCAATGAGCGAGTTTGCCAAAGAGGTCTCTATAGAAGATTGATCTTCCTGCGCTTAACGCTGCTACCGAGGGACTGCCGTTTACCCGGCGGTCCCTTCGCGGATGAAAGGATGTGCCCGCTTGCTTGAAAGAATCGTCATAATCTGGACCGGTTACTGGAAAATGTTCCTCGGCGAGGGCCTTGCGATAACTCTCTCGCTCTCAGCCACGACAGTCGTGTTCGGCGCGATCATCGGCTCGGCTCTCGCGCTGATGAAGATGTGCAGGATACTGCCGGTCAGATGGATAGCTTCAGCATATATCGAGGTGATACGCGGAACGCCCATGCTGCTGCAGCTGTACTTTTTCTATTTCATGATACCGAACAGCTTTGTCCTGACGCTTTTCGGATGGGTCCACAAGCTGATGATCTTATTCGGCTCGGAAGTCACGCAGAGGGACTTCGTAAAGTTCATGTGTATTGCCATCGCGCTGATCATCAACAGCTCCGCGTACGTCTCCGAGGTCATCCGTTCCGGCATACAGGCCGTCGACCGCGGCCAGACGGAGGCATCGCGCAGCCTCGGCCTGAGCGGAAAACAGACTTTCTTCCGCATCGTTTTGCCTCAGGCGGTGAAGAATATCCTGCCCGCCCTCGGAAACGAGTTCGTCATGATAATTAAAGACACCTCTCTGGCCTCCACGTTCTTTATCGGAGACCTGATGAGCGTGTACAACGTCGTGCGCGGCAAGACGTACCTCGTCATGGAACCTCTGATAGTCGTAGCGGCGATATACCTGGTATTGACGTACGTGCTGAGCAATCTCATCGCCGCCTGGGAGAGGAGGCTGAAAAAAGGTGACTGACAAGACTCCCGTAGAATATATAATCGAGACCGTCGACCTGCATAAGAGCTTCGGAAACCTGCACGTCCTCAAGGGCGTGAGCGAGCGAGTCCGCCCCGGGGAGGTAGTCTCCATCATCGGGCCCTCGGGGGGAGGAAAGAGCACCTTCCTTCGCTGCCTGAATCTGCTCGAGATCCCGGAGCGGGGGCATATATTCATCCACGGCGTCGATATAACAAAAAAAGGCGTCGACGTAAACCTGCACCGCAGAAAAATGGGAATGGTCTTCCAGCTTTTCAACGTCTTTCCCCATCTTACTGTAGAGCAGAATATCACTCTTGCTCCCGTGCTGACAAAAAAGAGCACGGAAAAAGAAGCGAAAGAGGCCGCAAGGGCGCTGCTCAGCCGCGTGGGACTGTATGACAAACTGAACGAAAAGCCGGGCCGCCTGTCGGGCGGGCAAAAACAGCGCCTGGCTATAGTCCGCGCTCTGGCGATGGAACCCGAGGTCATGCTTTTTGACGAGCCGACGAGCGCGCTTGACCCCGAGATGGTCGGCGAGGTGCTCGACGTAATACGCGAACTCGTGCACGGCGGCATGACGACCGTGATAGTCACTCACGAGATGGGATTTGCAAAAGAGGTCTCAAACAGGGTCCTTTTTATGGATGACGGCGTTATCGCTGAGGAGGGCACGCCCGATCAGATATTCAACAACCCCCGCAATCCCCGCACGAGAGAGTTCCTGAGCAAGGTCCTGCAGTAAAGCGATCAAAGGCGCCGGGGGATCTTCCTCCGGCGCCTGAATAATGCCGCCAGGGGACAACCCGGCAAAAGAAAGGAACGCACCGCAATGACGGACAACAAGCAATTTGTTTTCGATTACATCGACAATAACGCCGGCGTCTTCACGGACGTCAGCAGAAAGATATGGGAATACGCTGAGCTGTCGCTGAAAGAGCACGCCTCGGCGGCCCTCTATTGCAATGTGCTCCGCGACTTCGGTTTTGACGTCGAGGAGGGGATCTGCGGCATGCCGACCGCTTTTCTCGGCAGATGGGGCTCCGGGAGGCCCGTCATCGGCATACTCGGGGAGTACGACGCCCTCTCGGGGTGCTCTCAAAAAGCCGGGACCGCCGTAAAAGAGGAACTTGTACCGGGCGGGCCGGGCCACGGCTGCGGCCACAACATGCTTGGCGCCGGCTCTCTCGCGGCAGCGTGCGCCGTGAAGGCCTACCTCGAGAAAAAGGGCGGCCCCGGTACCGTGATATACTACGGCTGCCCCGGCGAGGAGGGCGGCGCGGGCAAAGCCTTCATGGCCAGAGAAAACGTCTGGCGCGATCTTGACGCGGCGCTGACATGGCACCCCGAGGACAAAAACGGCGTCTTCACGGGGAGCAGCCTCGCGTGCATCCAGAAGGAGTACATATTCAAGGGCCTCTCCTCTCACGCCGCTTCCACGCCGCACCTGGGGCGCAGCGCGCTTGACGCCGTACAGCTGATGAATATGGGCGTCGAGTTCATGCGGGAGCATATGAGCCAGGACTGCCGCGTCCACTACGCCATCACTGACGGGGGCGGCGTGTCGCCGAACGTCGTTCAGCCCGTCGCAAAAGTCCTCTATATGGTTCGCTCCACAAAGGTGAGCAGGGCTCTGGCGCTGCAGGAGCGCGTCGACAAGATAGCCCGGGCGGCCGCCATGATGACCGAGACGGAGCTGAGCGTCCGCTTCATAGACGGCCTTGCGGAGCTTGTCCCCAACTGCGCTCTTGAAGAGCTTTTATATGAAAACCTCCTGCTTGCGGGCGCGCCTTCCTACACGGAAGACGAGTGGGCATTCGCCCGCGCCCTCGTCGACTCCTACGAGGTGAGACCCGACGAAACGGCGGCGCAGCAGCTGTCAGGCGTGCTGAGCGCTGAGGACATTGCTTTCATAAACGAAAAAAGCGATAACTGCAAAAATCCCCTGCTCGATTTCGTGATCCCGTACAAGACGAGCGAGAAATGCATTATGGGCTCGACCGACGTCGGAGACGTGAGCTGGCAGACGCCGACTTCGCAGATAACCGCGGCCTGCTTCCCGAACAACTGCCCCGGCCACTCCTGGCAGAACGTCTCCTCCGGCGCTTCCTCTATCGGTGACAAGGGCCTTTTGTACGCGGGCAAGGTTATAGCGGCCTGCGCCGTGGACCTGTTTGAAGACCCCGGGCACCTCAGGAAGGCCCGGGAGGAATTTGAAAAGCGCACCGCCGCGGGCTACGACTGCCCGATCCCCCCCGACGCAGTCCCCACACCCGTCTGAGAGACCAGGCAGGCGCCGATACACACGCACCGCCCCGCACCCGATCGGATCCGCACCCCGGCCGCCGTGATGCTCCCGACGCATCACGGCGGCCGGTAGTGGCTGTTGACATTGAATTCGTTTGATGCGACAATATAATCAAATGATAGAAAAAAATAATCAAAATTCAGGGAGGTGACGGTCATGCCGAAAAAAGTCGCGCCCGACAATCAGAGCATCGTCAGTTTCAGCCTTATGGGCCCGGAGAGCGGCGGGCCATGCCTTGTCGATTCCCACGATGACAAGATAACGCGCATTCGGCCGTATTTTTATGATAAGGAATACACGGACAAACACTGCAATCCGTGGAAGATCGAGGCGAGGGGCAGCTCGTTTTCGGCTCCCGACCGCGTGACCATAACCCCGTTCGGCCTCGGCTACAAGAGCAGGGTATACTCTCCGAACCGCGTTCGCTACCCTCTCAAAAGGGTCGACTGGGATCCGAACGGAGAGCGCCACCCGGAAAACCGCGGCAAATCAAAGTACGTTCGCATCTCCTGGGACGAGGCGGCGCAGATCGTGGCGGACGAGCTCAAGCGGGTCAAGGAAAAATACGGCTGCGAGGCCGTGCTGTGCCAAGCCGACATGCACGGCGAGGGCAAGAACGTCGCTCCGAGCCACGGCTGCCCGAACAGGCTGCTCTCCCTCATGGGCGGCTATACTCTGCAGATGAGGAACCCCGACAGCTGGGAAGGCTGGTTCTGGGGCGCAAAATACGTCTGGGGCTGCGAGCCCGTCGGAGAGATGGCCCCCCAGACAAATCTCTACCCCGACATCGCAAAGCATTCCGACACGCTCCTTTTCTGGGGCTGTGACCCCGAAACCACGCCGCTTGGCGTCGTGAGCCATCTGCCGAGCAGGCTGTGCTACTGGTTCACGCAGATAGGCATAAAGAGCGTGTACGTGTGCCCCGACCTCAACTACGGAGCGGCCGTGCATGCCGACAAATGGATACCGGTTCTGCCGAACACCGACGCGGCTCTTCAGCTCGCGATCGCATACATCTGGCTGAGCGAGGGTACTTACGACAAGGAATACATCGCCAGCCACGCTTACGGTTTCGACAAATTCGTGGAATACGTTATGGGCGACGAGGACGGTATACCCAAGACGCCGGAGTGGGCCTCCGAAAAATGCGGCGTGCCCGAGTGGACCATCAAGGCCCTGGCGCGCAATTGGGCAAAAGAGGTCACGAGCATAATACACGGCAACGGGGGATGTTATATACGCGGCCCGTACTCCACGGAGCCCGCACGCCTTGAAGTTATGCTGCTCGGTATGCAGGGCCTCGGGAAACCCGGCGTGCACCAGGCCAAGATGATCGAGTGGAATCTGTGGAACAGGGACTACCCCATCCCATATCAGGGCACGTTCGTGCCAAAAATAACGGCAATCGCCGACCCGCTTCGCCCGGTCGACGGCGACGTTGACCCGCAGATCAACATGGACCGCTTCCAGCTGACAAAGGCTCAGAAGGAGCGGGCTCCGGAGCTTGTGAAGCTCTTCACGAAGCTGCCGGCCCCGAAGCAGTTCATCCCGCGCACGATGATACACCTCGCCATACTTGACGGGCACGCCGAGTGGCGCGGCCTCCAGGTATTCTCGTCGAGCCAGCAGCCGGACGAAAACAACATCCGCAAGCCGACGCAGCAGTACCAGTTTGAGAAGATGAAATACCCCCGCGACGGCTTGAGCAGGATACACATGATCTGGACCGACGCCCCCTGCCAGGTTACGTGCTGGAACCACGGCAACCTCATGATGGACGCCTACAGGCACGAGAGCATCGAATGCATTGTCGCACAGCACCCCTGGCTCGAAAACGACTGCTACTTCGCGGACATCATTTTCCCCGTGGCAACAAAGCACGAGATCAACGACCTGGGGAACGACATGTCCAGCGGAGCGTTTACATCGATATATCTCGAAGAGCCCTGCTGCCCGCCCGTAGGCGAGAGCCTGTCGGACTTTGACGTATGCGCGAAAGTGGCCGAAAAGCTCGGACCCGAATACTATGACGCCTATACGGACAACATGAGCGAGAAAGACAGGGTACGCTTCTTCTATAAGGCCACGGGGTGCGAAGAGTACATGTCCTGGGAAGAATTCAGCAGACGCAAGATCTTTGTAGTGCCGTGCAAACCGCGTGAGGAGACCGAAGCCCTGCCCGCGGGGCTCCGGAAGTTCTACGAAGACCCGGAAAACAATCCGCTTTCCACACCGACCGGAAAGCTTGAATACTACTCCACTCTGCTGGCGGAGCATACGCCCGACGACCCCGAGCGGCCTCCCGTTCCGCACTGGATAGAGAGCGGCGAGTGCCATGACGAGCGGTTCTGTTCGGTGAGGGAAAAGGACTTCCCCCTGCTTTGCATGTCAAACCACGGCCGGTGGCGCATGCACGCCCAGTGCGACGACATCATCTGGAACCGCGAGGTCGGCACGATGAAGATACGCGGGGAGGACGGCTACCAGTACGAACCCGTTTGGCTCCACCCCTCCGAGGCTGAAAAACGCGGGATCGTCCACGGCGACATCGTCAAGGTCTTCAACGAGCGCGGCATAGTGCTCTGCGGAGCGTACGTCACTGAGCGTCTGATGCCTCGCACGTGCTACGTGGACCACGGCTCGCGCCTTGACCCGATTATCCCGGGCCGGCTCGACCGCGGCGGGGCGATCAACACGATAACTCCTCTGAGCAACCTGTCCAAGAACGCCACGGGCATGGCCGTATCGGGTTTTCTTGTCGATGTCCAGAAGGTCACCCCCGAGGAGTGGGCCGAGTGGAAAAGCAGCTACCCCGAGGCATTTGAAAGAAAAATCGACCCCGCCGCAGGAGTGTGCCTCGAAGGCTGGCTCGCGGACGATCAAACCGGCAGCCGAGATTAAGGCCCCCTCCGGCCGCAAACCACACGAATTACCGAAAA
>JAAYAR010000014.1 GCA_012719235.1 Clostridiales bacterium
ATGCGGCGACCCGGACTGCACAGACCACCGCCACCACCATCACGTCGGCCAAAAATGCGGCGACCCGGACTGCGCTGTCTGTCATGACGAACACGAGGACCTGATCAACGACTCGCTCGTTATAAGCCACACGCGTTCATTCTCACCGGGCCGCGCGGAAACAACGGACTCACTCCGGGAAAAAGGCATAAAAACCTTCCTGCGCCTCGGGGATCTCGTGTCATTCGAGGGCGTCGTTGCAGGTCATATCAAAGGCGTGATCAGGACAGAGGGCGGCGGCCTCGCGTTTTCGCTGACAAGGGCGGGCGTCGTTGACGTCACGGAACTGGGCGGCTGGAAAGGTCTCGGCGAGATAAGGGCATATACGATGACCGTTAACGTCATGACGCTCCTGCACGCGGATATCACGGAAGAGGATATATTCGCCCTTATGGCTTAGGGCGTTCCATACGGGCGGACAGATAGTTATAAAGCGGAAGTATTGAAACACCTTCCGCTTTTGTGCGTGTCAAGAACACGTTCTTTGACACGGACCGGGAAAGACCTCACCGCTGCGGCGGCTCGTAAAGTAAGGCATTCGACGCACATGCCGCCGAATGCCTTGGTACTCTGTAATTTCAAAAATCGGTCACGTACACGCAACACGATTTTTTAAATTTTTCGCGCTGCGAAAGGCTGTGGTCGTAATATTCCGCTTTTTTGACAGTCTGTATAGAGGGAGTGTTGTAACACTTTCCTCTTTTTTCGTTATTTGCAACTGTTCCGAGCGCCGGCAGCGCGCCAGCGGCATGCGATCAACGCGGCGCTGGCGCCGTTCTCCCGCCGCACAGCGTCATTTTGTACCGAATATCCTGTCTCCCGCGTCACCGAGGCCCGGAACGATATACCCGTGCTCATTAAGTCTTTCATCACAGCAGGCGCAGAATATGTCCACGTCCGGGTGGTCCTGACGCATACGCTCAATCCCCTCGGGGGCCGCGATTATGCACATCAGCTTAATGCGGCTGCAGCCGCGAGCTTTCAGGAAACCGATAGCGGCCGACGCGGAGCCTCCCGTGGCCAGCATAGGGTCGGCTACGATCACCTCGCGCTCGGACACGTCCTGCGGCAGTTTGCAATAGTACTCGACAGGCCCCAGAGTCTCGGGATCCCTGTAAAGGCCGATGTGTCCGACCTTGGCAGAGGGTATCAGGTTCAGCAGCCCGTCGACCATTCCGAGCCCGGCGCGCAGAATCGGAACGATCGCCAGCTTTTTACCCGAAAGTTTTCTAACTTTAGCGCGGCCGACGGGTGTTTCCACCTCAAGCTCCTCTGTGGACAGATCCCTTGTCGCCTCGTAGCAGACCAGCATTGCCACCTCGGCAGTAAGCTCACGGAACTCCTTTACGCCTGTGCTCTTGTCGCGCATGATGGACAGTTTGTGCTGAAGCAGCGGATGATCAAGAATATATACGTTACCCATTATGTGACCTCGTTTCCTCGTAATTACTGTGCGTCCGGTCCCGGTTGACCGGCCGAAAGCTTTTCAAGCCGCTCCCTCTCTGCCTGCGGAAGACGAAGATATACCGGCGTCAGCGCGGCGGCTGTGGTCAGCTCCCCCCGCTGCGCCATAGCGGCAGCGCAGAGAGCCACTCCCCATGCGGTCTGCCAGCGGTGCCCTTCGGCGGCAAGAGTCACAGATATTTCGACATCTTTCATCATAGTATAGCACAGCTCCGCACCGTCGCCAACCAAAAAAACCGGCTTTCCCATTCGGATGAGTTCCTTTTTCAGGTCGTCAATACCTACGGCCCGGTCTTCGCACAAGCGGACGGGCACAGTACCCGAACAGTCGAAGAGGGCGTTGTAAAACTGGTTCCGGCGGGCGTCCATCACGGCCGCGACAATACCGGGCACGGCAGCTGACTGCGCGGCCATGGCCTCGAGCGTGGATACGCCCGCGCAGGGCAGATCACGCGCCCATGCCATACCTTTCGCCGCGGCTACTCCTATCCTAAGACCTGTAAAAGAGCCCGGCCCCCTGGAGCATGCGATGACGTCGACCCGGTCAAGCGGCGTTTCGGCGCTTCCGAGCATGTTTGAGATCATAGGCATAAGCGTCCTGCTGTGTGTCAGACCGCTGTTTTGATACGAGAACGCGGCGCAGACGCCGTCTGCCCACAGGGCGCATGAGACGGCTTTCGAGGAAGTCTCCAAAGCGAGAATTTTCATTACTCTACCTTCCGGGAATATTTCTTTCGTCACTGCTGCCGGGAAAAACCTGTTCGGATATCCGGCAGACCGATCAATACGTAATCGTTATCTCACGCATGTCGGGATCTTCAAAACCGCTCTTGATATCAACGCGGATGTAGCCGTTTTCCAGGGCAGGCAGGATATTGGAACTCCACTCGACTGCACACACGCCCCCCCTGCCGAGGTAGTCCTCCCAGCCGATGTCAAAGACCTCCTGTGCGCTCCGGAGCCGGTACATATCAAAATGGAAGAGCGGGACCGGCCCGTCATATTCATTTACAATAGTATACGTCGGGCTGGTCACGGGCTTGCTGATCCCCATCCCGCGGGCGATTCCCCGGATAAACGCCGTCTTTCCCGCGCCGACGTCTCCGAACAGCGCTACAACGTCCCCGGGTCTCAGACACCGCCCCAGCCTCTCACCGATCTCCTCCGTCATTTCAGTTCGCAGTGAGCGGTAATATGCGGGTTCAATCGCCATAGTTGCCTCCGCTTCGCCGCAGATGGATTGCTGTTTCACAGAGTTATTTTGCGGCGTTTCAATGAATTATACCATCATGTACCGCAAATGCAAGCACCTGAAATGAACCCGGCCTTCGGAGTGACTCCCGGGTCGGGAACCGCACCGCAATAAATCGTTTTTATCAGGTGATAAGTTCAATTTTTCATTTGGCACTATGCCGTCAGGCCCAAAGTCTTTCAAATATACACGCATTGTGGTAAACTGACTTGTAACCGCATGTATTCAGCCAGCTTTTGACATCATATGATCAAGGAGGCAAAAAATGAAATCGATACATGTCGTGAAAGTCGGCAGCCTGCGCGACCCTGACGAGCAAAAGCGCGGGAAAGTCGCCGTGCTCGATATCCCGGAGCAGGAACTGGGCCCGGAGGATGTGCGCATAAAGGTGGCTTACTGTGCCATCTGTGGCTCGGACCCGCACCTTGTTGAGGGAATCTTCGGTCTTGAGACCCCTTTCGGCATCGGTCATGAGCTGTCCGGGGTGATAATTGAACTTGGTGAAAAGGCAACAAAAAAAGGGCTTAAAATCGGGGACCGCGTGGCGGGCAGTTTCCTTCGCTTTTGCGGCACCTGTTACTACTGCCTGAACGGACAGCAGCAATTCTGCGAACATGCTGACGAGTCCAACAACCCCGGAATGAGCGAGACTATCGTCTGGCATGAGTCCCAGGTTTTTAAGCTGCCCGACAACGTGAGCCTAAAAGAGGGCTGTCTTCTGGAACCCACCTCCATTGTCACGAGGCTGATGGACAAGATATCCATGCAATTCGGCTTCCGCACGGCCATCTGCGGCGGCGGCCCAATAGGACTGCTCGCCACACAGTGCCTGTCTATGATGGGGGCTTCAAAGATCACTCTCATCGAACCGATAGCGGAAAGGAGAGCCCTCGCTTTGAAATACGGGGCCGACAGTGTGATCGACCCTGCCGCGCAGGATGTGCGGGAGACAGCGCTGGAGCTGACGAACGGCCTCGGGTATGACGTTGTGATAGACTGCTCGGGCAGCGTACATGCCGTCTACAACCTCCCCTACATCACCGCAAAGGGAGGCAAGCTCATATACGCCGCGATGTACCCGAACACTTTCGAGATGCCGCTTAATCTGTACAAATTCTTTTTCTCAAACGAAATCACCGTGACGGGCATGTACGTGGCCCCATACGCCTACCCGCGCGCTCTGCAGATGCTGCCCAAAATGCAGCTGGCCGACTTCACATCCAAGATCTTTGACATTGATGAAGCCGAGGAGGCCTTCAAAGCGCAGATCAGCGGAAAGTGGCCGAAGATCCTGATACGCTGCAACAGAATAGAAGGCGAATAATAGCCGACACTCTTTACAAAGGAGAGACAAACAGCATGTATCATCCCAAAATAGATATTAACGTTGTTAAAGAGCTGGAAGAGACCGCATACAGGATCCGGAAAAACCTGCTCACGTTCATCTACCGTATCGGTATGGGGCATCTTGGCGGAGAGCTTTCAATGGTGGAGATGGCGGTAGCTCTCTACTATAAATACCTCAATTACGACGTGCTGAACCCCTTTATGTGCGACCGCGACCGCTTCGTGCTCAGCAAAGGCCACTGCAGCGAGACACTCTATACGATCTTCTCGGATAAGGGGGCCTACACCCTGGACTATATGGTCGAGCACTTTGAGACGCTGGAAACGGCGCAGTTCGGTATGCACTGCAACCACAAATACTGCCCGCAGATTGAAGCCTCCACCGGTTCCCTCGGCCACGGTCTGCCGATCGCGCTCGGTATGGCGCTCGCTGCGAGAAAGCAGAAGAAATACTGGCGCACATATGTGATGACTGGCGACGGTGAGCTCGACGAGGGCACGAACTGGGAGGCCATCATGGCGGCCGGGCACTTTAAGCTCGGCAATCTGACGCTCATCGTTGATAAAAACCAGCTGCAAATGACCGGACCGACCGCAGAGGTCATGAATATCGATCCTCTCGACAAGAAGCTTGAGGCTTTCGGATGGGAAGTCGTCTCGATAGACGGCAACGACATGTACTCGTGCTGCGCCGCCCTCGAGGCGCAGCCGCCGGCAGATCCCATCGTGCGCAGAAAGCCTTACGCGATCATCTCAAACACTACAAAGGGCCAGGGCGTCGATTTCATGGCCGGAAACGTCAAATGGCACGGAGGCGGCATCGCAAAAGAGCAGTTCGACGAGGCTCTCGCTTCACTTGAGAAGAACAGGAAGGTGCGGTAAGATGGCGGTAAAAACGACATTTGATTTTGACCAGATGCTCTCCAACGCGAGAGAAGCTTACGGTGAAGAACTCATGAGGATGGCTGACGAAGGCCTCGATTTCGTTTTCACATATACGGACAATGTGGCGCCGTCCTCCTCGGCAGGCAAGTTTGTGAAGAAGTATCCCGACAGGTGTTTCAATTTCGGTATAGCGGAGCCGAACCAGGTGGCGGCGTCGTGCGGCATGGCTCTGGCCGGCGAGATCGTTTTCGCGCAGGTCTTCGGACCTTTCCTCTCGCTGCGCTCCGCCGATCAGATCCACACGGACATAGCCTATAACGACGTCAATGTCCGACTTATAGGAACTCATGCGGGCGTCACGGCAGGCGGAGGGCCGACACACAACTGCATCGCGGATCTGGCTCTTTATCATGCGATCCCCAACCTGACTGTGGTGGTGCCTGCCGACGCCGGGCAGTGCTGCAAGGCGATACGCCGTTCCATGACCTACCACGGTCCGATGGTCATCCGGATAGACCGGGGCGGCTCGCCCAACGTCTACGCAGACGACAGCTATGATTTTGAGATCGGCAAGGCGATCGAAACCGTGCCCGGAGACGACATCACGCTGATATCCACGGGAAGCAGCGTCTACTGGTCTATGATGGCCGCAAAAAAACTGCGCGAGGAGCACGGCATCAGCGCCCGCGTCATCGATATGCATACCGTAAAGCCGCTGGACACCGAAATGCTCTTCAAATGCGCGCGCGAGACCGGCAACATCATTACGGTCGAGGAGCACTCTATCAACGGCGGGCTCGGGGGGACCGTTGCCGAGTATCTGCTTGAAGAGGGCTTCTGCGGCAAATTCAAGCGAGTCGGCCTGCCGGATGAATTCGCGCTTCTCGGCGATATGGACAAAGTATACTCACGCTACGGCCTGGATCCGGAGGGTATAGCCCGCACGGCTCTGAAACTGCTTGGCCGGGCGCAGTGATAATTTAAGGAGCGGATAGTATGATCGAGGGAATAAATAACTTCAGCATGGACAAGTTCAGCCTTGCCGGTAAGGTGGCCATGGTCACGGGAGCCAACCAGAACCTCGGCATGGGATACGCCGTCGCTTTTGCGCGGGCGGGAGCGGATCTGTATATACCACATTTCACGGACGACACCGATGAAGTGCGCGAATTGATCGAGGCCGAGGGCAGGAAAGTCTTTTTCCTCAAAGGAGACCTCACGGATCCCGACTACCGAAAGGCCGTAGTCGAAGACTGTGTTGAAAAATACGGCCGCATCGATATACTCGTCAATAACGCGGGCATGAACCATTTCGCCGATTTTCTCGAATTCCCCGATTCGGCATACGGCAGGGTCGTTGAACTCAACCTTAACGCCGTATACTACCTCGGCCATGCGGTGGCAAAAGTCATGGTCAAACAGGGGGGCGGAAAGATCATAAACATCGGCTCCGCTCTGTCGTATACGGGCGACGAGAAATGTCCGCCCTATATCACCGCAAAGCACGGTGTTATCGGCATCACCAGATGCTTCGCAAACGAGCTCGGACGCTATAACATCCAGTGCAACGCGATATGCCCGGGTTTCTTTCAGACTTCCGTCAATATCGACGTAAGTTCCGACCAGAAATTTTACGACAAAATAACAGAACGCATCTCAGCGGGACGCTGGGGACGGCTTGACGATCTCATGGGCGCCGCGGTCTTTCTTGCAAGCCCCGCGTCAGACTATATCAACGGCGCGGACCTGAAGATCGACGGAGGCTTCTCCACAAGGCTGTAAGCCCGCTCCTCTGCCGCGCAAATACGCGTCGCGCAGCGGCGAGGTCTTTCCACCGTTCAGTTTCATAGAACAGGATACTTTGAAACGCCACGGGCGGGGCAAGATGTGAAACCGGCATCTTGCCCCACCCCTTTATTGATACGTCCCTCAGGAGGCCCTGCGGGCCAGCGGCTTGATGAGCGACACTATGTCCTCCTGGGTGAAATGGAGGGCGCGAAACAGAAGCTGCAGCTCGCTGAAGGTGAAATCGGAGGGCCTGCGCAGCCGGTTGTACAAAGTCGTCCTCGAAACGCGTATCTCGGCGGCCAGATCGTCTTTGTCGATCCTGTAGAGACGCATGTTTTTTGCTATCAGCGAAGCCAAAATATCTTCCGGGTTGTGCGCGCCTTTTATAGTGCCTGCCATTGCTGCTCCTCCCTGAAAAGTCCTGCCGAAGGATAATTCATATCTTATAGTTGAAATACATAAACAAACGTGATACGATATGTCCGTAATTCTTTCGCCGGAACTTCGCTGTCGACCTATTTTATATGAATTATAGCACCTCGGGCGCATTAAGTCAATGTTGTCGTTTATAATTATAAACATTTTCACACGGGAGAACATAATATGTTTTACGACAGGTTTATGGAGCTTTGCCGCGACAAGGGGCTCAGTCCGGGCGGCGCCGCGGCCCGCATAGGCTTCAACAGGGCAAGTATCAACGTGTGGAGAAATTCGGGAAACCCCCCGAAAAGGGATCTGCTCGTAAAAATCGCTTCATTTTTCGGCGTTACCACGGATTATCTGCTCGGTCTCGAGCAAAAAAACGAAAGAGAGAAGAGGCTCGTTCCCGTTCTCGGGCTTGTCCGGGCAGGCCGGCCGCTGACCGCGGTCAGTGATGTTCTCGGATACGAGGAGGTTGGTCCCGGTATGGGAGGCGGTGAGCTCTTTGCACTGCATATAAAGGGCGACAGCATGGAGCCGCGTTTTTACGAAGGCGACACGGTAATAGTGCGAAAACAACAGACAGCCGAGACCGGAGATATCGTCGTAGCCCTGATCGGCGAAGAGGACGCGACAATAAAGAAATTCTGCCGAATGAAAGACGGGATATTGCTGCAGCCGCTGAACATCAAGTATGAGCCCATGTTTTTCCCAAATGAGGAGCTTGACAGAGAGTCGGTCAAAATACTGGGTAAAGTAATAGAACTGCGCGCCCGGCTATAGCGCGGGACTTTTTTCAGGCAACAACAAACGCGGGGTATCGCCCTGTTCGGGCGGCACCCCGCGCTTTATTATAGTCCCGGTCTGTTAACTGTCGCGATTTTCCTGCGCGTCCATATCCCGGACGATCAGCCCGGCAAGCCCTTCAACGTCATGCAGATCAAATCGGGGCGCATTTATCTCGACAGGCACGTCGGAGAGCACCGCAAAATACTCGCCGTCGATCCCGGGCAGCGGTTTCCCCGTCGCCGCGCGTACTATACCTATCTTTCTCCAGGAGCCGTGTTTGAACCCCTCCGTCAGGATGATGTCCACGTCCCGGATCATGCCGATGATCTCATCCGCCCGGCGAGGCCTGTTTTCCATGATCGCTGCGTGCGTATCGGAGCAGACGCAGGATACGTCGGCCCCGGCCCTTGACATGCGCCAGGAGTCTTTGCCGGGAGTGTCGATCTCAAAGTCGTGCGCGTCGTGCTTAACGACAGCAACGCGAAGCCCTCTCGCTTTAAGCGCGGGTATCAGCCGCTCCAGAATTGTGGTTTTGCCCGTCCCCGAGTACGCGACGACGGAATATACAGGCGCGCTCACGGCAGGACGCGGATCGCCGTTCCGCGGAAAGAAACATGTGCTTCAGGCCCCCCTCGTTCAGGGGTCCTTTTTCTTTTGACTTCAAACAAAGAAACAGCGTCAGCCATTGTCCCTGTCCTCCCAGTAGAAGTCTCCGGACTTTCCTCCGTGCTTCTCCAAAAGATGAATGTCACTGATAACTATATCGCGCTGCACCGCTTTACACATGTCATATATGGTGAGCGCCGCAATTCCGGCCGCCGTCAGAGCTTCCATCTCGACGCCCGTCTCGCCCTTGCATCTCGCTGTTGCAGCGATGCGTATCACGTGTTTCTCGTCGTCGGTCTCAAAGCTCAGATCGACTCCCGTCAGCGCCAGGGGGTGACACATAGGTATCAGGTCGTGTGTCCGTTTTGCACCCATGATGCCGGCCACCTGAGATACGGCAAGCACGTCTCCTTTTTTCATACGCCCTTCTTTGACGAGAGCGTACGTCGCCGCATTGAGGGTCACCGTGGCCACCGCCGTAGCGGAGCGCAGGGTGGCAGGTTTTTCACTTACGTCCACCATCCGGGCGCGCCCCTCCGTGTTAAAATGTGTTAACTCCATATTCTGTCCCCCGATACTGTCTATATCCCGCAGGGCGGCCCGTCCCGGGCTTGCAAGATCGCACATATCCGGCAGACCGGTCAAACGCGCGGGAGCCCTGCGGAGATCCGCAAACCGTTATTTATACTCGAAATACCCTGATCCTGTCCCCGGCGTTAAGATACGGTGTTCCCTCCGGTATCTGACCTATGAGGTCGCAGGTGAGGAGCGGCGACACGAGCCCGTTTCCCGACCCTTCGGTCTGACTGAAATAAGCCGCACCTTCACGCACGACGAGGTGCCCGCAAATGAATCTCGCTACGGTACTTTTCTTTTTGTACGGTTCGGCCATAAGCGCGTCAAACTCCTCAGGCAGGGTCTTCGACCGGCCGGTCAGCTTTCTCACAAAAGGCATTCCGACCTTGAGCAGCCCCATGACGGCAGCTCCGGGATTACCCGACAGGCCGAGAATGAGCTTTCCTCCTTTTACCGCGGCCATCATGGATCCGCCGGGCTTCATGGCGCACTTCCAGAAGAGGACTTCCGCGCCGAGCAGCTGCGCGGATCTTACGGCCCAGTCATAGTCGCCTACGGAAGCTCCCCCCGTTGTGACCACCATATCGTAATCGTTCAGCAGTTGGTCAATGCGTGAGGCTATCAGCTCCGCATCGTCTTCAACCGTACCGGCGTTATATGGCAGAACTCCGGCATCGGCCAGGTATCCGCTCAGGGTATAGCCGTTGCTGTTGTAGATCTTTCCGGGCAACAGCCTCTGACCTGATTCCATAAGTTCGGTACCTGTGTTCAATATCGCCACGCGGGGTCTTGCAAAAACCGCGACATCACAGATCCCCTGTCCCGCAAACATACCGACGTGGGGCGGAGTAATAACTTCGCCTTTGCCGGCTATCGGAGCTCCAACCAGTATGTCTTCGCCCGCTTTCACAATGTTTGAGCCGGGTTTGACAGGCGAGAAGATGCGTACCTCCGTGCTGGTAAACTGCGTGTCCTCAAATTTAACGGTCGCGTTCGCTCCATCGGGGATCGATGCGCCTGTCAGGATCTTGGCAGCAAATCCTTTTGTTATCGCAACAGTCGGAACGGCGCCCGCCGGGATCTCCTCAGTGATCTTCAGTACCGCGGGTTCTTCCGGTGAAGCATGGAGCGTGTCCTCGCCCCTTATTGCGTAGCCGTCATAAGGGCTGCGGTCAAAAGGCGGGACATTTATCACGGCGGCAACGTCCTCCGCGAGAACTCTCCCCAGGCTGTCCTTCAGAACAGCCCGTTCGACTCTGCATGCAACGGGTATAGCGAGCAGCATATCGCGGGCTTCGTCGGCGCTCAGCTTTGACATAACTCTCCCTCTCTTTTGCTATAAATCCTGGTTCGCAGATATTATAAATGCGGTCTGTTCTGAGGTTTCAAAACAGACCGCGCACAGCGCAAAAAGTACCCGACACAACAGGGCATGCGTTCTGTTCCTTCTCAAAACGGAGAGCTCCGCCGTTTCCGGCGCAGCTGTGGCCCCGGAACCAGGTCCGGGGGCAGGCCAAATGCCCATAGGCTGAACCGTTGGGGCAAGAGGCTCGGAACGAATATGTTGAGACTTGATTCCGCACAATTATATCAGCGCGGGGTTTTCTTGTCAATTGCAGCGGCTCTTTCAGCGGCGCACCGTTTCGGGGCCCTCGTACCGCCCGGTCTCCCGTTTCGCCGCAAATATTGATAAGAAGGGGGTCAAGACCCCCTCCTTCGACGTCGAACAGACCGGCTCAGCCGATAAGATTCAGAACCAGCGTGAGAACTATGAACGTCAGGGCGACCCATTTCGTAGCCCTTGCGAGCTTTGCGCTCATTGAACTGGATTTGTTCCTTGCGTAGAATGTATCTGTCGTCGACGTGCCGGAAAGCGCAGCGCCGAGGCCGGCATCCTTACCGGACTGAAAACTGACGATGACTATCAGTACGACAGATGATATGAGCTGTATTATCGTGAGGATCAGCTTTAACGTGTCCATTTATGTGATCCGCCCTTTCGCAGTTCTGAGTGAATTATCCCGCCGCACAATACCCCGCAATATGCGGGCGTCTGCCGCCGGCGTTTTGTTATATTAGCATATGCGACACAAAAATGCAAGCGGTTTTTCCGTCCCGGGCCCCGTTTTTCATCAATGCCGCCGATATCAAGCCAAAATGAAGATCCGTTGTGCCGACCTATAAATTTCCTGTCGTTTTCGCGTTGAGATAGGCGTTGATAAAGCCGTTCAGGTCCCCGTCCATAACAGCGTTTATATTGCCGTTTTCAAAACCGGTCCTGTGATCCTTGACAAGCGTGTAGGGCATAAAAACGTAGGAGCGGATCTGGCTTCCCCATTCTATCTTCATCTGAACTCCTTTGATATCCTCGATCTTGTCGTAATGCTCTCTTTCCTTGATCTCAACGAGCTTGGATTTCAGCATACGCATAGCGACCTCACGGTTCTGATGCTGGCTCCTCTCATTCTGGCAGGCCACGACGATCCCGGTCGGGATATGTGTTATGCGGATGGCCGATTCCGTCTTATTGACGTGCTGTCCTCCGGCTCCGCTCGAGCGGTACGTGTCTACTTTCAGGTCCTCGTCACGTATGTCGACCTGGATATCGTCCGTTATTTCGGGAGTTACCTCAACTGCCGCAAAGGAAGTGTGCCGCCTTCCGGAAGCGTCAAACGGCGATATGCGCACAAGGCGGTGCACCCCGGATTCGCCCTGCAGGAATCCGAACGCGTTTTCCCCCTCTATCAGGATCACCGCGCTTTTGATGCCTGCCTCGTCGCCGTCAAGGTAATCGAGAACTTTGTATTTAAAGCCTTTGCGCTCGGCCCAGCGGGTGTACATTCTGTACAGCATCTGTGCCCAGTCCTGTGCCTCGGTGCCGCCGGCGCCCGCATGAAACGAGAGGATCGCGTTGTTCGCGTCAAATTCGCCGCTGAGCTGCGTTTGAAGCTTGATCTCGGCGATCTTGTCGTCTATTTCGCTCCAGCCCCGTTCGAGCTCCGGCAGGATAGACAGGTCCTCCTCATCCCGCGCAAGCTCAAACAGCGTGTAAAGATCTTCCCACTTCGCCAGCAGCCGCTCATATTGGGAGGCCTTTGATCTCAAGCGCTTCGTTTTCTGAAGAACCTTCTGCGAGTTTTCAAGATCTCCCCAAAATCCCTCCGCAGAGGCCTGTGCTTCAAGATCCGCTATCTGCGCGATGACCTGGTCATACCCGAGCGCGTCTTTCAGGCCCTCGAGTTTCGGCTTCAGACTGTTTACTTTTAGCTTGAACTCGTCAAACTCCAACATCCGTATTCATCCTTTTGGTCAATTCGTGTGTATTTCGGCCGGCACGTCAAATCGCTTGTGCCGTTATAAAACAGAACTGCGGATAACGTCAAAGAGCGCCGGAAGTATTTTACGCGCTCTTACAAGCTGTTAAACCGCAGTATTTTGCGCAAATTTTATTATACAAAATCGCATGAACCATGTAAAGGATAATTTCTGCCTGGCCGTCTCCAACCGGAATATTTCAGACGATCGCGGCACCGATCCGCCCCTTCTCAACCGCTGCTATCTCTCGCTCTGACACATGTTCGGCGCCGCGCCGTAGATCAGGTCATCGATGTCCCTGCTTTCGGCCGGCGGCTCGGAGTTTTCCGGATCGCGGGCATAATTATATAAGAACATCCTCACCGCTCCTTTCGCTTATATGTGCAGTATATGCCGAAGCCCGCCGAAATGTTCACCTCTCCGATGTTGACTTCACTTGATGAAGCCGTTACACTTTGATCGAAGAGCGACTCTGCCCCGGCCGGACCTCACGCCCGACTTCTATTTTTAATTACCGGAGATACTTGCGATGCATTATCTGGACAACGCGTCCACGACAAAACCCTGCCCGGAGGCCGTGACTGCCGCCGTCCGGGCAATGACCGATGATTTTGGAAATCCCTCATCGATCCACAGGCTCGGCACGGCCGCGGAGCGCCTTATAGAAGACGCCCGCAGCGAGGTCGCAAAGGCCGTTCGATGCCGACCGGAAGAGATATTTTTCACGTCCGGCGGCACCGAAGCCGATAACTGGGCTGTATTTTCCTCCGCTTATATGTTGAGGCACGCGGGAAAGCACATTATTACAACCGCCATTGAACACGAAGCCGTGCTGAACTCGTGCCGGCGCCTTGAAAGTCAGGGCTATACCGTCACGTACCTCGCGCCCGACGCGGCCGGAGCCGTATCGGCCGGTGATGTCGAAAGGGCTCTCAGGGAGGACACAGTCCTCGTCAGCGTTATGCTAGTAAATAACGAAAACGGCGCGGTCGCCCCGATCGGCGAGATATCGCAGGTCTTAAAAGCCGCTCGCAGCCGGGCGGTTTTGCATACGGACGCCGTGCAGGGCCTGATGAAAGTCCCCGTCGACGCGCGCTCTCTCGGGGCGGATCTGATATCTCTGAGCGCCCATAAGGTGCACGGGCTGAAAGGCTGCGGCGCGCTTTACATCAGAAAATCCCTTCGCCTGCCCCCTTTTATCTGCGGCGGCGGCCAGGAGAGCGGCTTCCGCTCAGGCACTCAGGCTGTGCCGCAGATCAGCGCTTTCGGCGCAGCGTGCAGCGCGGGCATGGCGGATGCCGGAGCCGCCGACCGTATGGCGAAGCTGCGGGACCATATAGTCGGAAGACTTCGTGCACAGATCCCGGATTGCGTATGCCTGTACGGTGATGCTCCCCATATCCTTACAGTCTCAATACCGGGCTGCCCCAGCCAGCCGACACTCAATCTGCTCTCTCAAAAAGAGATTTACGTATCGGCAGGTTCCGCTTGCAGCAGGGGCAAGCGCAGCCACGTGCTGACGGCGATGGGCATCGACCCAAAAGTCATTGACTGCGCTATCCGGGTCAGCCTGTCAAGATTCAGCACGCTCGAGGATGCCGACGCCCTTTGCGACGGTCTTCTCGACGTCAGGTCTTCGTTTGTCAAGAGTCCCGGCGCGCGCAGATAGCGCAGGTTAGACAGAACAGCCCCGGGCGGTGTTTTAAGCCCTTTTTATCTCCGTTTCGAGGCGGCACGCCCGCTCCGCTTTTATTTCCTTCGCATACCTGTATTATACCTTGCCGACAGTGGCAATAAATAATATAATATGCTAAACGGAGCTGGCTGTTTTGATTACACTGGAAAACATTTCTAAGACATATTCCGCGGCCGGCGGAACTGTTGAAGCTTTAAAAAATGTTTCGCTTGAGATCGGGCAGGGTGAATTTTTTGCCCTTGCAGGCGCATCAGGCTCCGGCAAAACCACGTTAATGAATATTCTCGGATGTCTTGACAGACCGGACAGCGGCCGCTATCTGTTCCGCGGGAGGGACGTTTCGAAACTCTCTTCCGCCGGGCTCGCTTCGATACGCCGCGCCCACATAGGCTTCGTCTTTCAGACTTTCAACCTTCTTTCGCGCCTGAGCGCACTTGAAAACGTCGAGCTCCCTCTCGTATATAACGGCGTTCCCCCTTCAGTGCGCAGGGAACTTGCTCGCCGGGCCCTCAGACTCGTCGGTCTTGAAGACAGGGCTGCGCACCGCCCCTGCCAGCTCTCGGGCGGCCAGCAGCAGCGAGCCGCTTTTGCCAGAGCAATCGTCACGTCACCGAAGCTTCTTCTCGCGGATGAGCCGACAGCCAATCTGGACAGGGCATCCTCGGGCGAGATCCTTAAACTGCTGGCCTCGTTTCATCAGCGAGGCGGGACCGTGATCCTGGTCACACACGACGCGCAGGCCGCCGGGCTGGCGCAGAAAGTTTTCGCGATCGAAGACGGCATTCTGGCGGCGCGTTGACGCAGTCCGGCGCAAGGCAAATTAAAATAAATACAGCGGGGAGAAAAGATGGAAAGAAGAGATAAGGATAATTACTATCTGGACATTGCGCAGACCGTATCCGAGCGATCCACCTGCCTGCGGAGGAAGTACGGTGCGATAATCGTCTCAAACGACGAGATCGTTTCGACCGGCTATAACGGGGCTCCGAGAGGGAGAGCAAACTGCGTCGATCTGAATTACTGTACCCGTAACGCCCTGAACATCCCCAGCGGGGAGCGATACGAGCTCTGCCGCTCCGTCCACGCCGAGGCAAACGCGATCATATCCGCCAGGCGGTCCGAGATGTTCGGCGCCTCACTCTACCTCGTGGGCAAGGATGCCGTGGACAACACGTACATAAAAGACGCCTCGTCGTGCTCCATGTGCAAGCGCCTTATCATCAACGCGGGAATATCCCGCGTAGTCATTCGCTCGACACACGACGAGTACGTCAGCATAAATGTTCGGGACTGGGTATATAATGACGACACACTGGTTGATTAAGAGGAAGTAATTATGAGAAAAACCTTTGTTTTTGCGGCAATAATAACCGCACTGATACTGATTTTTCTTCTCGGGTCCTGTTCGGGGACCGCGTCACCCTCCGGCGGAAAACCGGACGGGACCGCGCCCGCCGAAAGCGGCGGGAACGCGCCTTCCGGCGAAGAGAGCCCCGGAGGCGAGACCGCGGACGGTGAGGAGAGCGCGAAGGATACGCTTGTCAGGGTCCTTTCGATAGAAGGGGAGGCGTATTCCGTTGAGCTCTACTCAGATACGAGCGGAAAGGGGATCGGTGATTTTGCGGCCCTCGACGTCTCGGATTTTGAACCTGCGGGAAAAAAACAGACGCTGACTCTTGACGGGCAGTCGCAGGTCTATATAGTTGAGAACGGCGCCTGGGGAGCATCCTCCGCAAGCAAAATCAAAGAAGGCGACTATCTCGTTGTGACATCGGACATTGAATCTCAGGACCCGCTCTGGGTAACGGTCATAAGGTAACGGCGAAATCAGCGCCGAAAACTGAATATCCCTCCCGCGGGAACACGTGCGCCGCGGAGATCTGAAGACCCTCCGAATCATAAGGCGGGTCTTTCTCTTTCGTGGCGCGAACGCACATGAACTGTCCATAACTTGACAGCAATAAACACAAACGATATACTTAATTTTTGAATAAAGCACAAGATGTTGGGAGAAAACCGATGGCAACCAGGACGGAATACGGCAACCAGAGCATTTCCTCCTTAAAAGGCGCTGACCGGGTCCGCAAAAGACCGGGGGTCATTTTCGGCTCCGACGGACTTGAAGGGTGCGAACACGCCTTTTTTGAAATACTGTCAAACGCGATAGACGAAGCTCGCGAAGGGTACGGCACGCTCATCAACGTCCGCCGATACTCCGACGGTTCTTTCGAGGTCGAGGATTTCGGACGCGGCTGCCCGGTCGACTGGAACGAAACCGAAAATCGGTACAACTGGGAGCTCGTCTTTTGCGAGCTGTACGCCGGGGGAAAATACGACAATGAGGGCGGCGGCAATTACGAGTTCTCTCTCGGCCTCAACGGACTGGGCTCTTGCGCGACGCAATATGCTTCCCGCTATATGGACGTTTTTGTCTGGAAAGACGGTTTCAAATACTCTCTGCATTTTGAGCGCGGCGAGATTGTGGGAGAAATGAAAAAGGAGCCGACGGACAGGAAAAAGACCGGTACGCTGATACGCTGGCTGCCCGACCTCGACGTCTTCACCGATATCGCCGTAAAAGACGAATATTTTGAGGACACTCTCAGGCGCCAGGCAGTCGTCAACGCGGGGCTCACTCTGAGGCTCTATACACAACGCGATTCGCAATGGGACGTCAAAGAGTATCGATACGAGAACGGGATCATCGACTATGTTTCCGAGATAGCGGGCGAAGGAGCTCTGACCCAGCCGCGTTTCTGGCAGGACGAGTCTAAAGGCCGGGACAGGGAGGACAAACCCGAGTACAGGGTCAAACTGTCGGCCGCGTTCTGCTTTTCCAACAGGAACTCCCTCGTGGAGCACTACCATAACTCGTCCTGGCTAGAGTACGGGGGCAGCCCCGACAAAGCTGCGCGCAGCGCTTTTACTTCCGCGATCGACAGCTGGCTCAAACAAAACGGAAAGTACCAAAAATCCGAAAGCCGCATCACATACGCGGATATACAAGAGAGCCTCATACTTGTGACAAACAACTTCTCGACGCAGACTTCCTACGAAAACCAGACAAAAAAGGCCATCACGAACCGGTTTATCCAGGAGACCATGACGGCTTTCCTGAAGAACAATCTCGAAGCATACCTGATCGAGAACCCACAGGAGGCCGAGAGGATCTGCGACCAGATACTGCTGAACAAGCGTGCCCGGGAGAGCGCGGAGAAAACGCGCCTCAATATGAGAAAGAAGCTCTCCGGAGGCCTCGACATAATAAATCGGGTGGAGAAATTCGTCGACTGCCGTTCGAGGGACTTGTCTTTGCGCGAGCTTTATATCGTTGAGGGCGACTCTGCCCTGGGCGCGTGCAAGCTCGGGCGTGACGCGGAATTCCAGGGCATAATGCCCGTGCGCGGCAAGATACTCAACTGCCTGAAAGTGGACTATGCGCGCATATTCGCAAGCGATATTATCGTTGATCTTCTAAAAGTCCTCGGCTGCGGAGTGGAACTGAGCGGTAAGGGGCACAAGGATATCTCCTCGTTCGATCTGCAGAACCTCAGATGGAGCAAGATCATCATCTGCACCGACGCGGATGAGGACGGCTACCAGATACGTACATTGATCCTTGCGATGCTCTTCAGACTTGTTCCGACGCTGATAAAGGAGGGGCTGGTCTACATCGCCGAATCGCCGCTCTACGAAATAACCACAAAAGACAAGACGTATTTTGCCTACAGCGAGCGTGACAAAGCCGACATCGTGCAGAAACTGGGCAACACCAGGTATACTCTCTCCCGCTCCAAGGGACTCGGAGAGAACGAGCCCGAAATGATGTGGCTAACAACGATGAACCCGCAGACCCGCCGCCTGATAAAGGTGCTGCCTGAGGAAAAACACAGGATGGCAGAAGTGTTTGACCTGCTGCTCGGCGATAATCTTGAAGGGCGCAAACAACACATAGCGGACGAGGGATACCGCTATATCGAGCTTGCCGACATTTCATAAACGCGCGGATGCGCATTGACAAAAAACAGACTGGTGGAACGCTATGCCGAAAAAAAAGTCCCCGGAAAAAAACAGGCCCGACCCCTCCGCAGTGGAAGGGCTCGAGGCAGTTGTGCGGGAACAGCCGATAACCGAAACCCTTGAGACGAACTATATGCCTTACGCCATGAGCGTCATTGTCTCCAGGGCGATCCCGGAGATTGACGGGTTTAAACCGTCTCACAGGAAACTTCTGTATACGATGTACAAGATGGGGCTTCTGAACGGGCCCCGTACAAAGTCCGCAAATATCGTCGGGCAGACCATGCGCCTGAACCCGCACGGCGACTCCGCAATATATGACACTCTCGTGCGGCTCAGCCGGGGCAACGGCGCTCTGTTGCACCCTTTTATCGATTCAAAAGGCAACTTCGGAAAAGTCTACTCCCGCGATATGGCATACGCCGCCTCGCGGTATACGGAAGCAAAGCTTGATAAGATCTGCAGCGAGATTTTCGGGGACATCGATTACGATACGGTCGATTTTCAGGACAACTATGATAATACGATGCGCGAGCCGGTGCTGCTGCCGACCGCCTTTCCGAATATTCTGGTCTCGGTCAACCAGGGTATAGCGGTCGGTATGGCCTGCCAGATCTGCAGCTTCAATCTGGGCGAGGTGTGTCAGACTGCCATAGCCTTGATCCAGAACCCCGAACACGATCTGTTTACAACTCTGACCGCACCCGACTTTTCCACGGGCGGCGAACTCGTATATAACAGAAGCGCGCTCGAGAAGATATACAATACCGGCCGCGGTTCTTTTCAGCTCCGCGCGCGATGGCGCTATGTTGAATCGCTGAACCTGATAGAAGTATTCGAGATCCCTTACAACACGACGATCGAAGCGATCATGGATGAGACGGCAAAGCTCATCAAAGCGGGAAAGCTTAAAGAGATCAGCGACATGCGCGACGAGACCGACCTCAACGGACTGAAACTTACAATAGAGCTCAAACGCGGGACAAACCCCGACTCGCTCATGCAAAAGCTCATGAAGTCGACGTCGCTTGTGAAATACTATCCGTGCAATTTCAATCTTCTTATATCGGGCATACCCCGCCAGATGGGCGTTCGCGAGATACTTGAGGAGTGGACAGCCTGGCGCACCGAGTGTGTCAAGAGGCGGATCTACCATGAGCTCACGCAAAAGAGGAGCAAGCTCCACCTTCTGAAGGGGCTGGAGTCCATTCTTCTGGATATCGACAAAGCGATACGCATAATCCGCAATACGGAGCGCGAATCGGAAGTCATTCCGAACCTGATGATAGGCTTCGGAATCGACGAGGCGCAAGCCGAATATATCGCGGAAATAAAGCTCCGCAATATCAACCGTGAATTCATCCTTAAAAGAATTGAAGAGATCGCCTCTCTTGAAAAAGATATCGAAGACCGCGAGCGCACTCTCGGCAGCCGGCGCCTTCTTCTCGGCGTAATAGTCTCCGAGCTGCGGGAGATCGCAAAAAAGTACGCTCTTCCGCGGCGAACCGCGATAGTCTACGAGTCCGATATCGCCCGGGAGCCCGAGGAGGAGATACCGGACTACCCCGTGCACATCTTTTTGTCAAAAGAGGGGTACTTTAAGAAAATAACTCCGCTTTCTCTCCGTATGGGCGGTGCGCAGAAATATAAGCCCGGCGACGGGCCCCAATGGGAGACGGAGGCCTTTAACAGCAGCGAGTTTCTCGTATTCTCCGACAAAGGCCGGTCATACCCGTCCCGCGTATCGGACTTCCCGGATATGAAGGCTTCGGTCCTCGGGGAATATCTCCCCGCGCGGCTCGGTATGGACGAGGGGGAAAACATAGTTGCATTATGTATGTGCGGAGACTACACTGGAAATATCGTTATAGCGTTTGAAAACGGGAAAGCTGTAAAGGTGCCTCTCCTAAGCTATATGACGAAAACGAACCGCCGCAAACTAACGGGCGCGTACAACACCTCCAGCCCTGTCGTCGGAATAATACAGCTCGGCGCAGACGCTCCTCTCGCCTTCTTTTCCACCGACGGCAGAGCGCTTATCGTCGATTCCGCGCTTATCCCGCTGAAAACCACGCGGACGTCTCAGGGGGTCGCGGTCATGCGCCTTAAACCGAAACACTCGCTCAAGAGCGTGATGCTGCTTGAAAACTCCGGAATAACTAACAAAAGCCGCTATACCGTTAAATCCGTTCCGGCAGCCGGGTCGCTTTTAAAACCGGAAGATCTGCAGGAGAAGCAGATCAATATCGAGGGATTCTGACGATCATAAGCCGTCGTTAAGATCGCAAACGGAGCGTCTTTTTCGGCGACTCTGAAAGGAGGATGTCCGCGTGGACGACAAAAACGTCGCGTCCAGTCGGCCCGAAGCCGGACAAAAACTGCTTTTCAGGCGTAAGCGCATTACCGACATCGCTGTAATAATCCTTGGGTGTCTCATCTTTGCTCTGTCGTACAACCTTTTTATGCGCCGCAGCCATATAGTTCCGGGCGGCGTCACAGGCATGGCTTCACTGATCAACCGCCTGACAGGTTTCTCCTCCACCGGTTTGATCATAGTATTGCTGAATATCCCCCTGTTTGCGCTGGCTTTCCGCAGGCTCGGACTTGAGTTCATCGTCTATTCCCTTCTTGGAACGCTGCTCAGCGCCGCATTTATAGACCTGCTGTCGTTTTTGCCGACAATAAAAACCGAGCCGCTCATCGCGACACTTTTCGGCGGCGCGATGAGCGGCCTCGGGCTGGGACTGATCTTCGCCAGGGGCGCAACCACCGGGGGGAGCGACATAGCGGCAAGGCTGCTGAAACTTCACTTTCGCAACATGCCCATCGGCGCGCTGTCCGTATGCGTCAATCTGGTTGTGGTCATATCCGCGGGTCTGGTCTTCAGGGATATAAACGCCGCGCTCTACACGACAATACTTGAAACCGCCGCTTCATACACCATCGACAAGATCATATACGGTGCGTCAAACGCAACGGTCGCCTATATAATTTCGTCCAAAGAGGCAGAGGTAGTAAACGCCATCAATGAGGTCCTGCAGCGCGGCACTACACTCCTTAAAGCCACGGGAGCGTTTACGGGGGACGACCGCCGCGTGATACTGTGCGCCGTAAAACGACATCAGGTCGCGGCGCTGAAGAGCCTCGTTCTGACTCTGGACCCTGCGGCGTTCGTGATAGTCACAAGAGCAAGAGAAGTGCTCGGGAACGGCTTTGACACCTATTCCGACGTGTCGCTCTGACTTAAAGGAGCAATAGAGTGAAACAGCATCCGGTGAAAAAAATAATATCGCTCATGGTCCTGTCCGCCCTGATCTTCTCGCTGTCAAGCTGCTCGAAGCTGACACAGCGCGAGTACGTATACACAAAAGAGCACACTCAGGGATATATCGCTCAGGAAGACGGGGACGCGCTCATTGTCGAGAGCGCGGCAGGGCTGAAGGAGGCTCTGCTGTACTATATAAACGAAATGGCGCCAAGCGGAACAATACACCTGAAAAACTACTCGGGCGACGTTGAATCAGACATAGCCTCGGTCTTTCTGGACGTGATCCGCAACGAACCCATCGGTTCCTTCTGCGTCGACTACATCAAGCATGAGCTCAAGCGCATCGTCTCATATTATGAACTGACTCTGAGCTTCACGTACACCCGCACGCCGGAGGAGCTCGCAAACCTGGTTTCCGTCTATTCTCTCGCTTCGGCTAAGGCGGCACTCATCGGCGCATACAATGAGCGCAGGGACAAGCTTCTTCTGCATTGTTTTTTCTACGACAACTGGGCCGACGAACTGACTTCATATATGAACGCAATGTATTACGAACTTCCGGGCTCGGCGCTGCTGCCGCCGGAAATGACCGTACAGCTTTATCCCTCGAGCGGTATGCAGCGCATAATGGAGATCAGCCTCTCGTACGAATCTCCTCCGAATGTGGAGCTCCTGCAGATGAAGCAGCTCAGGGATCGTGCCGGATATCTTGTTGAAGTGCTGGATCTGCATCAGGAGACGGTCGACGCGGACGGGACCGCCGCATCCCTGTTGTCGCTGTATAATTGGCTTGCTGAAAACGTAAGTTATGACTATGCTTCCGAAGAGAGCGCGGAGTCTGAGCCGTTTTCAAAGAACATATCATTTACCGCGTATGGCGCTCTTAACAGCGGCAAAGCAACTTCCGAGGGGTTCGCGCTGACGTTTAAGCTCATATGCGATATGCTGGGGATCGATTGTCTGGTCGTCGAAGGCCACAGGAGCGGGCGCGCCTGCTGCTGGAACATCGTGACTGTCGGAGATAAGACCTATCACGTCGACCCGTCCTATTTCTCTTTCAGCGACGAAGGGTCGGGCTTCCTGCGCTCCGACGAATCTTTTTCCGACACGTACAGGTGGAATCTTTCAAAATACCCCATCTGTTCCGAAGACTGGATACCCCCGGAAAGCAGCCCGGAGAGCAGCGCCGAACAGGGCGAGGCCGCCCCGGCCACCGCCGGAGATACGCTCCCGGAGGAAACACCCGGGGCCCCCTGACCCCCGCGTCCGCTTCAACCGGTGTGACAGGTTGAGTTCCGACGTCTTTCGTACGGAGTCAGACAGCAGTAATAAGAAATGCAAATAAGGAGGGCGGGCGCCGGTTGCGGTCCCGCCCTCCGGGCCTTGTCCGGCGGATCTATTTGCAGCCGAGGTGCTTCAGGGTGAAGTATCCCGACAGGTCACATCTCCCCGCTTCGCGGGCGAGAGCTCCCATCTGATCAAAACCTATACTGCTGCCGTCGTGTTCTATATGAAGATTGAAACCGCAGTCGTGCATAAGCCGGAGGTTCATGGCTACGCAGCCCATAGTACCGGCCCACTTCTCTTCAACCCAGGTCACAATGTATACGTCATCCCTGAGTTTGATGTATGTACACGGCGAGCTCCACACAAAACCCCCCGCGCGGTTTGCAGGCGAGCCCGGCTGTCCGTTTGTGAAGATCGTCCAGGAGTAGGATTCGGGGGCGTTGTAAATATGCTGCGAGCTTATTCCGTCGGAATACGTCCAGGTGAAAGAACGCCCCAGGAGTTCTCTTGTGAAGCAATGGCGGAGCATACGCGGAGAAGACAGGCCCTCTGTCTCTATTACGCCGAATCTGTACGTCGGAATGACGTCGTGCAGGTCATACTTGCCGTACACCTTTGCGTCAATACATGTCGTACAGCCGTTTGAGAAGTCGAGCGCCAGTATGATGCTGTTGGGAGGGTACGATCCCGACACATAGTGGCCCATGAAGACCAGATCCTCATCGAGCTGGTTTGCCCTGTACTCCTCTTTGAGCCACTCGCTGTCTCCCTGGCGCCGATACCGCAGCTCACGATCGCTCAAAAACTCGTATTCGAGCACCGTACCGTCGTCGTAGCGCAGGGTGAGACACTTTCCGGCAAGCTGCCTGCTCTCGGCCATATGGTTATCGGAGATCATTATATTGCCGCTGCCGTTTGCAAACACGGTCACGTTCTTTGCCAGTTCCCTCAACTCATCCTCGTTGATCTGTCTGGACAGGATACTCGTGCGATATGTGGCCCGTGCGCCCTTCACGGAGTAATCGATACGATTTGAGATGCCCTCGGGCAGCCGGTCACCCCTGTCGTTGAAGTCATAGAACGTGGAGTACTGACAAAGCATCCTGCCGCAGGCTTTATAGAGCAAATACTCAAACTTGTCGTTCTCGTCGATCCCCATTGTTACGCCGATCTTCTTCATCGTGAAGAGATCTATCACTTCGACGATAAGGCGGCCGGAGTATTCGACCTCTCCCCTGCTGTAAATAAAGAGGTTGTCGCTTATCTGCAGAATATCCGACGGAAAAGTGAGCACATCCTCACCGTCGGGCTTATTCAGTTCGACCATAGTCGAGAACACGTTCGACGTGTACGTTACGATCTGCTCGTTGCGGCGGTCGTCTATCCAGTAAAGCATCTTGTTTTCAAGGCGAAGGCTCAGTCTGTCCCTCGCGGTCGGCGGCTCGCAGCCGTTTCTCTCAAAATAACCCGTATAGCACTGGCGCTGGACCTCGCGGTTGACGTAGGGGTCAATCCTGTTGCTGCTGAATACGTCCAGGCATTCTTTTGTCGTATCGATCTTCTTCCCCTGGTAATCGATGAACCACATCTCAAATACCGTCACAACGGCCGTATCCCAGTTTACGATCACGTTGTAGCCCCTCTTTGTGCCGGGGATCATATGGGAAAAAAGCGTAATATTCTTTAAGGACAGAGCGCCATACGCACACTCCACCGCCGGAGCGCCGTTCTCGACCAGCGTAAGCCCGGTATCCGACGAAAACGAGTACTCAAGCGTGGGGCCCTCCACAGGCTTTTTGTCTGTCACGATCTTCAGTTCTTTTCCCGCGAGGCATCCGCACAGCCCGCTGAGAGAACCCGGAGCAGGTTTTAGGCCGATTATCGACTCGACCTGTTCTTTGTTGAGGTCCGAATAATTGATTCTGAACATGCGCTGCATCCCTTTCTGTTTCAATATCTTTCCACGGTATCCCGGGAATTTGTGGTGCAATTATATCACCGCTGCGTCCGCATCACAACAAGAACGGTCCTTCCTCCCGTATATGCGGTCCCCCCGGGTGCTGACGGTGTCTGCGACGGTCACATCAGGAATAATACGCGATAAGCAGGTCCACGACCGCTCCGTAACTCTGCAGCCCGAGCTCCTGACCTTTGCTTTTCAGGTATGATTCATATACCGCGTCGCTCACTTTCGAAATGGTCGTATCTTCAAATTTCGCCCAGTAAGCTCTGTTTGCCGCAAGGTCCGCAAGGACCTCTTCGGAAAGAGCCTCGCTCGCTTTGGCCCAGAGCTCCGTATCCTGCTTATACAGAGCATTGGACAGATATATGTATCCCAAAAGCCATCCGGAATATATGTATGGTTCGCTGTCGCTCAGCGTACAGGCCAGTATAGCGACAAAGTTTGCTTCGTTTTCATATGCCACGCCTCTTTGATGGGCAAACTCGTGCGCAATCGTCGAAGGTATCAGACACCGGGGGCAGTCAATATTGATATTAGCTTCGCCCGTCAGGGGAAAATAGAATCCCGTATATCCCGCCCTGCTCATCAGTTTCGAGAAAATCACTTTCTTTGGCCTCACGTCGTGCATATTAAGAAACGGGAACAGCGTTTCGATACCGTCATAAATACCTTTGCTGCCGCTGATTATGTCATCAAGGTCTTCATCGAAAACGCCGTCGGCGTCCCGCTTAACAAGAGCGCCGGCGCGGCTTGCGGCCCGCGCAAAATCCACGGTGACTTCATAGAGTGTGATTACATGGGATTTCTGTCCGGTAATGCCGCTCTTATACTGAAAACTCCTGGCAAAGTTCCCGGCGCTAAGGCTCAGTTCAAGCAGGACAGCCAGCGTCAAGACCGCGCACACAGCGATCATGAACCGTCTGTACAGAACGGTTTTTTTGTTTTTTGCGCGGATGACGTCGCGTATCGCCGCTATGATATAGACGATCGAACCCGCGATCATAAGGATCACGGATATCTCGCCGACGGAGTACGGGACCACGTCGCAGATCCGTGCGAGCGCCTGCTTTACAGGCAGGGCCGCATAAGTGTTGAAAGCCTCCACCAGGTCCGTCAACGGCCGCACGGCGATGAGGGCTGCAAGCAGCGCTGCGGATATCAATATGTAGGTATG